>NZ_JBHXCS010000012.1:0-53073 GCF_042725215.1 Corynebacterium sp. NPDC060344 | reverse complement strand
GGTACCTACGTTTAAACGTAGGTACCTGGCCGAAACGTAGGTACCTGGCATCGATGGGGCGACACGAATCGTCGCGGGCCCCAATGAGGCGGCACCGACAAGCGACGCCGGCCTACGGGCTCTCGGGACGCAGGCGGACAGCATCGACAAGCGGCGGGTTCTCGCGACGCCCACCAGCGGCGCCGACCAAGGCCGCCGGAGGGCTCGCCGAACCGCGGACGCACCCTCCCCGCCCGGCCTTCACTTCCAGATAGACGTCCAGCGAACAGAAAGACGCGGTTGACCAGTTCTTTCTGTCCACTCGGCGTCTATTTGCGAGGGCGGCACTCGATTCGGCCCGCGTGGCGCCGGGAAAGTCCCCGATGGGGCCCACTAGTGAGGGCGGCACCCGATTCGGCCCGCGTGGCGCCGGGAAAGTCCCCGATGGAGCCCACCAGCGACGCCGGCCGAGGGCTTGCCGCGGCTCCGCGCCTCGTCCGCCCCGGCCCCGCGCCTACTGCCCCGGGTTGACCGGCGCCCACTGCGGGCCGGTCTCCGCCAGCTCCGGATCCAGCTTGGCGAACAGCGGCTTCGGCTTCGACAGCTTCGCCCCCGGCACCATGTCCACACGCCCCCACGTGGCCAACTGATCGGCGTAGTCGCCCATGATCACCGGGTACGTCCGGCCGGCCTCCGGCAGACCGACGCCCACCGGCTCGACCGGCATGTCGTCGGCGACCTCGCGGACCTCCGGCATTGCGGCCCACACGCCATCGCGGCCGAGGGTCTCGTGAACCTTCTGCGCCGACGCCGGCAGGAACGGCGTCAGCAGGGTGTTGCAGTCCGACACCACCTGCAGCGCGGTCCACAGCACCGTGGCCAAACGCTCGCGCTGCGCGTCGTCCTTCGCCAGCTTCCACGGCTCCTGCGCCGCGATGTACGCATTCGCCTCGCCGACCACGTGCATCGCGGCGGTCACCGCGGCACGGAACCGCGACGCGCCGAGCGCCTTGCCGGCCTCGTCGAAGGTGCGGGAGGCCAGGTCGAGGAGCGCGCGGTCGTCGTCAAGCAACTCGCCGGGCTGCGGAACCTCGCCGAAATTATTGTGTGCCATGGACACGGTGCGGTTGACCAGGTTGCCCCAGCCATTGGCCAGCTCGTTGTTCACGCGGCGGACGAACTCGTCCCACGTGAAGTCGGTGTCCTGGTTCTCCGGGCCGGCGACCGCGATGAAGTAGCGCAGCGGGTCCGGGCCGAACTCCGCGAGGAAGTCCTTGACGTAGATGACCACGCCCTTCGACGACGAGAACTTCGACCCCGACATGGTCAGGTACTCCGAGGACACGACCTCCGTCGGCAGCGCCAGCTCGCCGAACTCCCCGGCCTCGCCGCCGCGCGAGCCCCGGCCCGCGTAGCCCAGCAGCTCCGCCGGCCAGATCTGCGAGTGGAACGTGATGTTGTCCTTGCCCATGAAGTAGAAGGACTCGGCGCCCGCGCCGTCCTCGCCGCCGCCGACGTTCCAGAACTCGCGCCACGCCTCCGGGCGACCCACGCGATACGCCCACTCGATCGACGCCGACAGGTAGCCGACGACCGCGTCGAACCACACGTAGAGCTTCTTGGCCTTGTCGTCCGACCAGCCGTCCAGCGGGATGGGCACGCCCCAGTCGATGTCGCGGGTCATGGCGCGGGGGCGGATGTCCTCGAGGAGGTTCAGCGAGAACTTCAGCACGTTCGGCCGCCAGTCCTCGCGCTCGCGCAGCCACTGCGCCAGCGACTCGGCGATGGCCGGCAGGTCGAGGAGGAAGTGCTCGGTCTCCACGAACTTCGGCGTCTCGCCGTTGATCTTGGACACCGGGTCGATGAGGTCGGCCGGGTCGAGCTGGTTGCCGCAGTTGTCGCACTGGTCGCCGCGCGCGCCCGACGCACCGCAGATGGGGCACGTGCCCTCGATGTAGCGGTCCGGCAGGGTGCGGCCGGTCGACGGCGAGATCGCGCCCATGGTCGTCTGCCGCACCATGTAGCCGTTGTCGTGCAGCCCGCGGAACAGCTCCTGCACCACCGCGTAGTGGTTGCGGGTGGTGGTGCGGGTGAACAGGTCGTAGCTCAGCCCCAGCCCGGCGAGGTCCTCGACGATCTGCCGGTTGTACCGGTCGGCGAGCTCCTGGACGGTGACGCCCTCCTTCTCCGCCTGGACCAGCAGCGGGGTGCCGTGCTCGTCGGTGCCGGAGACCATGAGCACCTCGTTGCCCGCCATGCGCTGGTAGCGGGCGAAGACGTCGGAGGGGACGCCGAACCCGGCGACGTGCCCGATGTGGCGGGGTCCGTTGGCGTACGGCCAGGCGACGGCGGTGAGGATGCGAGACATGCCTCTCAGGTTAAACCATGGCCCGGATGGCTTCGCGCAGTGTGGGCGCGCCCGGTTTCCCCGAACATGGGCCCGGGTTTCCTTGCTTTACGACGTCCCCGTGCCGAAATGGATCACCGGAGCGGCAACGGGAATCGGTAGACGATCCGTGGAGCTCCTTCGACGGTAGGTGCCGTCCTGCTGGCGCATCCCGAATCTTCGGTTTATCATCGGGGCAATCGTTCAGCCCGCCTCGACCTCGGTCGAGAGTGGGCTGGATCTTTTTCTGGACTCGTCGCTCCCCTCACAGGTCGGGGTGCGGCGCCCGCTACGATCATCTCCCGTGACCCCCTCGCCCGCGCGCCTCGTCGCCTACCTCGCCGCCACCGGTCAGCGGCCGGCGGCTCTGGTTGGCGATTGGTTCGGGCACGCGGCGGTGGTCGCGCCGGACGTGGCGTTGCGGCCGGTTGCCGCGGCGTCGGCTTTTTCGCTTGACGACGATCCATCCCCCGCCCCCTCACCCGATTCCGGCATTGCGGCGGACTCTAATGCGCCGGACCCCATTGCGGCGGACAGGTGGACCTTCGGCTGGCTGCCCTATTCGGGCGAGGCGTTTTCGGCGGGCACCCGCGACGTCCTCCTGTTCGACGGCGACGCCTGGTCCGCGGCGCCCGGCGCGTCGGCTGCGCTGGCCGCGGAGTTGCCGCACCTGCTCGCAGGCGCCACCGCCTTCGAGCTTCCCGATGACCCCGTCATCGACTGGGACGAAGGCGACCGCGCCGCCCACGAGCGCGGCGTGCTCGACTGCCTCGAATCCATCCGCGCCGGCGACGTCTACCAGGCGTGCCTGTCCACGCGTTTCCACGGGACCGTGGCACCGGCGGGCACTGCCCTTTCTTCGGGCATCGCCCCCTCTCACGGCACCTCCCCACTTCCTGACATCGCCCCTTCTCCCGGCACCGCATCGCCCGCCGCGAACCCGACGGTGGGGGCCGCTGCGGGGTGGTGGGCGCGGCGCGTCGTCACGCATTCCCCCGTACGTGCGGCATTCCTCGCGGGGATCGACGCCGATGAACGCGACGTGGTCGTCGCGAGCCTGAGCCCCGAGGAGTTCCTCGTCCGCGACGGCGCGACGGTGCGCGAGTCGCCGATCAAGGGCACCGTGCCGCTGACGGCCGATCCGGCGGAACTGGCTGCGTCGCGCAAGGACGTCGCGGAGAACATCATGATCGTCGACCTCGTCCGCCACGACCTCGGCCAGGTCGCGGTCACCGGCGGCGTGCGCGTCACCGATCTGCTGGCCGTGCGGCCCGCCCCCGGCGTGTGGCACCTAGTGTCCGAGGTGACCGCGCAGCTGCCGGCGGGCCTCCCCCACGCCGACCTCATCGGCGCCTGCTTCCCGCCGGCCTCGGTGACGGGGACGCCGAAGATCCGCGCCGCCGAGCTCATCGCCGGCTGGGAGCCCGTCGCCCGCGGCGTGCATTGCGGCGCGATCGGCGCGGCGGCCGGGGGCGCGCTGGAACTCAACGTCGCCATCCGGACCGCGGAGTTCCGGGGCCCGGGGCCCCTGCTTGACGACGCCCCCATCACCGTCGACGCCGGCGTCGGCGGCGGCATCACCATCGACTCCGACCCCGCCGCCGAGTGGGACGAGATCCTGGCCAAGGCCGCGCCGCTGCTCCGCCGGATTTAGAGCGGCCGGATCTGAAGCGGACAGATCAGAGGGGGCGGACTTGGACGGTCGCGGCCTACTTGACCTCGTCGGCCACGTGGGCCTTGTCGGCCTTGCCGGTCTTGCCGGTCTTGCCGTGCTTGTGGCCGCGGCCACCGCGTGCGGCACGGCGCCCCTCCGCGGCGGCGGCGATGCGGCGCTCGCGGGCCAGCTTCAGGGCGAATCGGCGCTGTTCCTTGTCGTCGAGGTACAGCGGGTCGTCGGAAAGCCCCTTCACCAGCGCGAACATGAGCGCGATGATCACCAGCACGAACGGGCTCGCCGCGAGGATGGTCACGGACTGCAGGTTCGACAGGGCATCCTCGCCACCGGTGAGCAGCAGGACGACGGCGATGAGCGCCGTGGAAATGCCCCACATCGCGGTGACGGGGCGCGAGGCGTTGAGGCGGCCGTTCTGGCTCATCGTGCCCATCACCGTCGACGCCGAGTCGGCGGAGGTGATGAAGAACGTCGCCAGCAGGATCATCGCCACGAACGCCGCGATGCCGCCGCCGGGAAACGCGTCGAGGAGGCTGAACAGCTGGCCCTCGGCGGAACCGTCGCCCCAGATCGACTGGCCGATCTGCTCCAGGTGGATCGCCGAGCCGCCGAAGATGGCGAACCACACCAGCGACACAACGGACGGCACGAGCACGACGGAGAACACGAACTCGCGGATCGTGCGGCCGCGCGAAATGCGCGCCAGGAACATGCCGACGAACGGGGACCACGAGATCCACCACGCCCAGTAGAAGATGGTCCATCCCGACAGCCACTCGCCGGCGGTGCCGTTGGCCGATGCGCCGGTGCGCGAGGCCATCTCGAAGAACTGCGACAGGTAGGAGCCAGCGGCGGTCGGGATGGTGTTCAGGATGATCACCGTCGGGCCGAGGATGAGCACGAAGACGGCCAGGACCAGCGCGGCGATCATGTTGAAGTTGGACACGTACTGGATGCCCTTGCTCACGCCCGACAGGGCGGAGGCCAGGAAGGCCAGGCCCAGCACGACGATGATGCCCAGCATCAGCCACGTGCCCGGGTTGGACACCAGGCCGGTGTACTCCAGGCCGGCGGTGATCTGCAGGACGCCCAGGCCCAGCGAGGCGGCGGTGCCGAAGACGGTGGCGAAGATCGCCAGGACGTCGATGAGCTTGCCCAGGAACCCCTCGGCGTTGCGCACGCCGATGAGCGGGATGAACGCCGCCGAGATCAGCTGCCGGCGGCCCAGGCGGTAGGTGCCGTAGGCGATGGACAGGCCGACGATGGCGTAGACGGCCCACGGGTGCAGGCTCCAGTGGAACATCGTCGTGGCCATGGCCGTGCCCACCTCGTTGGGCTGGTGACCGGGCACGCCGTTGCGGTAGAACGTCAGCGGCTCGGCGACGCCGTAGAACATCAGGCCGATGCCCATGCCGGCGGCGAACATCATGGCGATCCAACTGACCGTGGAGAACTCGGGCTTCTCGTCATCGCCACCGAGGCGGATGTGCCCGAACTTCGACAGGGCGATGGCCACGATGAAGAACACGAACACCGTGCCGGCCAGGACGAACAGCCAGCCGGTGTTGTCGACGACCCAGCCCAGCGACGTCGACGCGAAATTGGCGAAGTTGTCCGGCCAGATCAGGCCCCACGCGACGATGGCCAGGATCAGGCCGATCGCGGGGAGGGTGACGCCGAAGTCGATGCCGGAGCCGGACCGCCCGCCGGGCTCCTCGCCCGGGAGGTCGGAGTCGGCGATGGCCGGCGGGGGGATCACCGCGCCGGTGGCCACGCCGCCGGCGTCGCCGAAGCCCGAGTCGATCCCTTCTCGTTCGTCTGATGGTCCGTGTTCACGGTCAGAGGTGGTCATGAAACCACCATGACGGCCCTTGACCTGGGATGACAAATGTGAACGCCATAAATCTCAGGTTTTTCCCAGTTTTCGGGCAGCTTTACGACGCCCCGGCGCCCGCATATCCCCTGGTCAGCCAATAGTGCGGTGAACGATCGTCACAATTGGTTAACAATATGCAGATCAATGGGAGCGCTCAGCCTTAATCGGCCTCGCGCGCGGCGCGGGCATCGAGCACGGCCTGGTACAGCTCGCGGTGCTTGACCAGCCCGGCGGTGCCCGCGACGGAACGGCAGGCGTCCTTGAGGCGGTCACCACCGGCGACGCGGAACTCGACCTCGTCGACGAGGTCCTCCGGGTTCACCGGCGCCGAGGTCACGCCCGCGCCCTCGATGACCACGGTGATCTCGCCGCGCACGCCGTCGGCCGCCCACTCGGCGACCTCCTCGAGCGTGCCTCGGCGGGTTTCCTCGTACATCTTGGTCAATTCGCGGCACACGGCCACGCGGCGCTCCCCGCCGAGGACGTCGGCGGCCTCGGACAGCGTCGCGGCGATGCGGTGCGGGGATTCGAAGAAGCAGCAGGCCCGCTGCTCCGTGGCCAGCGACTGCAGCCATTCGCGGCGCGCGCCCTGCTTGCGCGGGGCGAAGCCGTCGAAGATGAACCGGCCGACCTTGAGCCCCGACAGCGCCAGCGCCGTGGTCACCGCCGACGCCCCCGGCAGGCACGTCACGGGCAAGCCCGCATCATGGGCGGCGGCCACGACGGCCAGCCCCGGGTCGGAGACGACGGGCATGCCCGCGTCGGTGACCACGAGGACGCGGTGCCCGGAGCGGGCGGCGTCGAGAAGCTGCGCGATGCGCTGCTCCTCGTTGTGGTCGAAGTTCGACACGACCCGCCCGCGGATCTCCACGCCCAGCGCCGACGCCAGCTGGCGGGCGCGGCGGGTGTCCTCGGCGGCGATGACGTCGGCCTCGCCGAGCGCGGCGCGCAGCCGGTCGGTGGCGTCGCCGATGTTGCCCAGCGGCGTCGCCGCCAGCGTGATGCCCGCCTGGAGCACCCGCCCGCCGGAGCGGGCCGGTTCCCAGCCGGCGCCGGCCCCGGTGTCGCCCGTCGGGGTGCGGTCGGTCTCGCCGTTGGAAGCCATGGACGCGATCCTAACGGCCCTTGCCTATCATCGTGGACGTGACCCAGCCCCCGCCCGAGCCGACGATCGACGGCATCGCACCGGATTCCACTCCGGGCGGTGCCGCACCGGTGGCGACGGCCGCGCCGAAGCCCCGGCGCCTGCCCGTGCGGTGGACGCCGTGGGATACGCGGGCGTTCATCGTGCTGGGCATCATCGCCGGCATCTCGCGGTTCGTGGGGCTGAGCTTCCCGACGGATGAGGGCACGCCCGTCTTCGACGAGAAGCACTACGTGCCGCAGGCGTGGCAGATCCTCCGCTCCTCGGGCGACCCGATTTCCGGCGGCATCGAGGACAACCCCGGTTTCGGCCTGGTGGTCCATCCCCCGGTGGCCAAGCAGGTCATGGCGTTCGGCGAGTGGCTCTTCGGCTACACCCCGCTGGGCTGGCGCTTCATGTCGGCGGTGTGCGGCGTGCTGGTGGTGCTGGCGATCATGGACATCACGCGCCGGCTGTCCGGCTCGGCCGTGGCCACGCTGGTCGCCGGGGTGCTGGCCATCGCCGACGGCGTGCTGTTCGTGTCGTCGCGGATGGGCATGCTCGACATCATCCAGACCGCGTTCATCATGGGCGCGGCCTGGGCGCTGATGGTGGACCGGGACCAGGTCGCCCGCAGGCTGGCGGCTTATCCGGGGCCGCTTGACGACGACCTCGGCCCTCCCCTGCCCTGGCGCTGGTGGCGTTTCACGGCGGGGATCATGCTGGGGCTGGCGCTCGGCGTGAAGTGGTCGGGGCTGTATTACGTCGCGGCGTTCGGGTTGCTCAGCGTGTTCTGTGATCTGGCCGACAGGAAGCGCGTGGGCGTCGGAAAGCCGACGCTCGGTGCGCTGGCCCGCGACACCCTGCCCGCGCTCGGCCACCTGGTCGCGGTGCCGCTGGTGGTGTACCTGCTGTCGTGGCGGTCGTGGTTCGCCGAGGAAACGTCGGTCTACCGCCACATCCCCGAGGCCAAGCGCGACACCGGCATCCCCGGCACCGGGTGGCTGCCGGAGGCGGTGCAGAACTGGCTGCACTACCAGCGCGGCGTCCTGGAGTTCCACGGGTCGCTGACCACCTCCGGCGGCCACGAGCACCCCTGGGAATCCAAGCCGTGGGAGTGGATCTGGTCCGGCCGGCCGATGCTGTACTACTCACAGGAGACCACGTGCCTGGGCGAGCGGGACTGCAAGGCGTGGCTGATGCTCTTCGGCACCCCGCCGATCTGGTGGCTGCTCGTGCCCGTCATGCTGTGGGCCCTGTACCGCTGGGTCCTCCGGGGCGACGGCCGGTTCGCGCTGCCGGCCGTCGGCTTCATCGCCTCGTGGGTGCCGTGGCTGATCGCCTACGACCGGCAAATGTACTTCTTCTACGCCACGGCGCTGATCCCCTTCGTGCTGGTGGCCATCGCAATCATCGCCTCCGACGTCAGCTGCTGGCGGCCGAAGGGCCGTCCGATCGGCATCGGCCTCGTGGCGGCGTACCTCGCCGTCGTGGCGGCGGCGTTCGTCTTCTGGCTGCCCATCATGTCGGGCATCCCCCTGCCGCTGGAGACCTTCGACATGCGCCTGTGGCTGCCCAGCTGGAAGTAGGGAGGCAGGCCCGCCGGCCGAGCGCTCCGCCGCGTCAGTCGGCCGAGGACCTCAGTCGAGTTCGCCGGGCAGGCCCCGCACGGGGCGCCCCGCGGCCGCACGCCACGCCTGGGCCATGGCCGAGGGCGTGTATCCGCCCAGCCACACCAGGCCCAGCGCGACGGCGGAGGCGGCCATGAGCGCCAGCCCCGCGAAATCGGTGACGTCGAGCGTGCCCAGGACCAGGTCGCGGGTGGCGAAACCGATGGAGAACATCGCCGCCGCCCCGTAGACCGGCGTCATGCCCATCGCCGCGCGCGGGCGCCACGCGGCCCAGAACATGCCGACGGCAAAGGCCATGCGGATCGCCGCGGCGTCGATGGTCGGGGCCACGATCTCGTCGAGGGCGGCGGCCGCTGCTGCCGCCTCGTCGCCGAGCGCTTCGGCGACGTCCACGCCCGCGTCCATGGACACCTGCGCCATCGCCCCTCCGGCGCCGAGCAGCAGCTCGATGCCCCACAGCAGATGCAGCACGCCGAGGACCACCAGCAGCACGCGCGCGGAGCCCGCGACGAACATCCACGTCCGTTCCCGCCGGCGCCGCTCGGGCTCCACGGTGGACAGGATGCGCTCGGACAATGCGGCCATCTCGGCGGCGTCGGGAAGCAAGGGACCGGAACCCGGGCCCCGCCCCACCCCATGCCCCTGACCCGGGCCCGAGGGGCCCGGCCCGGCGGCACCCGGCTCGCGCGCGGGCCCCATGTGCAGCGACCGGTTCAGCGCGACGGCCTTCTCGAACCACGCGCGGCAATCGTCGCAGGCGTCGAGGTGGGCGTCGACGACGTCGTCATCGGCACCCGACGGCTCACCGTCCAAGCGGGCCGACAACGCGGCGCGGACGTCCTCGCACTTCATGGGCCCCGCCTACCTGGTGAACATCCGGTCGAGGCTCGCGCGCCCCGCCCCGAACGCCCACACGATGACCAGGCCGCCGATGAGCGACAGCACCAGCTCGGCGCCATCGTCGCGCATGAACAGCCCGTTGCCCAAGTGCACGGCCCACAGGGCGCCCAACATGGTCACCACGAGCACCATCGCCACCGCCGGGGCCAGCAGGCCCAGGATCAGCAGCGCGCCGCCGACCAACTCGACGATGGCCACCAGCCACACCGTGAACTCCGCCTGCGGGATGCCCGCGGCGACGAAATAGCCGGTCGTCTTGTCGATGCCGGTGAGGAAGATCTTGTCCCACCCGTGCGCAATGAAGATCACGCCCAGGATGAGGCGGAGGACGAGCAGCGCTCCATCGCGTACGGCGGGTCGGTTCATGGAAAGCAAGGATAGCCGGGACGCACCGAGCGCGAAAAAGGGCCCTTCCGAACCCCTTCGGAAGAACCCTTGTCGCTGACACCCGGGTGTCGAGCGTGGAGCTAAGGGGAATCGAACCCCTGACCTTCTCGATGCGAACGAGACGCGCTACCAACTGCGCTATAGCCCCTCGCGCCTACGGAGTACCGGATTCCGGCGAAGGTACCGGTACCCCGTCTGCGACGAAAGCAACTTTAACAGCCCCGCCCCGGGGGCCAAAATCCGCAGGTCACTGGCCTGCGGGCGATGACCGCCGACTGCTGGCCGGCAGTCGGCTACTGGCCCGCGGCCCGGCGGATGTCCTCCTCCGGGAACTCGTACGTGGAGTACGGCAGATCGGCGAAGTCCGGGTCCTCGTCGTCGAGCTCGACGACGACGGCGCCGGGGCGGCGCAGGCGCTCGGGGATGCCCAGCTCCTCGTCCTCGGAGTTGCGCACGCCCAGGCGGGCCATCTTCATGCGGCGGATGCGGCGGGCGCGCAGTTCGTTTTCGGCCAGGACCGTGCGGCGCAGGTACACCAGGTACAGCACCAGCAGGCCGGCACCGGCCAGCGGCAGCCACCAGGCCCAGCCGCCGACGAACGCGCCGAGGGCGACGCCGATGATGATGAACGCCGCCAGCACGCCGACGCTGCGGCGGCGACGCGCGAAGCGGGTCTCGGCGTAGCGGGCATCGGAGACGGGATCGAAACCGCCCCGGCCCCGGCGGCGCTCGGCGAAGGCCAGGTCGTCGTCGGTGAGGGTGTCGTCGAGTTCGGCGGCGGGCTCGCGCCCGTCCTCGTACTCGCGGTCGCCGTCGCGCTCGCCGTCGAGCTCGGCGTCGAGTTCCGCATCGATCGCGTCGTCGGCGAGCACCGCATCGTCGCGCTCCTCGGCCGACTCCGCCTCGACAGCGTCGCTCGTTGCAGCCGCAGCGGCGCCGTCGCGATCCTCGACAGACTCGGCCTCGCGGGTCTCGGCAACCTCGGCGGACCCGGCGGCGCCGGCCGTCTCGTTGGCAGCGGTGGAGTCGTCGACGACGAGGAAGTCCTCCGGCGACAGGTACGCGCGGACATCCTCGGCGGCACCGTCGGCGATGGGCTTCTCGGCGCGGGCGGGGGCGTCGTCAAGCGAGATAGCGTCATCGGAGGAGCCGGCCTCGGGCGCGACTTCCGCGTCGACCAGGTCCGCAGTGTCGGCATCATTGGCGGCGTCGGCGGCCTCGAGCTCGTAGACGACGTCGCCCTCGACGACGGCCGGGACCTCCTCGGCGGCGTCCCGGTCGGCATCTGCGGCACCGGCGGCAGCACCACCGGCGCGCGATGCGTCGCGATCGGCGCGATCGGCGCGGTGGTCGGCGTCCTCGAGATCGTCGATGAGGATGTCGTCGTCCAGATCGCGGCGGTAGCGCGTCGCGCCACCGGTGACGCCGGCCTCCGGATCGATCGGATCATCCAGCTCGGCGTCGACGGTCTCCAGCGACTCGTCGACCTCCTCGCCGGGCTTGCGCACGTCGCGCTCGGTCAGGGTCGGGCGGCGGCGCCGCGTGGCCACCGACTCGCCGCCCTGGTGGAGCAGGCGGGTGCGGCCAAGGGCCTCGGACGTGCGACGGATGGGCTGCCTGGTGTTGACCACCAGAGGCGCGAGAACGAACAGCCACACCACGACGATGAGCACGAGGAGCAGAGAGCTCGACATGGTCGGGATTCCTCCTGTCGTCGGAAATGTCCCCGGTGCCGCGGGCCCTTCCCCGACCCGGCATGGGTTTGGCCCAACGTTAACGCCCGGCACCGCCGATCCGGCCCCGCCACGCCGAATGGTTGCCGTGCCGAAACTCGCCCGTGACCCGCGGCGCAGTCACCGCACCACGCCCCTCTGCCGGGTGCGACTCAGGCGGTCTCGCCGCGCAACCTCGCCACGGCCCCCGCCGCCACGAGCGCGTCGACGGCCCCGCCCTGCGACGCCAGCCTCTCCAGCAGCAGGTGGTCGCGCCACGCCCCGTCGATGTGGAATGCCTCGCGCACGACGCCGACCTCGCGGAACCCGCAGCGCTCGAGCACTTTGCGCGACCCCGCATTGTCGGCGAGCACGGTGGCCTCGATGCGGTGGACGCCCAGCGCCGCCGCGTGGTCGCACGCCAGGGCCAGCGCCGCGGTCGCGACTCCCCCGCCCCAGTACGCCGACGCCACCCAGTACCCGGCCCAGCACGTGGCCACGGGAAACGGCCGGATCGAGCCGAGCGTCATCTGCCCGGCGAATCGCCCGTCCAACTCGATGGCCGCGATCGCCGCGTCGCCGTCGAAGGCCGCCGCCCGCGCGCCGCGCAGCATCTTCCGGAACGCCCGCGGCGACGTCGCCCGTCCCCAGTCCACGTCGCCGGCGGGTTCGACGGCGCGGAGGATGTGCTCGTCGGCACGCCTGGCCGCCCGCCATTCGGGCAGGTCGGAGCGCCGCAACGGCCTCAGCCGCACGGTGCCTGCGCGGGTGGTCAACCGCTGCGAACGCATTTCCATGGTCGGTGCTTCCCGCTCCTGCGGTCCTTGCTTGACGACGGCCCGCCGCGACCCCGCTAGGCCTGCCTCGCCAGGAAGAGGACGTCGACGATGTCGCCGGGGCGCACGTGCGTGACGTCATCGGGGACGACGACCAGGCAATTGGCCTCGGCGAGGCCCGCCAGCAGGTGGGCCTGCGCCCCGGTGGCGCCGCCGAAGGGCTGCACCAGGTACTCCGACGTCTCGCGGTCGCGCATGAGCTGGCCGCGGATCAGGCCGCGGCGCCCGGCCAGCGAATCGACAGGCGCGATGGCGCGGGCGGCGACGGTGCGGCGGCGGGGGTTGCCCTTGCCCAGCGCGATGCGGATCAGCGGCCGCACCATCACCTCGAAGACGACCAGCGCCGACACCGGGTTGGGCGGCAGGAGGAACGTGGGGATGCGATCGTCGCCGAGCAGGCCGAAGCCCTGCACGGAACCGGGGTGCATGGCCACGCGCTCGACGTCGATCTCGCCCATCTCGGCGAGCACGCGGCGGACCTCGTCGCCCGCCGCGCCGCCGACGGCGCCGGTGATGACCAGCAGCTCCGACTTGATCAGCTGGCCCTCGATGATCTCGCGGATCCGGCGGGGCTCGCCGGCGGCGATGCCCACGCGGTGGACCTCCGCACCGGCGTCGCGGCCGGCGGCGGCGAGCGCATAGGAATTGACGTCGTAGACCTGGCCCAGGCCGGGATCGCGGTCGACGTCGACGAGCTCGGCGCCGATGGAGACCACCGACATGCGCGGGCGCGGGTGCACCAGCACCTTCGACCGGCCGACGGCGGCGAGCAGGCCGACCTGCGCCGGGGAGATCACGGCGCCGGCGGACACGGCGACGTCGCCGGGCTGGACGTCGTCGCCGACGCGGCGGACGAAATCGCCGGACTTCACGGCGCGCAGCGCGGTGACGCGCCGCTCCCCGCGGTCGGACCAATCCAGCGGCAGGACGGCGTCGGCAAGCGTCGGCAGCGGCGCACCCGTGTGCACGCGCACGGCCTGCTTGGGCTGCAGCCGCATCGGATGATGCGAACCGGCGGACACTTCGCCGACGACGGGCAGCGTCACCTCGTCGAACTCCGCCAGCGTCTCCCCCGAGTCGCCGCGCACGTCGACGGCGCGGACCGCGTAGCCGTCGATCGCCGACTGCACGAAACCGGGCAGCGGCGTCTCGGCGACGACGTCTTCGGCGCAGAGCAGCCCCAGGGACTCCGAAATGGCGATGCGCACCGGGGCGGGCATCGCCGCATTGGCGGTGATCGCCGCGAGCTGCTCCTCGACCGAACGCATCAGGCCTCCCCGGGTGCCTCGTCGCAGAAGTCGGGCGAATCGCCCTGGGGCAGGCGGCGCTCGAGGTAGCGGCGCAGCGACTTCCCGTAGGACGGGTGGCGCAGGCCGAAGTCGACGCACGCCTTGATGAACCCGCCCGGGTTGCCCAGGTCATGGCGGAAGCCGTCGTGGATGACGATGTGCACCGGGTGGCCTTCGCGGATCAGCAGCTCGATGGCGTCGGTGAGCTGGTACTCGCCGCCCTTGCCGCGGTCGATCCGTCGCAAAGCATCGAAGATCGCCCGGTCCAGCAGGTAGCGGCCCACCGCGACGAACGTCGAAGGCGCCTCCTCCGGGGAGGGCTTCTCCACCATGCCGCGCACGCGCTTGACGTCGGCGGCGGCCTCGCCATCGGAGCCTTCCTCGGGCTCCTCGATGTCGAAGACGCCGTAGTTGAACACGTCCTCGCGCGGCAACTCAAGGGCGCACAGCACGGACCCGCCGTACTCGGCGCGGACGGCGGCCATGCGCTCCATCACGCCCAGCGGCAGCACCAGGTCGTCGGGCAGCATGACGGCGACGGCGTCCTCGTCGTCGGCGAGCAGCTCCTCGGCCACCAGCACCGCGTGGCCCAGGCCCAGGGGCTTTTCTTGGATCACGCCGCTGACCTCGATGACCTCGGGGGCGCGGTTGACCTTGTCGGCGATGTCGTCCTTGCCGCGCTCGCGCAGCGTCTCCTCGAGGTCGGCGCGGCGCTCGAAGTGGCCGAGCACGCCGTCCTTGCTAGGGGCGGTGACCACGGCGAGGCGGGACGCGCCGGCGGCGGCGGCCTCCTCGGCGATCATCTCGATGCCGGGCGTGTCCACGACCGGCAGCAGCTCCTTCGGCACCGTCTTCGTCGCCGGCAGGAACCTGGTGCCCATGCCGGCCGCGGGGACGATCACCGTGCGGGCGGCGTTGCGTCCGGAGGCGCCGCGTCCGGCGTTGTCGTGGGCGTCGTGCGGAGTGGTCATGGCGGCCACCCTACCGACTGTCCCCGCCTGGTCCGGGGAACCCGCGGGGTAGTGTCGCGCACATGGGAAACGGGCTGGATGGCGGGCACGGGGGCGGGGATCGCGGGGCGTCGCCGGGACCGTCCGGCAAGGCTGCTTTGCGACGGTCCATCCTCTCTTCCCGCGCCGCCTCCGACCCGGCGGCGCGGGCCTCCGATGACGCCCGGCTCGCCGCGCGGGTGGTGGGGTGGATCGCATCGCAGGTGGCGGCGGGCCCTGCTACCACGATCACCATCGCCGCCCATGTGCCGGTCGACGTCGAACCGGGGGCGACGTCGCTGACGCCGGACCAGCTGCTCTCCGACCTCGCGGCGGCGGCGGAAGCGGAGGGCATGCCGCCGGTGCGGTTGCTGCTGCCGGTGTGCCCGCCGGGCCCGCCGGCCGCCCTGCAGTGGGCGGAGTATCGGGGTGCGCGAGAGAACTCGGGCGGGGTGGACTTTGGCGGGGTGCAGTCGGGCGGATTGGCGCCCGGCAAATACGGGTTGCCGGAGCCGGTCGGCCCGCGTCTGGAACCCGACGCTCTGGCGCAGGCGGAGATCATCATCGTCCCCGGGGTCGCCGCCGACCGCTCCGGGATGCGGATGGGGCGCGGCGCCGGGTACTACGACCGCAGCCTCGCCCACGCCACCGGCCGGGTTGCCGCGATCCTGCATCCCGGCGAAGTCGTCGACGCCGTCCCCCACGACGCCCACGATGTCCCGGTCGATGCGGTGATCACCGCCGATGAGCTGATCATCCCGGGTTCCTGATCCCCCGCTTTCCCCTCCCGGTTCACCGTGGGGTGCCCCCGCCCAAATCCGATGGAACCGATCGGCCCCCGCGCGCGTCCATTGCAGTAAGGCACATTGCAGTCAGGCGGCTGCAGTCGGGCACATTGCACAGCGGGCGACGAGACCACGGGGGCGGAAACATGCGGGACGGATTCATGCGGGGCAGCACCATGCGGAGCGGTACAGCAACAGGGAATCCAAGGAATGAAGGAAAGGCGACCGGCCGGGACGTGGGCGGCATCGGGATCCGCCGCGAGGGAAGATCCGGCGCCGCGGGGTGGGCGCGGCGGTTTCCTGCGCGGAGGCGTCGTCAAGCAATCGCCCTGGCCCTGGCCGTGCTGGCGGTGGGCGTCGCGGTGCGGGACCTGGCCGGCCCGGACGACGGCACCGTCACCGTCGTCGTCGCGGCGAAGGACGTCGCGGCGGGCGACCCCATCGCGGAGGCGGACGTGACCGTGGTGGCCGTGCCGGAGGAGCACATACCCGACCGGGCGGTGCGGCGGGCCGAGGACATCGTCGGATCGACGCCGGCCGGGCCGCTGGCGCGCGGGGAGATCCTCACCGACGCCCGCTTCGCCGGGGTCGCGCTCGCGCAGGCGCTCACCGGGGCGGAGGACGCGCACATCGTCGCCGTCACCCCGCGCGATGCCGGGCTGACGCCGATGCTGCGCACGGGCGACGTCGTCGACGTGCTGGCGCCGGGGCCGGAGGCGGGCTCGGCGAGGCCCGTCGCCAACGGTGCCAGGGTCGTGCTTTCCGACGACGACGGCGTCGTCCTGCTCGCCCTTCCCCCCGGTGCGGCGGCCACCGTGGCGTCGGCGGGGCTGGATTTGCCGCTGACGCTGGTGCTGTCCAGGTGAGGTGGGGTGGGCGCGGCGCTCGAACCTATGCCAACAGTGCGTGACACATATGACCGAGTCGACAACCGGCGCGACCTGGGTCGACGCCCAGAGAATCGGGCATTAGCCATCCAATCGGGCAAAACGGGCATTCTGAACCAGGGGTTGATACTGGACCCGATGTTCAATAAAGCCCCAGGAAAGCGGCGCGAAAAGGCAGGTCGCGGCGACCACGTGCAGCGGGGGGATGTGATGGTTACCCCTCATGGTGCATTTCCGGTGATGACCGATTATGTTGTGTCCGTCAAGCTTCCGCTACGAAGGGAAATAATATGCTCGCGGGCTTCAAGGAATTCATCATGCGCGGCAACGTCATCGACCTCGCGGTCGGTGTCGTGATCGGCGCTGCGTTCACGTCCATCGTGACCGCCTTCACCGACAACCTCATGCAGCCGCTGATCAACGCCATCGGCGGCACCGACGCCGCGGACGGCCTCGGCTTCCGCATCCTGTCGGACAACCCCTCGACGTTCATGGACTTCGGTTCCGTCATCTCGGCGGCCATCAACTTCCTGCTCGTCGCCGCCGTGGTCTACTTCGTCATCGTCGCCCCGATGAACAAGTTCAACGCCATGCGCGAGGCCAAGCTGGAGACCACCGCCGAGGACGAGGTCACCGAGGCCGATCTGCTCACCGAGATCCGCGACCTGCTGGCCAAGCAGTCCGGCACCCCGGACTCCGCCCTCAACAAGAACATCGACGGCGACCTGACCGACGGTGGCGCCCACCGCGCCTAAGCCGCGACGCCGCCCGGCCCCTTCATGCGGGAGCCGCGGCGCGGGGCTCGGCCCCCAATAAGGCTCAGCCCCAGTGCGGCGGCATTTCGCCCCGCCAGAACCCCTCATCGAAATCCCCGACGTCGTCGGGAGATTCCGGTGGGGGGTTTCCGCTGTCCGCCCTCGACTTCTTGCGGGTGAACGCCGCGGGCGAGGCCCCGGCGCGGCGGCGGGGACGGCGCCGTCGCAAAGCTCCCCGATCGCCGGCTGCCGGGCCGTCAGCTGCGCGGTCCCCTGCGTCCCCCGAGTTGCCCCGGTCCCCCTCCCCCGAGACGGTCACATCCGCCACCGGCCCATTTCCTCGACGACGTGGGCGACCAGCGGGCCCAGCGTCGCCATGCCGTCGCGCACCGCGGCGCGGGTATCGGCGAGGTTGATCACGACGGTCGAGCCGGAAATGCCGGCCAAACCGCGCGACAGGCCCGCCTCGGTCGATCCGGCGGCCAAGCCCGACGCACGCAGCGCCTGCTCGATGCCGCCCAATCGGCGGTCCAGCACCTTGCGGGTCGCCTCCGGCACCAGGTCGCGGGGGCTGACGCCCACGCCACCGACGGTGACCACCAGGTCCGCGCCGCCGACGACGGCGGTCTCCAGGGCCTTGCGCACCTCGCGCTTCTCCGAGGGAGACGTGACCACCGCATCGACGTGGTAGCCGTCCTCCTCGAGCAGCTCCACCATCAACTCGCCGGTGCGCTCATCCTCCGCGGCACGATCGCCGACGAGCACCACCAGCGCCCGGCGGGTCTGCGCCGCCGCCGCGATCTCGCGCTCGATGGCCTCGAGATTGCCTTCGTCGGGTTCCAGGTCGGGGGCCAGGGCCCCGCCGTCGAAACGTCCGGCGCCGTCCAATTCACCCATGTCGCATTCCTTGTCGCATCTCAGTCACACACAAATCGCACATCAACCGAACATCAAGCACTAACGGCCGCAATCCAGCCGCAATCCAGCCGGAAGCCGACCAGACGCCGACCGGACGCCAGCGCACGCCGGCGAAATCCGGCGGGCACCGGCGACAACCCCCGCCGGTAAACGGCGGGGCGGGGATCACTCCCCGGCGGCCTCCAACGTGACGTCGACGGTGCGTTCGCCGCGGCCGTCTTCGTCCGTCACGGTCAGTGTGACAGTATCGCCGACCGCACGCGACCTGATCGCGGCGATCAGGGCGACGCCCGAGTCGACCCTTCGATCATCTACTTTCACGATCAAATCTCCCGGCCGCAAGCCCCCTCGTTCCGCCGCACCCCCGGGGATGACCTCGCCGACGAGAGCGCCGGGCAGCGGGGAGCGGGTGTCGATGGATGCGTTGATCGCCGGCATCTGCACCGACTGGTTGGCGATGAGCTCGTCGGCGATGCGCCGCGCCTGATTGACCGGGATGGCGAAACCGAGGCCGATGCTGCCGGCCTGCTCGCCGCCGCCGTTGGAGGCGATGACGCTGGGCACGCCGACCAGGTTGCCGTCGAGGTCGACGAGCGCGCCGCCCGAGTTGCCCGGGTTGATGGCGGCGTCGGTCTGGATTGCGTCGATGACCGTCGATTCGCCGCCGGCGCCCGACACCCCGACGGGGCGGTTGACGGCGGAAACGATGCCCGACGTCACCGTCGACGTCAGCCCCAACGGCGAGCCGACGGCGACGACTTCCTGCCCCACGGCCAGCTTCGACGAGTCGCCGAGCGAGATCGGCCGCAGGTTGTTCACGCCGTCGACGCGAATGACCGCGATGTCGGACGGCCCATGCCCGGCGACGTACTGCGCGGGATGCGAGGTGCCGTCGTTGAGCAGCACCGTCATGCGGGCGCCGGGCTCCTCGGCCTCGGCGACGACGTGCTGATTGGTCAGCACCAGGCCGTCGGACGACAGGACCGAACCCGAGCCCGATCCCGTGCCGCGCGGGGTGACCACCTGGATGGACACGACGCTGTCCAGCGCCGCCTGCGCCGCCGCCTCGACGGATCCCTCGGGGGCGGGCTCGGTGCGGGCGGCGCCGGGCTCCTCCAATGCGTTGGTCACGTTCGAGTTGCTTCCCGACGACGCACCGCCACCCGAATTGGCGTTCGTGATGATGGCGGCGGTGGCGCCGCCGACCGCGGCCGAGCCGAGCATCAGGGCGGCGATGCCCAGCGCGCCGATGCCCTTGGCCTTCTTCGCTCCGCCCTGGTCCGCGTATCCCCCGGGCCCATCGCCGGGACCGTTCGCGGGCAGCTGACCGGAGCCGTAGCCGGTGGCGCCGTAACCCGTGCCGCCATTGCCGGGCGCGCCGTAACCCGAGGCGCCGTTGCTTGTGGCGCCGTACCCCGTGCCGCCGTTGCCGGCTGCCCCGTGACCGGTGGCCCCGTACTGGTTCCCGGAGGAGGGCGCGCTCTCGTGCGGGCCCGCTCCGTTGGTTCCGAATCCACCGTTGGGAGGAGAACCCCACTGGCCCCCCGGCCCGGAACCCGACTCGGGAGTGCGGGATTCGAAGCTCTCGGGGCCGTGCTGGTTGCCGGCTCCCCTGCCCCAACGGGATTCGTCGTTAGTCATGCGGACTACCTTGCCTTTTCCATCTGACAGAACACTGAGAGGCTACTGCGTGGCGTCGATGAAGTTGGCGGGAAAGTCCGCCCGGAATGTCGGCCGGAAAACCTGGTCCGGAACACTGGCCCGGAAACCTGGCCGGACAGCTGATCCGGAAATCGTGCGGCGAGGGCGGCACCGGCGCCGCCGCCCGCATCACTGGACGACGGCGGGGTGCTCCGAACGAGTGGCGGAACCGGGCAGCCGGACGCGCATGAGCGCGCCGCCGTCGTCGGATTCCTCCACGGCGATGGTGCCGCCGTGGCGGGCGATGACCTGCTTGACGATGGCCAGCCCCAGCCCCGACCCCGGCATCGATCGCGACTGGATCGCGCGGTAGAAGCGCTCGAACACCTTCGCCCGCTCCGCCTCGGGGATGCCCGGGCCGGAGTCGGCGACGGTGAGCTCGACCAGATCCTCGCCCACGGGGCGCAGTTCCATGCGGACGGTGCCGCCCTCCGGCGACCACTTCGCGGCGTTGTCCATGAGGTTGAGCACCGCGCGGCCCAGGGCGGCGGGGTCGCCGAACAGGAACCAATCGTTGAGCTTGAGAATGAACGTCACGTCGGGCCGGCGGCGCTCGACGCGCTCCAGAGAGGTCTCGATGACGTCGACGACGTCGACCTCCTCGATCACCTGCTGCGGGCCGTCCTCGCGCGCCAGGTCCACGAGGTCGCCGACGAGGGTCGACAGCTCCTCGATCTGCGCGATGACGTCGGCCTCGAGCTCCTCGCGGTCCTTCGCCGAAATCGCCGCACCCGACCGTGAGGCCATCATCAGCAGCTCGACGTTGGTGCGCAGCGACGTCAGCGGCGTCTTCAGCTCGTGGCCGGCGTCGGCGACGAGCTCCGTCTGCTTGATGCGCGACGCCTGCAGCGCCGCGAGCATCTCGTTGAATGAACGGGTGAAGCGGGCGAGCTCGTCACGGCCGTGGACGGGGATCGGGCGCAGATCGTCGGTCTCGGCGATCCGGTCGGCGGCCCGGCGCAGCCGGGCGACCTGGCGCAGGCCGGCGGTGGCCACGGTGATGCCGGCGGCGGCGGCGAAGAACACGCCGATCGCCGAGATCACGAACAGCACGCCGCCGAGCGAGCGAAGGACCGCGTTGGTCGAGTCCAGGCTGTGCGCCAGCACGAGAGTCGCTCCCGACGGGTCGTGGATGGCGTAGATGCGCTTGTTGCTGAACTCGTCGGTGCGCAACGACTCCGACCGGTTGCCGCTGATCACGGCGAACTCCGGCCCGCCAATGTTGATGGTGCCGCCGCGGCCGGTCATGCTGTCGCGGGCGAAGAACATGGCGTCGAGATCCGGGTTGAGGATCTTCAGCGAATCCGCCGTGACGATCGGCTCGATGGCGAACTCGGAGGCGTACGGGGAGTTGAGCAGCTGCGTCGCCTGCGTCTTCAGGTTCGCGTCGACCTCGCGGTACAGCGTCGCCTGCACGGTGACGAACGCCGCGAGCGTCATCAGGCCCACCGACGCAGCCACGATGAGGGCGGTCATCAGCGTCAGCCGCCAGCGCAGCGACAACCGGTGGCCGAACCCCGAATTGAAGGCGCGGTCGAACTCCTCGCCGTCGACTGGGGACGGGGAATCGGACCGCTTCGCGCCCCACACGGACTTCCCCGACTTGGCGGGCTTGGCCGGCTTGCCCGCCTTACCCGGCTTGCCGGTTCTACCGGCCTTGCCCGGCTTGCCGCCCTTCCCGGACGGGTCTGCCTGGCCCGGTATTCCCGTCTTCCCGGCATTCGACGCCGGGTCCTCCCCCTGCCCGGCTACCTGCCCGGTGCCTCGTCCGGCTGCATGCCCGGCTCCGGGTTCGGCCCCACCGGCACCGGCTGCAGCGCCGGCCCCGGCGGAACCGCGGGAACGGCGCAGGATCACGGCGCGGTCTCCCGCAGGACGTAGCCGACGCCGCGGACGGTGTGGATGAGCCGCGACTCGCCCTCGGCCTCGGTCTTGCGGCGCAGGTACCCGATGTACACCTCCAGCGCGTTGCCGGAGGTCGGGAAGTCGTAGCCCCACACGTCCTCGAGGATCGCCGTGCGCGACAGCACCCGGCGGGGATTGTTCATCAGCAGCTCCAGCAGGGCGAACTCCGTGCGGGTCAGGCTGATGGCGCGCTCGCCGCGGAACACCTCGCGGGTGTCGGGGTCGAGGCTCAGGTCCTCGAACTTGAGGGTGACCGGGTCCTGCGACGTCGTCGGCTCCAGCGCGGCGCGGCGCAGCAGCGAGCGCACGCGCGCCAGCAATTCCTCGAGCGCGAACGGCTTGGGCAGGTAGTCGTCGGCGCCGGCGTCGAGGCCCGAGACGCGCTCGGACACCGAGTCGCGCGCGGTGAGCATTAGCACGGGCAGGTCGTCGCCCTCGCTGCGCAGCCGGCGGCACACGTCGAGGCCGTCGAGCTTGGGCATCATCACGTCGAGGATCGCCAGGTCGGGCCGGTCCGACGTGATCTTCGCCAGCGCCTGCTCGCCGTCCTCCGCCAACTCCACGGTGTACCCGTTGAACGTCAGCGACCTCCGCAGCGATTCGCGCACGGCCTGGTCGTCATCCACCACCAAAATCTTCATGCCCCCATTGTGCCGTGAACGGCTGTGCCGCCGCTGAGAGCAACGCCGGAGAAAGCCGAAGACCCGCTCCCCATCGCGGGGAGCGGGTCTGCGGATCAACCTTCGATCGGCCGGAATCGGCGCGATCCGACGCTATTAGAACTGCTTGACGTCGATCAGGCCGAGCTGGGCGGCCTTGACCAGGCGGCGGGGCACCATGTGCACCTGGCCGTCGATCTTGACCTCCTGGAGGGCGACGTTGTCGGCCTTCCACTGGGAACGGCGGGCGTGGGTATTCGCCCGCGACATGCGGCGCTTGGGAACTGCCATTTGGGTTTACCCTCCTTCTTAGTTCTTCTTGGAACGGCGCGGAACGCGGTTGCCGTAACGGCGCTGGAACTTCTCGACGCGGCCCGCGGTGTCCATGACACGCTGGGCGCCGGTCCAGAACGGGTGCGACTCGGAGGTCACGTCGACGACGATGAGCGGGTACTCATTGCCGTCCTCCCACTGGACGGTGCGGCCGGAAGTGGCGGTGGAACGGGTCAGGAACTGAGTGCCCGTACCCGCATCCTGGAAGACCACCGGGTGGTAGTCGGGGTGGATGTCCTTCTTCATGCTGTCGATTCCCTCAGGATTGAACTACGGGTCGCTTCCGGGCGGCATGGGCGGACCATTGCTTTACGACGTCTAATGCGCCGCAAACCTAAGGGAACCGCCGGAGCCCGGATCGTGCCCGAGTTGGGTTCGTATGCGTGCAACATCGCCGCTACGGTGGGCGATGAACCTTTAGCACCATACACGCACCGGTGCCCATAAGGAAAAACGCCGTCGGCCGCCACCGGGGACCGGCCTGCACGCCGCGGCACTTCCCCGGCGCGGCGCAACCGGCGAAGGGCGGCTGCGCGTGACATGATCGTCGCAAAGCAACCGCGCGGGCCGGGCACCGGGCGCGGGCAAATGCACGCGCTCCCAGGCGATTAGGAATCCACCGGGGCCGCCTGTAGGGTAAATCCTCGCTGTTGTCTGTTTATTCGTTTGACGCCCAGTGCCCTGGCACGACGGCGCCCCGGATGCAGAAGAGCACTCCCCCTCCGAGCACCTGAGCAGTGTTCACGCACGTACCGCCGCCGTGGCAACCACGAAATCGGCACCACGAGCAGGAGGGGAAGCCGCGATTCTGCCCCCGGTGTGGCGCGTTGGAGCCGGCTGATGGGCGGCTAGGAAGCAAAGGAAAGCCCATGTCGGCGATTTGCCAGGTCACGGGACGGAAGCCGAGCTTCGGCAAGACCGTCTCCCACTCGCACCGGCGCACGTCACGCCGTTGGAACCCCAACGTGCAGCGCAAGAAGTTCTACCTCGCCTCTGAGGGTCGCACCATCACCCTGACGGTGTCCCCCAAGGGTCTGAAGACCATCGACAAGTACGGGATCGAGGCCGTCGTGGCCCAGATCCGCGCACGTGGGGAGAAGATCTAAATGGCCCGGAATGACATTCGTCCCATCATCAAGCTGAAGTCGACCGCGGGTACGGGTTACACGTACGTCACGCGGAAGAACAAGCGGAACAACCCGGATCGCATCACGCTGAAGAAGTACGATCCGATCGCCCGCAAGCACGTCGAATTCCGCGAGGAGCGCTAACTCATGGCCAAGAAGTCCAAGATCGCCAAGAACGAGCAGCGCAAGGAGATCGTCGCCCGCTACGCCGAGCGTCGCGCTGAGCTCAAGGCCATCATCAAGTCCCCGAACACCTCCGACGAGGATCGTGCCGAGGCGCAGTACGAGCTGAACCGTCAGCCGCGCGACGCCTCCCCGGTCCGCGTCCGCAACCGTGACGCCGCCGACGGCCGCCCGCGTGGTTACCTGCGCAAGTTCGGCCTGTCCCGCGTCCGCGTCCGTGAGATGGCCCACCGTGGCGAGCTCCCGGGCGTCCGTAAGTCCAGCTGGTAAGAGGGAGACACTCACATGAAGCGCAACCACAGCAACAAGAAGGCGCGGATGGAGCAGTCCCGCCGCCCGAAGAAGAACCCGCTCAAGGCCGCCGGCGTTGAGAAGGTCGACTACAAGGACATCAACCTGCTGCGTCAGTTCATCTCCGACCGGGGCAAGATCCGCTCCCGTCGCGTGACGGGCCTGACCCCCCAGCAGCAGCGCCAGGTCGCCACCGCGGTCAAGAACGCCCGCGAGATGGCCCTCCTGCCGTTCACCAGCCGCTAAATCGGCTGGTCGGCGGGAGCCGATCAATCGAACACCCGCCGCAAGGCTGATTCACGCGCTGGCCGCATGACGATGAACATGCGATGACAGCGTAAACGGACCCGCGTCCGCTTCCCCAGGGAGGCGACCGGGTCCGTTTTCTATGCTCGGCCGTCTCACCCGCCTCGCCCGCCTCCCGTCCCCATTCCCGCTCCAACCTTTTCCCGCTCCCTGCCCCGTCTTCTTCCAGCCCCGCCGCCCCTCACCCCGAAAGGCCCCCCATGCCCGATCTGATGCAGATCCTCGCCGGCTTCGGCTCGGTGGCGCTGATCATCGCGCTGGGCTGGCTCGTCGGCCGCGGCGGCGTGCTGGGCAAGAACGGCGGCCACGCCCTGAACATGGTCGTCTACTGGGTGGCCATGCCGTGCATGCTGCTGCACACGCTGTCGACGTCGGACACGGGTGCGGCGCTGGGGCAGGCTTTCGTGGTGGCGGCCGGGTCGGCGCTGGCGACGGCTGCGGTGTACGTGGTCGTCGCAAAGCCGCTCGTGGGCCAGCGGGGGCCCGAGCGCGTCGTCGGCGCGATGTCGGCGAGCTACAACAACGTGGCCAATTTGGGCATTCCCATCGCCACGGCGGTGCTGCACGATGCAACGGCGATCGTGCCGGCGCTGATTTTCCAGATCGCGTTCTACGCGCCGATCTGCCTGACGGTGCTGGACATCATGACGGCCCGGCACGGGCGCCTCGTCCTGCGGCGCACGCTGGCGACGCCGCTGAAGAACCCCATCTTCGTCGGCGCCGCCCTGGGCCTGGCCGCGGGCGCGCTGCCCGGGGGCTTGCCGACGGTCCTCGCCCACCCCATCGGCCTCCTCGGCCAGGCGGCCGTGCCCATGGCGCTGCTGGCGTTCGGCATCGGGCTGCACGGCGCGGCGGTACTGCGCAAGGGGACGGCGCCGCGGAGGGCGATCGCCGTGTCGTCGGTGCTGAAGAACCTGGGCCAGCCGCTGGCTGCGTGGTTCATCGCGTCGGTGCTGCTGGGCATGGAGAGCCACGCGCTGCTGGCCGCCGTCGTCATCGCGGCGCTGCCCACGGCGCAGAACGTGTACACCTTCTCGTCGTGGTTCGGGCGCGGCACCATCCAGGCCCGCGACTCGGCCGTGGTGACCACGCTGGCGTGCGTGCCGGTGGTGCTCGTCATCGCGCTGCTGCTGGGATAGGGGCCGGGGCCGCCGGGGCCCGCCACCTGAGCCCGCCGCCCGTGGCGAAGCTGGCGCCGCCGCCGGAGCCTGACACCTGAGCCCGCCGCCCTTTCCTGGTTCGCCGCTACCCTTGGTGGCGTGGAACTGCTCAAGGAACTCCTGTCCGCCGATCCATCCGTCCCCCGCCTCACCTGCTACGACGAAACCACTGGTGGCCGCACCGATTTGAGCGCCACCACGCTGGACAACTGGGCGTCGAAGATCGCCAACATGCTCCACGACGAGTTCGACCTCGACCCGGGGGATTCCGCCTGGATCGATTTGCCGCCGATCTGGCAGGCCGCGTGCATCGTCGTCGGCGCCGAGCGCGCGGGCGTGGAGCTCAGCGACGAGGATCCGCTGGTGGTGTTCACCACCGTGGGCAAGTTGTCGGAGTGGGAGGAGAAGTTCCCCGACGCCTACCTCGCGGCGGTCACCGATGACGTCTTCGGCCGCGGCGTCGTCGAGACCGGCGGCGAGATCCCGCCGGGCGTCGTCGATTTCGGCCCGGAGGTGCGCCTGCACCCCGACGGGTACATCGGCATGGGCCCGGATGCGGGGCAGGTGCTTGTCGACGGCCTGGCGCCCGCCGAGCTCGCCGCCCGCGCCGGGGAGGTCGCGGCAGAGGCTGGCCTGGACGATGGCGCACGCGTCATTTCCGCCGGGTGGGACGGTGGCCCGTCTGCCGACAAGTGGATCCGCTGCGTGCTGGCCGCATGGTCCGTGGGCGGGGCGGCGGTGATCGTGCGCGGCGGCGACGAGGAGCGGATGGGGCGGATCGCCGACATCGAGAAGGCCCGGCCGCTGGGGTAGCGGCCGGGACGTCGTCAAGCAACCGGATTGATGGGGCCCGCCCGAGCGGGACCAGTCGGAGCGGCGGAACCTACTTCACGTCGCGGCGCGCGGCGACGAGGATGCCCCCGCCGATGATGGCGACCGACCAGGCGGCGAGGACGATGCCCGCGTGGAGGTCGGTGACGCCGATGTCCATCATGCCGATGAGCTGGCGCGACGACACCCACGGCAGGTACGTGCTCAGCGTCCGCAGAAACTCCAGGGGGACGGTGCTGACGGCGATTTCGATGACCATGATCCAGGCGATCGGCAGGCCCACCGCGATGGCGGTGACGGGGACGAGCATGCCGACGGCCGATCCGATCGCCGTCCACAGCAGCAGAATGCCGATGGTCGCCGCGGCCGTGCCGGCGTCCTCGGGGACCAGCGCGCCGACGGCGGCGAGGAGGCCGCAGGCGATGGCGACGCCCGCGAGGATGGTGGCGGCGACGATGGTGACCTGCGCGGCGAGCCTGGCCACGTGGACCCCGGGGCGGGTGCCGGCGGTGAGATAACCGAAGGCGACGCGGCGCCCCGAGATGTCCGAGGCGGAGCCGGCGGCGGCGAAGACCATGGCGATGATCACCACGATGTCGGCGCCCAGCAGGACCTGCGGGAACGTCGGCTCGTACATGAGCTCGGCGGGGCCGCCGCGCGTGCCGAGCCACATCAGCACCGGCAAGCCGACGAGGAACGCCAGCATCGCGGCGATGTACCCCCACGTCGAGCGGAGATTGAGCAGCCTGCCCAGCTCCGCGCCGAGCAGATTCAGCGGGCCGGGGGCGGCGCCGTCGGGGACGGCGAAGGTCGGGGTGGGATGGGTGGTGTGGGTGGACTGGGTAGTGCGGTCTGAGATGCGGGTGGCCTGGGTGGTGCGGCCGGTCTGGGTTGCGGTGCCGGGTGACGTGGTCATGGTTTCGCTCCTTGGAATGAGTGCGGTGTGGTGCAAGGTGGTGCGGTGCCTGCGGTGCGGTGCGGGCGGGGTGATTCAGGAAGGTGTTGCCTGCGGTGGGGTGCGGGCGGGGGCGACTTAGGCGACGGCCGTGTCGAGGCCGTCACCGCTGCCGTATTCGGCGTGGGCGGAGGCGACTGACCAGTAGGCCTCTTCCAGCGAGGAGTGGCCGCGGAGCAGTTCCTGCTTGTCCCACTCCCCGATCAGCCGTCCCTTGCCGATGATCACCAGCCGGTCGGCCGTCACCTCCATCTCGGAGAGCAGATGCGAGGAGACGAGGACTGCGCGGCCCTCGTCGGCGAAGGCGCGGATGGAGCGGCGGATCCACCGGATGCCGTCGGGGTCGAGCCCGTTGACCGGTTCGTCGAGCACCAGGTGCGCCGGGTCGCCGAGCATCACGGTGGCCAGGCCGAGGCGCTGCTTCATGCCGAGCGAGAAGCCGCCGATGCGCTTGCCGCCGACGGATTCGAGGCCGACGAGCGCGAGGCACTTCTCCACGCGGTCGCCGTCGATGGCGGCGGAGCGGGCGACCGACCGGAGGTGGCCGCGGGCGGTGAGCTTGGGGTTCAGCCAGCCGGCGTCGAGCATCGCGCCGACGATGTGGGCCGGTGCGCGGTATCCGGTCAGCGGCCGTCCATCGATGAGGGCATCGCCGCGGTCGATGCGGTCGAGGCCGAGCATGCAGCGCATGGTCGTGGACTTGCCGGAGCCGTTGGGGCCGAGGAATCCGGTGACCGCGCCGTCGGGGACGGCGAAGGTCAGGTCGTCGATGATGCGGTGGCGTCCGTAGGACTTGGTCAGATTCTGGATTTCGAACATGACCCCATGGTCGCGGGATCTCCCACGTTTCTAATCGCCCCACGGGATGGTTTCCATGGGGAGATTCGCGGTACCCGAGTCATACCCGGGTACGAGAGCCGGAGCTGATGCCCACGGCGGGTGGACAAACTGGGGCCCCGGTTACGGTCCGTCTTGTGCGTCGCGACTTACGGTCCGCCTTCTGCGTCGTGTTGCGCGTCGTGGTTTTTCGTCGCTTCCCGCCGCATCGTCCGTCCCGGGTTGGTCCACCCCGCCGGGTGCCGATTCTCTTTCGGCGCCCGCTTCGGGTCCCGTGCCTTCGGCGGTTGCCACACGATCCGCGGCTCGCCGGGCCCCTCGCCCTTCCGCGTCCACCACTTGTCCTCGTCTGTTCTCGAATCGTCGACGTTGGCATGGGTCTTGGGATCCACCAGCGTCAACAGATCGATGTCGGTGTCACCTCCGTACTGCCAACCTTCCGTGTGGTGGATGTGGCACCACGCCGCAGGTGCCGACGACCCCGGTGCCGAGCTCATCCCCTCTGCCGCAAACAATGACAGATACTGCGCCAATGATCCCCGCCGGCGGTTCTGGCCCAGGTACAGCGGCTGCCCCTCGAAGTCCAGCACCGACAGGAACAGATTCCGGGCATCGCAATGCTCCACGGCCTCGGCCACGGACATGTGCACGTTGGTATCCGAGACCACCATGCCGCTCATCGACTCCAATTGATCGAGAGTTGCCACCACCACTATCGACGTCGTGCCCCTGGCCGGTTGCAGCCTGCCCCGCCTCCAGGGAGGATCACGTGCTTCATCGGCCGCTGTCTCGATGGTGTGGTCGAAGGCCGTATCGGCCCGCGCACCGAAGTCGACGTCGATGATCGGCTCCGGGCCCACGCCGGGACCGGTGACGCCGTGTTCCTCGTCGTAGCCGGCCGTTCCGGATTGCTCGCCGTCTGAATCGGTGACACCGCAGTGCTCATCGGTGGCACCGGAGTGTCCTCCGTTCGCCCCGTGCTCACCGCCGGAACCGGCAGCACCGGCGGCCCCTGAAGCGCCGGTGCACTCATCGGTGGCACGGTGCCCGTCGTCCACGGGCCCTGCACCTTTACCGAAGCCCGCGGCCAATGCCGCTTCCAGCGCGTCGTGCATCCGCTGGCCCGGGCTGCGCTCATCGCGGGCGCCCTCGTCCAACAGGCCGCCCGGCCGACCATGGTCCGCGGCCAATCGCTTGAGAATCGCCGCCAGGTGCGGCGTCAGCCAGCCGGAGATCTTGCTCATCCCATCGTGGCCCTGCACGCCGACGCGAACGTCACGGGCACGCTTGCGGTCGGCATCGGTGTACGGGTCATCGATGCCCAGCATCGCCCGCAGCATCGGCGCCAGGTGGTCGAGATCATCGACCTCCACATGCTCGACCAACTCCGCAATGTGGGGATCCGCCGCGGCCGTCAGCTCGGCCTGAACCGACTTGGGGAAACCACGCAGCACCCGGTCGATCTTCTCCACCGCATCGGCTCCGATGACCCCGGCCTCCACCTTTTCCCGCACGCACGGCATGTACGCCTCATTGGCCGCACGCCCCGCCTTCGCGCACCCCGGGGCCGCATGCCCCGGCGTCAGCCGCCGGTAACAGGCCTGGCGCCGCCGCGCCTCCGCCCGGCTGATGTGCTGGGCATGGGCCACCACCGCCGCCATCTTCGACTCCGCGATCGGCGAATCATCGCACCGGGCCTGCAGGTACTCGGCGTCGATGACCGCCAGCACCTTCCGCGCATCGTCGAGCTTCCGGTACGCGGCCTCGCGCTGATCCCCGGCCAACCGGTCCCACGCGCCGCACGCCACGGTGGCGGCCTCCGCGAGTGCATCGATGGCGCCGAGGAGATCGGCGGCGCATCCGGCTGGCGAGTTCATGCCCCCGAAGCTAAGCGCACTCCACGTCGTACGCCAGTACTAAACGGGGAATATTTCGACTTGCGCTCACCGCGCCCCATGAAACGCTTGTGCGACAACGGATTTGGCGGAAAAACTCTTCCCCAACTGCACTAACCCCGTTCGCTACACCCGTCACTGTACTTTTCGGACGGGCGTCGAAATTGACCCACCACCGAACCCACCCAACGCCCTACCGACCGCACGTACGAAGGCGCAAGCGGGTGCGCGGCGTCGTCGTCAAGCACGAGCCCCGCCCCGCCCTACTCCAGCTCGCCGACGCCGACGCGCCCGGTGCTCAGCGCGAACAGGACGGCGTGGACGCGGTCGCGGGCGCCGGTTTTCATGAGCACGCGCCCGACGTGCGTCTTCACGGTCGGCATCGCGATGAACAGTTCCTCGGCAATCTCCGCGTTCGTCCGGCCCATCGCGATGAGCCGCAGAATCTCCTCCTCGCGCAGCGTCAGCGGGTCGGGCAGGTCGTCGCGGGTGCGCGCCTCCCCCACGACCTCGCTTGACGACGACCCCTCGCCCCCGAATCCGCCGCCCATCCCGGATTGGCTGGCGGCACTCCCCGCTCCGCCCGGCGCGCCCTGCCCGAGCATCGGCCGGACCTGCGCGATCAGCCGCGCCGCCGACCTCGCGGACAGGGCCGAATCGCCGGCCGCCACGTCGCGGATGGCGGCGAGCAGCTCCTCGGGCGCGGCGTCCTTGAGCAGGAACCCGGAAGCCCCGGCCGCGATGGCGTCGGTGACGTATTCGTCGACGTCGAAGGTGGTCAGCACGAGGATCCGCGGCGCGCCGCCATTCCCACCATCCCGGCCCCCAACCCCGGCCCCGACTCCGACCCCATCCCCGACCTCGCCGAGGATCCGCCGCGTCGCCTCGATCCCGTCGAGCCCGGGCATGCGGATGTCCATGAGGATCACGTCCGGCACCTCCGCCGCTGCGCGATCCACGGCGGCCGCCCCGTCGTCGGCCTGCCAGGCGACCTCCATGTCATCCTGCGAATCCACGACCATGGCGAAACCCGCCCTGACCAGCGCCTGGTCGTCGACCAGCGCCACGGTGATCGGCCCCTCGCCCATCCCGTCAGCCCGCTTATCCCGCTCGTCCATCACGTTCATCCCTTCGGCAGCCGCGCGGTCACGGTGAATCCGCCCGGTTCATCGTCGACGTCCAGCGTGCCGCCGTGCAGCGCCACGCGCTCGCGCATGCCGGTGATTCCCCGGCCGATGCGGGGTGTACCGCCATTGCTTTGCGACGCCTCCACCTCAACGTTCCCCGGCCCCGCCTCATTGCGCACCGTGACGGTGCAGCCGCGCTTGCCCCACTCCAGGACCACCTCGACGGCGACCTGGCCGGCGTGCTTGAGCGCGTTGGTCAGCGACTCCTGGACGATCCGGTAGATCGTCAGCTGCATCGTCGCCCCGACCGCGGGGCGCTCGCCCTCCTCCGACATGCGCACCCGCAACCCGGACCGGGTCGATTCGGCGACGAGCTGCGGCAGCGCGTCCAAGCCGGGCATCGGCGTGTACGGCACCGGTGGCACGTCGGTTGGATCGGAGGGGGCGGTGATGTGGGAGGGGGCGGGGTCGTCGTCAAGCGAGCCGGAGGTCCCCGCATCGGCGGGGTCCCGGAGCACCGACAGCAACTGGCGCATCTGCCCCAGCGAATCGCGGGCGGTCGAGGCGATGTTCTCCAGGGCCTCGACGGCCTTGTCGGGGTGCTTCGCAGCGATGAAACGGCCACCGTCGGCCTGCGCGATGACGGCGGTGAGGGAATGGGCGACGATGTCGTGCATCTCGCGGGCGATGCGGGTGCGCTCGGCGATGGCGGCGAGCTCGGCGCGGTCACGGAGCGCCAGCAGCTCCTGGTCGCGGCGGCGGCCGTTGAGGCCGAGCATCCAGAAGAAGCCCAGTACCGCCAGCGCCACCGGCGTCAGCGCGAGACCGACCTCCGGCTGGACCATGAGGTACTCCGAGCGCGTGGTCAGCGCGACGAGCACGCCCGCGGCCACGGCGCCCCAGACCGGGATGAACCACTTGCGCGGCACGAACCGGCCCAGGTGATGGACCGTGAACGCGGTGACCACGAAGGACGCGTACCCCGTCGGCAGCGCCGCCAGATGCACCGCCAGCAGCACCGGCAGAGCGACGTTGGCGACGCCCGGGACGCGCCTGCGCACCGCCAGCACCGCCCAGACGGCCAGCGCCCACCCGACGAGCACCCACCGCAGCCACGACGGGGGAAGCTCCTGGCCGGGCATGGTCACCGGCGGCGCGTAGAGGAAGTCGGTGTCCATGGTCGTGGCGAAGAACATCACCGCGGCGGCGATGACCGCGTCGACGGCCACGCCCCGGCGCGACGGCCCGGGGCCGTCGTCGGCGGTGGCGGTGGCGGTGGCGGTGGCAGGGGCAGTGGCTGGGTCGGGGCTGGGCAAGTGGCTGGCTTGGTCGGCGTGGCTGGCGTGGCTGGGGCGGCCGGGGGTCGGACCTGGCATGCCCCAAAACTAGCGCGGCGGCGCGGCGGCGCCATCGGCCCCGGGTATGAGATCCGGTGCCGGGCGGTGGCAGCGCGCGCGGCGGCGCGCGTCAGCGGCGCGCGGCGGCGGAGTCGAAAACCGGGAAAGCTCATCCGATGCCTCTGCTAGCTTGAATCCATGGCGACCGTCACTTTCGAACGAGTGCAGCTCACGTATCCCGGCGCGGATGCGCCCACGGTGAAGGACCTCGACCTGGACATCGCGGACGGGGAGTTCCTGGTGCTCGTCGGCCCGTCGGGCTGCGGCAAGTCCACCTCGTTGCGCATGCTCGCGGGGTTGGAGGAGGTGACGGCGGGACGGGTCCTCATCGATGGCCGCGACGTCACGCACGAGGATCCGAAGGACCGGGACATCGCGATGGTGTTCCAGAATTACGCCCTGTACCCGCACATGTCGGTGCGCGAGAACATGGGTTTCGCGCTGAAGCTGGCGAAGGTGGGCAAGGCCGAGCGCAATGCCCGGGTGGAGAAGGCCGCCGAGATGCTGGACCTGACCCCGTATCTGGACCGCAAGCCGAAGGATCTGTCGGGCGGCCAGCGCCAGCGCGTGGCCATGGGGCGGGCGATCGTGCGCGAGCCGCAGGTGTTCCTCATGGACGAGCCGCTGTCGAACCTCGACGCGAAGCTGCGCGTGCAGACGCGCACCCAGGTCGCCGCGCTCCAGCGCGAGTTGGGCGTGACCACGGTCTACGTCACCCACGACCAGGTCGAGGCGATGACCATGGGCGATCGCGTGGCGGTGCTCGATGCGGGCATTCTGCAGCAGGTCGCGCCGCCGAAGGAGCTGTACGCCCGGCCGGCGAACGTGTTCGTCGCGGGTTTCATCGGTTCTCCGTCGATGAATCTGTTGCGGGCCCGGCTTGACGACGGTGCGGTGGTCCTCGGCGACCAGCGCATCCCCGTCGATGCCGCCGTCGCCGGTGGGTCGGCGGGCGCGTCCGGCGAGATCATCGTCGGCGTGCGGCCGGAGGACACGACGCTGGGTGGCGGCGCGGGGGCCGGTACGCGGGGCATTGCCGCGACCGTCGCGCTCGTGGAGGAGCTCGGCGCCGATTCCTACGTCTACGCCCACACCAACGGGACATCCGAGCCCCTCATCGCCCGCGTCGGCGATGGCACCGCTCCCCCGGTGGGCACCCGCGTCACGCTCGTCGCCGATCCGGGCAAGCTGCACCTCTTCGATGCGGAGTCGGGCGGGCGGCTGAACTGACCGGCACTTACCCAATCGCCGCACCTTAAACAACCCTGTGATTCGCCCCACATAACATTTAGACTCGACCACAACCCCCGATTGCCGGGGACGTTCACGGACACGAAAGGACGACCATCATGGTCTCATTCCGCAAGTCTCTCCTGGCAGGTCTGGCCGTCTCCGGCCTGGTCCTGGCCGGTTGCTCCTCCGACGACGAGGGCGGCGCCGGCAACGCGGCGGCCAACGAGGGCCAGGACGCCCGCGGCCCGATCACCTTCGCGATGGGCAAGAACGACATCGAGAAGGTCCAGAAGATCGCCGAGCGCTGGAACGCCGAGAAGCCCGAGGAGCAGGTCAGCGTCCACGAGCTCGCCGGCGAGGCCGACGCCCAGCGCGAGACGCTGGTCCAGTCGCTCGAGGCGTCCTCCGGCGAGTTCGACGTCATGGCGCTCGACGTCACGTGGACCGCCGAGTTTGCCGCCAACGGCTACCTCGTGCCGCTGCAGGATGCCATGGAGGTCGACACCTCCGGCCTGCTCCAGCCGGCCGTGGACTCCGCCACCTACAACGGCACCGTCTTCGCCGTGCCGCAGAACACCAACGGCCAGCTGCTCTACCGCAACACCGAGCTGGTCCCGGAGGCCCCGGAGAACTGGGATGGCCTGCGCTCCTCGTGTGAGGCGCTGCCGGAGGACAAGGGCTGCCTGACGCTGCAGCTGTCGCAGTACGAGGGCCTGAGCGTCAACACCCTCGACGCCATCCACGCCTGGGGCGGTTCCCTCATCGACGACCAGGGCAACGTCACGGTCGACACCCCGGAGGCCAAGGCCGGCCTGCAGGCGCTGGTCGACGCCTACGGCGACGGCACCGTCACCAAGGAGTCCACGGGCGCGACGGAGGAGGAGACCATGCAGGCCTTCACCAACGAGCAGTCCGCGTACGCCGTGAACTGGCCGTACATGTTTGACGCCGCCGACGAGACCCCGGTGGCCGGCAAGTTCGAGGTCACCCCACTGGTCGGCCCCGAGGGCACGGGCGTGTCCACGCTGGGCGGCTACAACAACGGCATCAACGCCCACTCGGAGAACAAGGCCACGGCCCGCGACTTCATCGAGTTCGTCATCTCCGAGGAGAGCCAGATGGGCTTCGCCGAGGAGTCCTTCCCGCCGGTGCTGGCCTCCATCTACGACGATGAGGTCCTGGTGGAGAAGTTCCCGTACCTGCCCGCGCTGAAGGAGTCGCTGGAAAACGCCAAGCCGCGCCCGGTGTCCCCGTACTACGCCGCCATGTCCAAGGCCGTCCAGGACAACGCCTACGCCGCCATCAACGGCACGAAGGACGTCGACCAGGCGATCACCGACATGAAGGCCGCCCTGGAGCAGGCCTCCAACTAGCACCGCGAACGGGCACCGCGAACCAGCACCGCCCGCGCATCAGCAACGCCCGCGGGCCCCGCTCCTGCCCGGGGCCCGTTCCACGATCGAAGGAGAGTCGAGCGTGTCCACGTCGACCGTCGGCAAGCACCGCAACCCGGTGCCGCCGGACAGCGCCGGGAAGCCCGGCGGCGGCAGGGCCCGCACCCGCCCGAAGTCGAAGCTGAAGGCCCTGTGGCTGGTCGGCCCAGCGCTGGCGGTGCTGGCGGTGGTCATCGGCTACCCGATCCTCCGCGCGATCTGGCTGTCCTTCCAGGCCGACCGCCACCTCGACCCGTCCACGGGCATGTTCGTCGAGGGCGGCTTCGCAGGCTTCCAGCACTACCTGTACTGGCTGACGCAGCGCTGCATGCTTTCCGACGGCACCGTGGGAACCTGTGCCCCGGGCACCCTGTCCACGGACTTCTGGCCCGCGGTGGGCATCACGCTGTTCTTCGCCGTGGTCACCGTGTCCCTGGAGACCCTGCTGGGGTTGGGCATGGCGCTGATCATGGCGCGGGATTTCGCCGGGCGCGGCATGCTGCGCGCGGCGGTGCTCATCCCCTGGGCCATCCCGACCGCGGTGACCGCCAAGCTGTGGCAGTTCATCTTCGCCGACTACGGCATCGCCAACAAGATCCTGTCGCCCTTCACCGATGAGGCGATCCGCTGGACCACCGACCCGTGGGCGGCGCGGTCGGCGGTGATCGTCGCCGACGTGTGGAAGACGGCGCCGTTCATGGCGCTGCTCATCCTCGCCGGCCTGCAGATGATCCCCAAGGACGTCCACGAAGCCGCCCGCGTCGACGGCGCCACCACGTGGCAGCGGTTCCTCCACATCACGCTCCCGCTGGTCAAGCCGGCGCTGATGGTGGCGGTGCTGTTCCGCACCCTCGACGCGCTGCGCATGTACGACCTGCCGGTGATCATGATCTCGTCGTCGTCGAACTCGCCGACCGCCACCATTTCGCAGCTGGTCGTCGAGGACATGCGGCAGGGCAACTTCAATTCCTCGTCGGCCCTGTCGACGCTGGTGTTCCTGCTCATCTTCGGCGTCGCGTTCGTGATGATCCGCTTCCTCGGCGCCGACGTATCCGGCTCCCGGGGGATGAAGCACAGAAAGAAGGCCGCAGCCGCGGAAGAGACTGAGGCGGAAGAAACCGAGAAGGCCGAGATCCCGGAGGTGGCGAAATGACCGCCGGCAAGCGCATCCGTTCCTGGGCCGGCAACTACCTGGCCGTGATCCTCATCCTCGTGTGGGGCCTGGCGCCGTTCTACTGGATGTTGGTCACCGCGCTGCGCGACTCGGCGCACACCTTCGACACCACCCCGTGGTTCACGCACGTGACGCTGCAGAACTTCGAGGACGCCCTGGCCACCGACAAGGGCAACGACTTCCTCGGGGCGATCATCAACTCGCTGATCATCGGCGGCGCGACGACGCTGGTGGCGCTGGCCGTCGGCGTGTTCACCGCCTACGCGCTGGCCCGGATGGACTTCCCCGGCAAGGGGTTCGTCACCGGCATCATCCTCGCGGCGTCGATGTTCCCGGGCATCGCGCTGGTGACGCCGCTGTTCCAGCTCTTCGGCGAGCTGAAGTGGATCGGCACCTATCAGGCGCTGATCATCCCCAACATCTCCTTCGTGCTGCCGCTGACCGTGTACACGCTGACCAGCTTCTTCCGCGACCTCCCCTGGGAGCTCGAAGAGGCCGCCCGCGTCGACGGCGCCACCCGCGGCCAGGCGTTCCGCATGGTCATCCTGCCGCTGGCCACCCCGGCGCTGTTCACCACCGCGATCCTGGCGTTCGTGGCCACGTGGAATGAATTCATGCTCGCCCGCCAGTTGTCCAACACCGCCACCGAGCCGGTCACCGTGGCCATCGCGCGATTCACCGGCCCGTCGGCGTTCGAGTACCCGTACGCGGCGACGATGGCCGCCGGCGCCCTGGTCACCATTCCGCTGGTGATCATGGTGCTCATCTTCCAGAAGTGGATCGTCTCCGGCCTCACCGCCGGCGGCGTGAAGGCGTGACCGCCGCCTACACTCGCTTCCCATGACCGGATCGCATCAACCCCGCCACGACGCCAAGGCCCGCAGAATGCGGGTGGAGGCGGTGGCGGGGTTCATGATCTTCTGGACCCTCGTCATCGGTGCATGGGCCGCCTACCGGATCGCGGTCGGCGCGCCCTCGGTGGCGCTGAGCCTTCTGCTGCTCGCCTTCGTGATCGTCGACGTGATCATCTGGCGGAAGTGGCGGGAGCTGGAATAGCCGGACCTTCTCGGGAGAACGGAATCAGACCGTGGTCCGATGCGCCCGCGCTGTGCCCGGAATAGCTTCGGCCCCATGAAGACCTCCACGAAACTCCTCTCCTGGTTCGGTGGCGTGATCGCGGCCCTGCTCATCGTCGCGCTGGCCGCAGTTCACTTCTTCGGCCCCTCGGTGGGGGCGATGGTCGTCGGAAAGCCGATCTTCCTCGTGCCCCCATCTCCCTCGCGCTATGCGAACGTCGCGCTGGACATCATGCAAGAGCAGGGCATTTACGGGGACTCCCCCGAGTTCGCCGCCGCCCGGGCCGAGGCGGAGCGCATGCTCGATGGCGCCGACCTCCGCGACTACGCGGACACGTGGCCGGCGCTCGATCTCGCCATCGATGCAGCCGGAGGAAAGCACTCGAAGGTCCTGCGCCCCGAGGGCGACGGGCAGGGCACCGGCGACGATGCCGGGGACGAAGCCGGGAGCGATGCCGCACCGGCGGTGACCTCGGAGGACACCGCCGCCGGTGGCCGCGTGCTCACCGCCACCGTCCCGGCCCATGGCGGCGATTCGGGCGGCCCGGAATCCCAGCGCTACGCGGACACCCTCGCCGCGGGCATCGCCGGGGAGACCCGTGCGGGGGCCTGCGGCGCCATCGTCGACCTGCGCGGCAACGGTGGCGGGGACATGGGGCCCATGGTCGCCGGATTGTCGGCGCTGCTTCCCGACGGCGACGTGCTGTGGTTCGACGGGCGGGGAGGTTCATCGGCGGTCAGCCTGCACGGCGGGTCGCTAAGCGGCGGCGGTTCGCCGATCACCGTCGATGCCGGGCCCAAGGCCGACGTCCCCGTCGCGGTGCTCGTCGACGGCGGCACGGCGAGTTCCGGCGAAGCGACGATGCTCGCGTTCCGAGGGTTGGAAAACTCGGCCTCGTTCGGGGCCCCGACCGCCGGTTATGCCTCCGCGAACACGGTCATCGGCATGCCCGGCGGCATGAAACTCATGCTCACCGTGGCCAAGGACCGCGACCGGACGGGCGACGTCCACATGGACGAGCCGATCCGGCCCGACCACTCCACCGACAACTCCACCGACAGCGTCACCGGCAGCTCCACGGACTCCGCCACGGACGCGGCGTCGAGCGGGGACGCAGCAGACGCGAAAACCGCAGCACTCGAGTGGTTATCCACCCGAGGCTGCGGCTAGGAGCCGGTTCGGCAGCGAACGTCGCCCCGATCCGGCCGGGCTACTCCCCCATGAGGCTGTCGCGGAGGTTCTTGTCCTTCTCCAGGACGGCGTCGCGCATGTCGGCCTGGTACTTCTCCATGGCCGTCACCAGCTCGGGGTGGCCGGCGGAGAGGATGCGAACGGCCAGCAGGCCCGCGTTCTTCGCCCCGCCGACGCCGACGGTGGCCACCGGCACGCCTCCGGGCATCTGCACGATCGACAGCAGCGAATCCATGCCCTCGAGGTTCTCCAGGGCGCGCGGCACGCCGATGACCGGCAGCGCCGTCGCCGACGCCACCATGCCCGGCAGGTGCGCCGCGCCACCGGCGCCGGCGATGATCACCTTCAGGCCGCGCCCGGCCGCCGACTTCGCGTAATCCAGCATCCGCTCCGGGGTGCGGTGCGCGGAGACCACGCCCACCTCGAAGGGCACGCCGAACTCGGCCAGCGCCTCGGCGGCCGGCTGCATGGTCGGCCAGTCGGAGTCGCTGCCCATGATCAGGCCCACCAGCGGCCCGTCGACGCCATTCAACTTCGCGGTCATGATCTTCGTCCTCTATCTCTCGGTGATGTCCCGTTGGTCCCGGCTTCGGGCCGGTCTACTTCTCCACGTACCCGTCGGCCCACACTGCGCCGACGATGAAGCCCGCGGCCAGGTCCGCCTCGCGCCGCGTCGCGGCGACGCCCTCCGGCGAACCATCCTGGCCAGGCACGTTGACGTGGCCCAGCTTCCGCCCGGCGCGGTACCCCTTGCCGTACCAGTGGATCTTGGCATGCGGGAAGCGGCGCCACACCGCGGCGAAGCGGTCCTTCATGGGCATCTCCGGGTCCTCGGCCGCACCCAGCGCGTTGGCCATGACGGTCACCGCCGCGGTCGGGGCAACGTCGCCGAGCGGGTAGTCCAGCACGGCGCGCATGTGCTGCTCGAACTGGCCGGTCGCCGACCCGTCCTGCGTCCAGTGGCCGGTGTTGTGCGGGCGCATGGCCAGCTCGTTGACGAAGATCTCCGGCTGCCCCGCGGCATCCCGCGTCTCGAACAGCTCCACCGCCAGCACGCCCGTCACGCCCAGTTCCTCGGCGATGCGCACGGAGAGGTCGCGGGCGCGCGACGCCAGGCCGTCGTCAAGCCCCGGAGCAGGGGCAACGGCCTCCACGCAGATCCCGTCGCGCTGCACCGACTCCACGACCGGCCAGGCCGCGACCTGCCCCGACGGGGTGCGGGCGCACATGGCGGACAGCTCGCGGGCGAGGTCCACCTTCTTCTCGGCCATCAGCGGCACGCCGTCGGCCAGGAGCTTGTCGACGAGACCCTGCAGCTCATCGGCCTCCGGGAACCACACGCCGTGGCCGTCGTAGCCGCCGCGACAGGCCTTGAGGCACACCTTGCCGCCGACGACCTCCGCGAAACCGATGGCGTCTTCGACGGACTCGATGGCCATGAACGGCGGCACCGGGGCACCGATCTCGCGCAGGCGCTTGCGCATGACCAGCTTGTCCTGCGCATTGACCAGGGCGTCCGGGCCGGGCTGGACGGAAATGCCGTCGGCCTGCAGCGCGCGGAGATGCTCGGTGGGCACGTGCTCGTGGTCGAAGGTCACGGCGTCGACCGGGCGGATGGTGCCGCCGGAACGCACGCGTGTGGCGCGGCGCAGATCCTCGAGATCCCTGTAATCGCCCAGCTCGACGTCGTGGCAGATCTGCGCGGCCGAAGAATCGCGCGACCCGGCCAGCAGCCGGACCGACTGGCCGATCTCGATGGCGGCGGTCTGCATCATGCGGGCCAACTGGCCGTCGCCGATGACGGCGACGACGGGCATGCCCGGCGCGTGCGCCGGATTGGCGGGCACGGGACGGTCGGCGGGAGCGTCTGCGGGATTGCGGTGGCTGTTCTCCGGTGCGGTCACGCGTCCATCATAGGCTGCGGCGGACCGGCGGCCTGCGGCGGTTCCCGGGGCGACTACGATGGGTGCCCATGCAGGATCATGCCGTGGGATTCGATCGCGACCAGTACATCAACCTCCAGTCCGAGCACATCCGCCGGCGCCGCGAATCCGTCGGCGGCCGCCTTTACCTGGAGATGGGCGGCAAGCTTTTCGACGACATGCACGCCTCCCGCGTCCTCCCCGGGTTCACCCCGGACAACAAGATCGCCATGCTCGAGCGCATCAAGGACGACATGGAGATCCTGGTGTGCATCAACGCCCGCGATCTGCAGCGCAACAAGGTCCGCGCCGACCTGGGCATCCCCTACGAGGAGGATCTGCTGCGCCTGGTCGACGTCTTCCGCGAGCGGGGCTTCCTCACCGAGCACGTGGTGCTCACCCAGTACGAGGAGGGCAATGCGGCCGCGGCGGCGTTCCGCACCCGCCTGGAGCGCCTGGGCATGAAGGTGTCGCTGCACTACATCATCCCCGGCTACCCGGCCGATGCCGAGCGCATCGTCGGCGAGGACGGCTTCGGCCGCAACGAATACGCCGAGACCACCCGCGACGTCGTGGTGGTCACCGCCCCCGGCCCGGGTTCCGGCAAGCTGGCCACCTGCCTGTCGCAGATCTACCACGAGCACGTCCGGGGCGTGCCCTCCGGCTACGCGAAATTCGAGACGTTCCCCATCTGGAACCTGCCGCTCGACCACCCCGTGAACATGGCGTACGAGGCCGCGACGGCCGACCTCGACGACGTCAACATGATCGACCCCTTCCACCTGTCGGCCCACGGCGAGCAGGCGGTCAACTACAACCGCGACGTCGAGGTGTTCCCTCTGCTCAAGCACCTGCTGGAGCGGATTTCCGGCAGCTCGCCCTACGAGTCGCCCACCGACATGGGCGTGAACATGGCCGGCTTCGCCATTTCCGATGACGCCGTGTGCCGCACCGCCGCCGAGCAGGAGGTCGTCCGCCGCTACTACAAGGCGCTCGTCGACGAGCGCCGCGACGAGGCCGACCCGGTCGTCTCCGACCGCATCGCCATCACCATGGGCAAGTTGGGCCTCAACCGCCGCTCGCGGCCCGTGGTCGAGCCGGCGCTGGAGCTGGCGGAGGCCACCGGCGCCCCCGCGTCGTCGATCCAGCTCGCCGACGGCGAGATCATCGTGGGCAAGACATCGTCGCTGCTGGGCTGCTCGGCGGCCATGTTGCTCAATGCGCTCAAGCACCTGGCGGGCATCGACCCGCGCGTCGACCTGCTGGCGCCGTCGTCCATCGCGCCGATCCAGACGCTGAAGACCCGCCACCTGGGCAGCCGCAATCCCCGCCTGCACACCGACGAGGTGCTCATCGCACTGTCGGTGTCGGCCGACGGCGACGACAACGCCCGCCGCGCGCTCGACGAGCTGGCGAACCTCCGCGGCTGCGACGCCCACACGACGACCATCCTCGGATCGGTCGACGAGGGCATCTTCCGCAACCTGGGCATCCTGGTCACCTCCGAGCCGGAGTACCAGGTCAAGCAGCTCTACCGGAAGCGGTAGCGCCTCACGGGCCAGCGTCGGCCCGGGGCAGGCCGGTGCCTACGTCATCCGATTGACCATCTTGGCCACCTTGCGGGTCGCCGGCACGTCGCGGATCGCCATCGGCGGCCCGAACGGCGACACCCGCAGCTGCAGCACGGTGCCGCGCCGGTCGACGCCGCGCACGGAACGCAGGTCGACGGTGACCACGCGCGGCCGCAGCAGCCCGCGCCGGAGGATGATCCGCCGGTCCGTCAGCACGAACCGCTCCCCCAGCCATTCCAGGCCGGGCTTGACGACGCGCCACGCCACCAGGATCGGCCACATCATCAGGAGGAAGTCCCGCAGGCCGGCCAAGTCGCCCGGCGCGATACGGGGGGAGTCGATGAATCCGACGAGGAGCCAGATCACGCCCGTGATCGCCGCGAGCTCGAGCAACGGCCAGGTCAATCGGCCGAACACCGGGTTGGTGTCCAGCAGGACGTCCTCGCCGTCGTCCATTTCATCCCAGGGAAAGGACATACCTACTTCTTCGCCTCCCCCGCGTACCCGCCGTCGACGGCCCGCAGATGGCGGACGTCGCCGGCGGTGACGGTGCGGTTGGCGCCGCCGTCGTCGCGCACGACGAGCTCACCGTCGTCGAGGATGTCCACGGCCTCGCCGATCAGCTCGCCGCCGCCGGGCAGTTCGACGCGCACGCGGGTGCCCAGCGTCAGGCAGGTGGCGCGGTAGTCGGCCATCATCGATTCCCGATCCTGGCGCCACTGCCGCTCGCGGCGGTCCAGCGCATCGAGCAGGCCCGCGGCCAGCTTCGTGCGGTCCAGATTCTTCGCCCCCGCCAGCGCCAGCGAGGTCGCATGCGGCACCGGAAGCTCGTCCTCCCGCAGATCGACGTTGACGCCCATGCCCACGACCAGCGCGGGAGGGGCGATCGACGCGGCCTCGACGAGGATCCCGCACAGCTTGCGGCCGCCGAGCAGCACGTCGTTGGGCCACTTCAGGCCGACCGGGGGGCCCGCCACGGCGTCGTCGCCAAGCACACCCGCCACATCGCGGACCATGTCCACCACCGCAAGCCCCGCCACCAGCGACAGCAGGCCCAGGTCCTCGACCGGGACGCCCTCGGGCCGGAACAGCGCCGACACCGCGATGGACGAACCTCGGGGAGCCGTCCAGGACCGGGACAGTCGGCCGCGGCCCGCGGTCTGCTCCGAGGCGACCATGGCCAGGCGGTCCGGCGCGCCCTCCGACACCATGCGCGTGACGTCGGCATTCGTGGAGCCCGTGGACTCCACGGCGTGCACCCGGCGCCACCTGGGCAAGGCGGCGCGCAGGGCGGCCGCATCCAACGGGGAACGGGGGTCGTGGCTCATGGCATCGCAGTCTAGCGGGGGGCCCGGATCGACCGGAACGCGAAAAAACTTTTCCAACCGAACGCCACCGTTACCCGGCCGTTATTTACCCGTGACCTGTACGTATGGGAAACAGTGTTCGCCGGGCGGCGCGCTACGGTTATGGCGGGTGACATTTGTCACACCGCAATGGCTTCACCTTTTCGGCTCCAAACGCTATCTTCCTCAAACATGACCTTCTCCTCACGTTTGCTCCCCGCCGATCAGGACACCGCCGCCGCGTCCGCCGCCGACTTCGGCGACGACCGCCCGCCGCAGACCACCGCGGCGAAGAACGAGGACCTGCTCCGCCGCCGCGCCGAGGCCTCCATGCCCGTCGGCCCCGCCGCGCACCAGAAGGTCCGCGACAAGGGCCGCATGACCGCCCGCGACCGCATCGCCCACCTCCTCGACGAGGATTCCTTCGTCGAGACCGATGCCCTGGCGCGCCACCGCACCAAGGACTTCGGCATGGACTCCAAGCGCCCCGCCACCGACGGCATCGTCACCGGCTGGGGCACCGTCGACGGCCGCGAGGTCTGCGTCTTCTCGCAGGACGGCACCGTCTTCGGCGGCGCGCTCGGCGAGGTCTACGGCGAGAAGATGGTCAAGCTGCAGCAGCTGGCCATCAAGACCGGCCGCCCGATCGTCGGCCTGTACGAGGGCGCGGGCGCCCGCATCCAGGACGGCGCCGTGTCCCTGGACTACATCGCCCAGACCTTCCACTACAACGTCAAGGCCTCCGGCGTCGTCCCCCAGATCTCCGTCATCTTCGGCGCCTGCGCCGGCGGCAACGCCTACTCCCCCGCCCTGACGGACTTCGTGGTCATGGTGGAGAACTCCTCGCGCATGTTCGTCACCGGCCCCGACGTGATCAAGACCGTCACCGGCGAAGAGATCACCCAGGAAGAGCTCGGCGGCGCGACCACCCACATGGAGCTCGCGGGCAACACCCACTACACCGCCTCCGACGACGAAGACGCCCTCGACTGGGTCCGCGACCTGCTCGACCACCTGCCGGACAACAACCGCTCCCTGCCGGAGATCGTCGAGGACGACTTCGACGCCGCCGTCAACGACGACGACCTCGAGCTCGACTCCATCATCCCGGACAACCCGTCCCAGCCCTACGACGTGCGCGACGTCATCGGCGTCATCGCCGACGACGGCGACTACATGGAGATCCAGGAGGGCCGCGCCGACAACGTCGTCGTCGCCTTCGGCCGCATCGAGGGCCGCGTGGTCGGCTTCGTGGCCAACCAGCCGCTGCAGTTCGCCGGCTGCCTGGACATCGACGCCTCCGAGAAGGCCGCGCGCTTCATCCGCACCTGCGACGCCTTCAACATCCCGCTTGTCCTGCTCGTCGACGTCCCCGGCTTCCTGCCCGGCGCCGACCAGGAGTACCAGGGCATCCTGCGCCGCGGCGCCAAGCTGCTGTACGCCTACGCCGAGGCCTCCGTCCCGAAGATCACCGTGACCATGCGCAAGGCCTACGGCGGCGCGTACTGCGTCATGGGCTCCAAGGGCCTGGGCGCCGACCTCAACCTGGCGTGGCCGACCGCGCAGATCGCCGTCATGGGCGCCGCCGGCGCCGTGGGCTTCCTGCACCGCCGCGAGATCAAGGCAGCGCTGGAAGAGACCGGCGACGCCTCGGCGCTCGTCAAGGAATACGAGCAGGCCTACGAGGACCACATGCTCAACCCGTATCTCGCCGCCGAACGGGGGCTCATCGACGAAGTCATTCTGCCGTCCGAGACCCGCACCCGGATCGCCCGCAATCTCCGACTGCTGCGCGACAAGAAGGTTGCCTGGCCTGCGCGCAAGCACGGCAACATGCCGCTGTAGCCACCCGCGGCGACGGAGTCGCGGGGGGTGCCCGCAACCCCCGCGACAACCCCCTATCCACCCCCAAGCGAACGCCGGTTGCCCCCATTTCCCGGACCGTTGTTCCCTGAACGTAGACTCGTGAACATGACGACTGCCGCACACACCACCACCGGCACCGAGCCGGACAAGTCCACCACCGCTGGCAAGCTCGCCGATCTGCGCGCACGCCTCGCGGAGACCCAGGCCCCGATGGGCCAGGCCTCCATCGACCGCGTCCACGACAACGGCAAGCTCACCGCCCGCGAGCGCATCGAGTTCCTCCTCGACGACGGTTCCTTCGTCGAGATCGACGCCCTGGCCCGCCACCGCTCCAAGAACTTCGGCCTGGACGCCCGTCGTCCGGTCACCGATGGCGTGGTCACCGGCTACGGCACCATCGACGGCCGCAAGGTCTGCGTCTTCTCCCAGGACGGCGCGATCTTCGGTGGCGCGCTCGGCGAGGTCTACGGCGAGAAGATCGTGAAGATCATGGATCTGGCGATCAAGACCGGCGTGCCCATCATCGGCATCAACGAGGGCGCCGGCGCCCGCATCCAGGAGGGCGTCGTTTCGCTCGGCCTGTACTCGCAGATCTTCTTCCGCAACACCCAGGCTTCGGGCGTCATCCCGCAGATCTCCCTGATCATGGGCGCCTGCGCCGGTGGCCACGTGTACTCGCCGGCCCTGACCGACTTCATCATCATGGTCGACGGCACCTCGAAGATGTTCATCACCGGCCCGGACGTCATCAAGACGGTCACGGGCGAGGAGGTCACGCAGGAGGAGCTCGGCGGCGCCGGCACCCACATGGCCACCTCCGGCACCTCGCACTACACGGCGTCCGACGACGAGGACGCGCTGTCCTTCGTCCAGGAGCTGGTCGGCTACCTGCCGTCGAACAACCGCGCCGAGGCCCCGCGCCTGGAGGCCGAGCCGTTCGAGGGTTCGATCGCCGACAACATCAACGAGACGGACCTCGAGCTCGACACGCTGATCCCGGATTCCCCGAACCAGCCGTACGACATCAAGGACGTCATCACCCGCCTGGCCGACGACGGCGACTTCCTGGAGATCCAGGAGGACTACGCGCAGAACGTGGTCATCGGCTTCGGCCGCGTCGAGGGCCGCTCGGTCGGCTTCGTCGCCAACCAGCCGATCCAGTTCGCGGGCTGCCTGGACATCAAGGCGTCCGAGAAGGCCGCGCGCTTCGTGCGCACCTGCGACGCCTTCAACATCCCGATCGTCATGCTGGTCGATGTCCCGGGCTTCCTGCCGGGCACGTCCCAGGAGTTCGACGGCATCATCCGCCGTGGCGCGAAGCTGCTGTACGCGTACGCCGAGGCGACCGTCGGCAAGATCACGGTCATCACCCGCAAGGCGTACGGCGGAGCGTACTGCGTCATGGGCTCCAAGGACATGGGCGCGGACATCAACCTCGCCTGGCCGACCGCCCAGATCGCCGTCATGGGCGCCTCGGGCGCCGTGGGCTTCATCTACCGCAAGGAGCTGAAGCAGGCCGCCGCCGACGGCAAGGACGTCCTGGCGGTGCAGAAGGAGTACGAGGCCGAGTACGAGGAGACCCTGGTCAACCCGTACATGGCCGCCGAGCGTGGCCTCATCGACGCGGTCATCCCGCCGTCGGAGACCCGCGGCCAGATCATCGAGGGCCTGCGTCTGCTCGACCGCAAGGTCGTCAACGTGCCCGCCAAGAAGCATGGGAACATTCCGCTGTGACCGATAACGCCACCGACACCACCGCCGCCGACAACGCCGAGGCGCAGGAGGCCCCCAAGGCCCCCTTCCTCAAGGTCGTCAAGGGCAACCCGACCGACGCGCAGGTCGCGACGCTGGCCGTGCTGTTCGCGGGCATGGCCAACGGTGCCGCCGACGCCGGCCCGAAGGGCCCCCGCAATCAGTGGGGCAACCTGGACGAGCGCCTGCAGCAGCCGCTGAGCCACAACCCGGGCAGCTTCCAGAACGTCCAGTACTTCTAGGTCGCGCCGAACGGCTTGCTTGACGACGACGCCGCCGCCTCCCCTCACCGGGACGCGGCGGCGCCGCCGTTTCCGGGGTCCGCCGGGCCGCTACCGTGGTGTGCATGAGCACCGCGCCCGCACACCGCATCGTCCTCGCGTCCAGTTCCCCGTCCCGGCTGATGGTCCTGCGTTCGGCGGGCGTGGAGCCGGTGGTGTCGCCCCCGGAGGTCGACGAGGACGCCATTCTCGGGGAGTTGGCGGCGGAGGGGGCGGACGCGGGGACCGTCGTCAAGCGCCTCGCGGAGGCGAAGGCGGCCGCGGTGGCCGGCACTGTGGCGGACTCGATGGCCGGGGACGCTGCAAGCGGGGCGGGCACCACCGTGGTCATCGCGTGCGATTCGATGCTGCTGATGGGCGGCGAGCTGTCCGGCAAGCCGCACACCATCGATGAGACGGTGCGGCGGTGGAAGTCGCAGCGGGGCCGCGAGGGGGAGCTGGTGACGGGGCATTCGATCACCGCCCTGCTGCCCGGCGGGGGCACGCGGTCGGCGACGGAGGCGGTGTCGACGGTGGTGCGCTTCGGCGAGCCGTCCGACGCGGACATCGCCGCCTACGCGGAGTCCGGTGAGCCGCTGGGCTGCGCCGGGGCCTTCACGCTCGAGGCGCTGGGCGGGTGGTTCATCGACGGCATCGACGGCGACCCGTCCAGCGTGCTCGGCCTGTCGCTGCCGCTGATCCGGAGGACCCTGGCCGGATGGGGCCTGGACGTTTCCGCGTTCTGGAACCGCCCGGGCCGCGCGCAGGCCTGAAAAACCGGCTCCCCGATCCGGCGCAAGGGGCCGGATAAGGAGCCGGATCAGGAACAGTTCTTAGGCGTCGCCGAACTTGTCGGTGACGCGCTTGATGGCCTCGTCGGCCACCATTTCCTGGATGCCCATGTCCAGCTCCGAGGTGAAGCCGACGCAGGAGCAGTTGATCTCGCCCAGGACGAAGGTGTCGCCGCCGTCCTCGGCGTCGTCGAGCATGAAGTCGGCGGTCCAGATCAGCGGGATGTTGTCGCCGCCGAGCTTTTCGGCGATGACCGGGCGGGCGTCGGCGAACATGTCGACGAGCTCCTGCCAGTCCTCCGGCTTGTCGTAGGTGTACTTGGCGCCGGAGAACAGGGTGGCGGAGAAGTTGTCGCCGCCGGCGGCCGGCTTCTTGTGCACCACGAACACCGGGTGCGGGCCGACCATGAGCACGCGGACCTCGCCCTCGACGATGCGGGGCATGAAGCGCATGTCCACGAGCATGCCGTTGTCGCCGATGATGTACTGGTCGCAGAAGTTCATGAAGTCGCCCAGCTCGCGGACCTCGGTGTGGTTGTCCACGGCCTCGGTGCACTTGAGCTTGGTGTCCAGCGGCAGGGCGGTGCCCGGCTCGACGGAGGCGGCGAGCTCCTTGTCCTCCAGCTGCACACGCCAGATGCCGGAGCCCGTGGAGCCGCGGTTCTGCTTGAGCACGCGCTCGCCGTAGGACAGGGACGTGGGGAACGTCTCGTGGAAGGACTCGACGTCGTAGTAGGCGGCGGTGTCGGAGGGCACCAGGTCGGTGTCCTTGAGCTTGACCAGGGCGTCCTTGGCGCCGTACGCCATCATCTCCTCCGGCGTCGACATGCCGACTAGGCCGGCCTCGCTGGAGAGGCGGGTCAGCAGCTGGAAGTAGCCCTGCTCGCCGCCGGGGATGTTGCCGGGGTTGACGCGGGAAACGTAGCCGTCGTAGTTGGCGGACACGTGATCGAAGAGGGCGTCGGACCATTCCGGGCGGTAGTAGACGACGTCGGCGCCCCAGCCCTTTTCGCGGATGGCCTCGACGATCGGCATGGTGTCGCGCCGGTGGCCGTCGAAGTACTTGTCGGATCCGCCCTCGACCTCGAAGACGACGATGTTCTTGTGCATTTTCTGCTCCTCGAAAGCATGGGGCCGGGTTCGCCGGCACCGCCTCCCCGTGCAGGTCGGGGCCCCGGAACACGCGGGTTTAGTGCACGTTCCAAGAAAATCTTAAACGGGCACTGAGAACTTATTAGGGTAACATCCGCCACTTTCACCCCCGCCCGAAAAGCACGGCGTCATCGCAGGTCACGCGGCACTTTGGGGCGGGTGCGGGGGCAGTGGGGGCGATGCCCGTAAGGTGGTGGGTACCGTTTCGCGCCGACCGCGCCGGCGCGGCACCCTCGAGAAGGAGCAAAGATGGCGGCCCCGCACGACCCGCACCCGCAGTTCCAGCAGTACGCGCACCCCGAGCGCCTGGTGTCCAGCAATTGGCTGGCCGCCCGCCTCGGTTCGCCCGGCCTGCGCGTCGTCGAGTCCGACGAGGACATGCTGCTCTACGACATCGGGCACATCCCGGGCGCGGTGCGCATCGATTGGCACTCCGATTTGAACGATCCGACGATGCGCGACTACGTCGATGCGGAGGCCTTCGCCGAGCTGATGCGCTCGAAGGGCATTTCCCGCGACGACACGGTGGTCATCTACGGCGACAAGTCGAATTGGTGGGCGGCGTACACGCTGTGGGTCTTCGAGCTGTTCGGCCACCCGGACGTGCGCCTGCTCAACGGCGGCCGCGATGCGTGGATGACGGAGGAGCGCGACACCAGCTTCGAGGTCCCGGAGTACCCGCGCACCGACTACCCGGTCATCGAGCGCGACGACCGCACCCTGCGCGCGTACGCCGCCGATGCGCGCGAGCTGATGGGCGACGGCAACCTCATCGACGTGCGCACCCCGGAGGAGTACTCGGGCAACCGCACGCACATGGTCGATTACCCGCAGGAGGGCGTGCTGCGCGGCGGCCACATCCCGACTGCGGTCAACGTGCCGTGGAACCAGTCCGTGCACCCGAATTCCCGGTTCCGCTCGCGCGAGGAGCTGGAGGCCATCTATTCCGACGTCGAGCCGGACGGCGACACGATCGTCTATTGCCGCATCGGCGAGCGGTCGGCGCACACGTGGTTCGTGCTGCATCACCTGCTGGGCCGCGAAAACGTGCGCAATTACGACGGATCCTGGGTCGAGTGGGGCAACATGATCCGCATGCCCATCGCCCGCGGCGCCGAGCCCGGCGAGGCCCCGGCGAAGTAGGCCGGCAAAGTAGGTCACGGCTCCGCGGACCGGGCCCGGGCCTGCGGGCGGGTCGTCTCGTTTGCTTGACGACGCCACCTCCGCCCGCATCATCTTTCCGTTCCCGCACCTCCATCACCCCCGACGCGATCCCCCCGGAACCGGGTGCATTCCACACCCCGGGAGCCGGGCACGGACACGCGCCGGGGGTTCTTTCCTGGGCCCTTGGTGCGATGTAATGCGAACTTTGGGCGGGGCAACCAGTTGGCCGACCCAATTACCGAGGTCGAACACCGTTCAAGTTCGCAGGGTGTCCCCAAGGCGGGGTGGGGCGACAAAGGCCATGACGGCCACCTGTGACAGAATGGCCGTATTGGGTTGGACGGTGTTAGCCCGTACATGTGCCCCGTGCATGTGGCCTGCCGCACCGTCGGACCCCGATGACTGTCGTACCAAACGCCGGTCGGACGAGCCGTCCGGTGCCCACGAAAACAGGAGGGTTTCGTGTCCGAGCAGACCACCGAGAAGATCACGAAGGTTCTCGTCGCCAACCGTGGCGAGATCGCCGTTCGCGTCATCCGCGCCGCGAAGGACGCCGGCATTCCGTCGGTCGCCGTCTATGCGGAGCCGGATGCTAACGCGCCCTTCGTGACGATGGCCGACGAGGCGTTCGCGCTGGGCGGCCAGACGTCCGCGGAGTCTTACCTCGTCTTCGACAAGATCCTCGACGCCGCCAAGAAGTCCGGCGCCAACGCCATCCACCCGGGCTACGGCTTCCTGTCGGAGAACGGCGATTTCGCCGAGGCCGTCGAGAACGCCGGCCTGATCTGGATCGGCCCGTCGCCGGAGTCGATCCGTTCGCTGGGCGACAAGGTCACCGCGCGCCACATCGCGCTGCAGGCCGACGCCCCCATGGCCCCGGGCACCAAGGAGCCGGTCAAGGACGCCGACGAGGTCGTCGCCTTCGCCGAGGAGTACGGCCTGCCCATCGCCATCAAGGCCGCCTTCGGCGGCGGTGGCCGCGGCATGAAGGTCGCCTACGAGATGTCGGAGGTCAAGGACCTCTTCGAGTCCGCCACCCGCGAGGCCGTCGCCGCCTTCGGCCGCGGCGAGTGCTTCGTCGAGCGCTACCTGGACAAGGCCCGCCACGTCGAGTGCCAGGTGCTGGCCGACAAGCACGGCAACGTCATCGTCGCCTCCACCCGCGACTGCTCGCTGCAGCGCCGCTTCCAGAAGCTGGTCGAGGAGGCCCCGGCCCCGTTCCTCACCGAGGATCAGGACCAGCGCCTGCGCGAGTCCGCGAAGGCCATCTGCAAGGAGGCCGGGTACTACGGTGCCGGCACCGTCGAGTACCTGGTCGGTTCCGACGGCCTGATCTCCTTCCTCGAGGTCAACACCCGCCTCCAGGTCGAGCACCCGGTCACCGAAGAGGTCACCGGCCTGGACCTGGTCCGCGAGCAGTTCGCCATCGCCGAGGGCCGCGAGCTGACCCTCAAGGAGGACCCGGAGCTCCACGGCCACGCCTTCGAGTTCCGCATCAACGGCGAGGACGCCGGCACCAACTTCATGCCGGCGCCGGGCACCATCACCAAGTACGAGGAGCCGTCGGGCCCGGGCGTCCGCATGGACACCGGCATCCGCGAGGGCGACGTCATCGGCGGCCAGTTCGACTCGATGCTGGCCAAGCTGATCGTGTGGGGCAAGGACCGCGATGAGGCCCTGCGCCGCTCCGCCCGCGCCCTGGACGAGTACAACGTCGAGGGCCTGGCCACGGTCATCCCGTTCCACCGCCACATCGTGGAGAACCCGGCGTTCGTCGGCGACGGCGAGAAGTTCGACGTCTACACCAAGTGGATCGAGGAGGAGTGGGACAACCCCATCGAGCCGTACGCCGGCGACTCCGAGGTCGACGCCGACGAGGCCGTGCCGTCGCAGAAGGTCACCGTCGAGATCGACGGCCGCCGCGTCGAGGTCGCCCTGCCGGGCGATCTGGCTCTGGGCGGCGGCGCCGGCGGCGCCCGCAAGAAGGCCAAGAAGCGCCGCGCCGGTGGCGCCAAGAAGGCCGCTTCCGGTGACGCCGTGGTCGCGCCGATGCAGGGCACCGTCATCAAGGTCGAGGTCGAGGAGGGCCAGGAGGTCGCCGAGGGCGACACCGTGGTCGTGCTCGAGGCCATGAAGATGGAGAACCCGGTCAAGGCCCACAAGGCCGGCACCGTCACCGGCCTGGCGGCCGAGGCGGGCGCGGGCGTCGGCAAGGGCGACGTCCTCATGGAGCTGAAGTAGGCTCCCCCCTCCCGCCTCCGGGCGGGAACTGAACGACGGCGATCCCCGCCGCACCGGATGGTGCGGCG
>NZ_JBHXCS010000011.1:0-71905 GCF_042725215.1 Corynebacterium sp. NPDC060344 | reverse complement strand
TAGGAGTTGAGTCGAAAGGTACCTACGGTGGTCGCCCTTGTTGTTGGTGGGGCGGTCACCGAGGTGGTCGGTACACCACGCTAGAGGACGCAACCATTTCAGTCGGCGCCGACGACTACTGCACCTTCGATTATGACGCAATTACAAAGGTGGAAACCTCTGGCACTTCCTATTGGAAGCCCAAGGTATCAATATTTGGAGATGGGGAGAAAGTTAACGCTGGCTGGTGGCCGGGCCACCATTCACAAAAAGAAATAGGCCGCGTCGACATAGGCGGTATGAACTTGGGACACTGGCCACCCGAGGAGATTGCCAATGAGATCCGCAATAGATGCCCAAATATACAATAGATTCAGGCGAGATTGGACCAATCGACCAATTGATGACGCAGAAACCATCAACGATGGAATACCGCCCATCAATGTGGCCCTTCGGGCCATGGAGTGACACCCACTCACCGACCCGATGCCGAACAACTGAAAAGTTGCCGAAGACAACGCGCCCTCCCCAGCGGGTGCCACTGCCCGGGGGTTAGCAGTAGCGACGGACCCTGGCCTCCAACCCCGCCCCCCTACACCGGCCAGTTCTCGCGCACGAGGGTCTCGATGGCCTCGCCGACGAGCCTCGGCTGCTCCAGTTGCACCATGTGGCCGGCGCCCGGGGCCCTGACCAGCCGCGCCCCCGGCCATTCCTCGATGATGTCCACGGCCCGGTCGTAGGGGATCATCCGGTCCTTGTCCCCGGCGATGACCACGCCGGGATGACCCTCCAACGCGGCGACGCCCTCGGATTCGTCGTGAAGCTGCAAGGCGCCGAAGAAGTTGAGGATGGTCGTCGCCGAGGTGTCGTCGATCATCTTCTCGTTGAGCCGCACGATCGCGTGCGGGGTGCGCTGGTCCCCGAAGGACGCGCCGCGGATGAAGGGCATTTCGCCGATCGTGGCCAACTGCCGGATCTGGTTGGCCAGCTGCGGCAGGGACCGCGCGGTCTTGGTCAGCGCCTGCCCCACGGGGCCGAGCATCATCTGCGGGATGCCGCCCTTGGACAGGCCCGCCGACGCGGTGGCCAGCAGCGCCACGCCCGACACGCGCTCCATGAGGTCGGGGTACTGGCGGGCGAAGGACATCACCGTCATGCCGCCCATCGAATGGCCGACCAGGAAAATGCGCCCGCCCGGGACGCGCTCGCGGATGATGCTGGCCAGGTCCGCGGCGGTGTGCCCGATGGTGCAGGCGTCGGCCTCCGGGTCACCCGAGTCGCCGTGGCCGCGCTGGTCCCAGAACAGCAGCCGCGCGTCATCGCCGAAGCTCTTGTGGAACTGGTGCGACAGCAGGCACCACGAATCCTTGCGCTGGCAGTAGCCGTGGGTGAACACGATGGTCACCGGTGCGGTCTGGAACCCGCGCTCGACGACGGCCAGCTCCAGGCCATCGAGCGATTCGACGGTCCCCGCCCACGTCGCATCACCCAGGGTCAGCAGTTCGGGCGGGGTGGCCGGGGCGTGGCGGGCGAGCCAGTGCTCGCGCCAGCCGATGACGCCCGCGCCGGCCGCGGTGGCCAGCGCGCCGGCGCCGGCGACGATGCCCCAGCCGGGGATGCCGCCGCGTCCGTTGTTTCCTGCCATGGGGAAAGTTTAGTCAGTCCCCGACGTGGCGTCTGCGGGTTCGGCCACGCGGTGCGGTCAGGATCTCGTAATTGATGGTGCCGGCGGCCGCGGCGAGCTCGTCGGCGGTGGGCTCGCCGTCGCGGGTGCCCACGATGACGGCCACGTCGCCGGGGCGCACGGGGGCGTCGGGCCCGAGGTCGACGACGAACTGGTCCATGCACACGCGCCCGACCTGCGGGTAGCGCACGCCGTTGATGCTGACCTCGAACTTCCCCGACGCCGATCGCGGCATGCCGTCGGCGTAGCCGCAGGGGATGATCGCGGTGCGGGTGTCGCGGTCGGCGGTCCACGTCCGGCCGTAACTGACGGCCTCGCCGGCGGGGACGTCCTTGATCACGGGAATCCGCGCCTCCCACCGCATCACCGGGCGCAGGCCGTGGGTGCGGCCGGCGACGGGTTCGAGCCCGTAGATGGACAGCCCGGGCCGGACCATGTCGAAGGACAGGTCGGGGCGGGTCAGGGCCCCCGGCGAGTTGGACAGGTGGTTGAGCTGCTTGACGACGCCCGCCCGCGCAAGCATCTCGGCCGCTTCCCGGAATCTGGCGGCCTGCATGTCGTTGGCGGGATCGTCCGGCTCATCGGCACTGGCCAGGTGCGAGAACACGCCGGTGCAGTCGATTTCGCCGCGCATGTGGGCGTCGCCGAACTGGGGCGCGACGCGTGCGAATGTGCCGTTGATCACCGAGATGCCCGAGCGGTTGAGGCCCGTGTCGGCGATGGCGGTGACGCGGGGGCGGACGTTGGCGCGGCGGCCGGCGGCGATGACGGCGGCGAGGTGCTCCTCGGACGGCACGCCGAGGTGGATGCCGGAGGCGACGGCCGCTTCCAGCTCGAGGGCCTCGTCGGTGTGCCACAGCCACGCCAGGATCGTCGCGGACGTGCCGCGCAGTTCCATGGCTTCGCGCAGGTCCAGCGATTCCTGGAGGGTGGCCACGCCGAGCTGGTCGGCGCCGCCGTTGAGGGCCGCGGTCGCGACCTCTGGGGCGCCCTGGGAGTAGCCGTCGGCCTTGACCACGGCCATCAGGCGGTGGGCGCCGGAGGCCCTTTTGATCGCCGCGATGTTGTGCCGCACAGCCGCCAGATCGACCGTCTGCGCGAGCAGTCCGGGGAACGTGGGATCAGCGGCCGCCGGGGCATTGTCGGCCGTCAGATCCCGTTCATCCGATGCGTTGTCTCCGTGTGCGGCGTCCATGCCGGTCATTCTGCCACCGCACGGCAGCCGGATGTATGCCCCACGCCTCGGTTCGCCTTCATGCCCCGCTGCCGCCCGTCGAGTTCTGCGGGAGTAATTTCGGACGAGTCGATGCCACGCTCGACTCCATCGGAGGACCATGCGATCCGCACCTGCCGAGCAGGATGCAAGTCAAGTCGCGGGATTGGGCACGGTTTCGAAACGGGCGTCGCAGCGAGTTTCGTCAGCGAGATGACGGGCGGCGACTTACCCGATATCGCGCCAGACATTGGGAATTTCTGGAGCGCCATCGGAACGACGTACCTTGTCTTGACAATCGTGTTTTTCACTATGAGATTCCAACACGGAAGTTTCAAGCGACTCGGAGCCGACTACTATGTGGCAACCCTCTTTCTCCCCCACCTTGCAGTGTGGGCGCTCCTACAACTCGCTCGGAGAATCACCGGATGGTCGGCCCCTAGAAACCTCATCAATCCATGCAATATCGCAAACTACAAGCCTGCTAAAAAATGACTGTCAAATAGGCCTCTGTGACGATTCCCGCAACTCTTGCATCCACGCTTCCACACTTTGAGCATTCATGGGCGTGCAGAAAAAATGAAGCGCGCCTCACCCACGATGGGGTGGATACTCAAGGACAATTGCAGATCCTTCATGTCGAAATTTCTGGGAATTTTCGACACGTCGAGGCTAGGTGTCGACGACGCGTACACGTCGCCGACCCGAGACAGCGATTCGACTCAGCTACTCCGCCACCGACGGCCAGGCGGTCTCCGCAGCCAGCGCCGCCGTGGCTTCCCGGATGGCCCCGGCGATGAGCGACGCCGACGTCGGCGCGTACCCGGCGGGCGTGCGCGCGGCGATCTCCGCGGCGCGGGCGTGGACGGTGACCGCGGGCGCGATGCCGGCCATGCCGTCCTTGGCCATCCACGCCCCGACCAGGCCGGAGAGCACGTCGCCGCTGCCGGGCGTGGCCGCCCAGGAGGTCCCGGCGTCGATGATGCGGACCGTGCCCGCGCGGTGGCCGGGCTCGGCGGGCATGGCCACCACCGTGCGGCGGCCCTTGAGCAGCACTGCGCAATCCAGTGCGGTGGCCATGGTCTTCGCGGCGTCGATGGGGTGCTCGACGGGATCGGGGATCTCCCCCGCCCCGATTTCCCCGCCTGCACCCGCATCCGCTCCGGCCCCCACACCGGCCATGGCATCGGCCAGGCGGCGGAACTCCCCGGCGTGAGGGGTCAGCAGGGTCTCCGCGCCACGGGCCACGAGCTTTTCCCGCAGCTCCGGGCGCTGCGCCAACAGGGTGATGGCGTCGGCGTCGATGAGCAGGGGCTCGACGCGGCCCAACAGATCCGACAGCTCCGCGGCGGCCGCATCATCGGTGCCCCGCCCGGACCCGACGGCCCACGCGTCGGCGCGGCAGGCGTCGTCAAGCGAGGCATGCGCAACCACCTCCGGCAGCGCGCGGACCACCTCCGCCGCCCCGGAACCGACGTAGCGGACCATCGCCGAGGTGGCGCGCACGGCCGCCGTCGCGGCCAGCACGCCCGCGCCCGGATACCGCTCGCCACCGGCGCAGATGCCCACGACGCCACCGGAATACTTGTCGTCGCCCGGACCCGGCTCCAGATCCCGCGGGAAGCCCGGGCGGGGCGGGCGCGGATGGTCGCCGACGGACGTCCACACGTCGCCGGGATTGACGTCGTAGAGCGTCGGCCACGTGAAGGCATTGCGCGGCGGCACCGCCAGCGAGCGGTAATACGTCCACGTCGGCGTGCTGCCATCGGCGGCATCGTCGGCGAGATCCCGGTGCAGCTGGCCATGCAGGCTGCGGCCGGCCTCCGCACCCGCGGGCCACTTCTCCTTCGGCAGCAGGTACAGCTCGGGGCTGTCGCCGTCCAACGCGATGTCGGCGACGACGACCTCGCCGCACTGGTCCGACAGCGCATGGGCGAAGCGCAGGCCCCCGAAGGTCACGGTGACGTCGGCGGTGACGTGGCCCGGCAGGTCGATGGTGCGGGCGGCCGGCTCATCCGGGTCACCCGGCTCCCACTGCGGATCATCGATCGACGCGCCCGGCTCCACCAGGCCCGTGTCGGCGGCGATGCCCGAAGGGACGTCGACGGCGAGGAAACGGGCATGGTTCTGCGCTGCCACCCTGACGATGCGCGCGGCCTTCTCCCGCAGCGCACCCGCACCGCCGAGACCCGCGATGCCATCGATGACCAGCGAATACCCCCACGGCCGCGCCGACTCCGGGCGCGACGGGTCCAGGGGCTCGGGATTGCCGCCGCCGCGCAGGCTCGCCGGGAAATCCGGCAGCCCGTCGACGAGCACCGCTCCCCCGCGGCGCCGGAACGTCGCCAGCGCCCGCTCATGAGGGGCATCGCCGAGCAGCACCGCATCGACGCCGATGCCGTCGGCGGCCAGCAGCGACCCCGCGTACAGCGCGTCGCCGCCATTGCCGCCCGAGCCGACGAGCAACAGCACCCGCGTGGCGTACCGGCCCAGGAAATAGGGCTTGGGCGCGGCGAGCATCACCTTCGCCGCATCGGCGACGGCCTTGGCCGCGTGCCGCATCAATTCATCCGGTTCATCCTGCGCCCTCAACAGGGGTGCTTCGGCACGGCGGATCTGGTCGACGGTGAAGACGGCTTCCATGACCCGAGGCTACGTCGGCCCGGCAAAACGTGCCCCAGAGCATGCTCGGGCTGCGCTCCGGACTGCGCCCCGGAGCAGTCCCCGACACTCTCCCCGGAACTCGCCCTTGACTGTGACGCGACGTAACAGTGGATGATCGGGACCATGAGGGTTTCAGAGCTCGCCGGAGTCGCCGGGGTGTCCGTGCGCACCATCCGGCACTATCACGCGGTCGGCCTCATGCCCGTGCCGCCGAGGGCCGGCGCCTGGCGCGAGTACGGCGTCGACGACGCCGCGCGCCTGCTGCGCATCCGTGCCCTGGCCGACGCCGGCATCGCCCTGTCCGACATGCCCGCCCATCTCGACGGCGACGCCCCGGTCCCCGACGCCGACGGCCTCGGCGCGGCGATCGCCTCCATCGACGAGCGCATCGCGGAGCTGGAGGAGCACCGGGCGCACCTGACCCGGCTGCGCGACCGCGCCGTCGACGGATCCCCCGCCGAGGCCCTGCCCGCCCGTCTGTCCGCGGTCTACGACGCCATCGAAACGGCGATCGAGGCCACCGGCGACCGCCGCGCCCTGACGCTGATGCGCCGCGAGCGCCGCCTGTCGGACATCGCCGCGCGGCTGGGGCACATCAGCGACGACGTCGTCGATCTCCTCGACCACGCCGACCCCTCCGAAATCGCCGACTACTACCTGCGCATCGCCGCCCTCGCCGACCCGGGCTGGACCGACGGCGACGCCCGCGAGCTCGTCGATCGCGGTTTCGCCATCGTCGAGCGCTACGGCACGCTGCCGCCGTCGCTGATCCCCTCCCTCCGCTTCTTCGCCGCCAATCGCCCGGCCCGCGCGCTGGTCACCGCCGCCTACCCCGCGCCGGGCCAGCGCCGCTTCGTCGAGCTCGCCTTCGACCGCCTCGGCGCCTACATCGAGGAGTATTCCCGTGACCACCACTGATCCGCTTTACGACGCCCACGCCCCCGCCATCACCGCCCGCGCCCTGACCAAGCGCTTCGGGTCGTTCACCGCGGTCGACGGCCTGGATCTCACGGTCCGCCGCGGCACGGTCCACGGGTTCCTGGGCCCCAACGGCGCCGGCAAGTCCACCGCCATCCGCGCGATCCTGGGCATGCTGCGCCCCGATGCCGGCACCATCGACGTCCTCGGCCACGATCCCGGCCGCGACCCGGCGGCGGCCACCGCCCGCGTGGCCTACGTCCCCGGCGACGTCGCGCTGTGGCCGCAGCTGACCGGCGGCCAGACGCTGGCCACGCTGGCGAAGCTGCGGGCAGGTGGCCACGGCGGCTCCACCGGCGACGACCCCGCCCGGCGCGCCGAGCTCATCGAGCGCTTCCGGCTCGACCCGTCCAAGAAGAACCGCGAGTACTCCAAGGGCAACCGCCAGAAGGTCATGCTCGTCGCGGCGCTGGCCGCCGACGTCGACGTGCTGGTCCTGGACGAACCGACCTCGGGCCTCGACCCGCTCATGGAGCGCGAGTTCGCCGCGTGCGTGCGCGAGCGCGTCGACGCGGGCACGTCGGTGCTGCTGTCCAGCCACATCCTGTCCGAGGTCCAGGATCTCGCCGACGACATCACCATCATCCGCGATGGCCGCCTCGTCGAATCGGGGTCGCTGAAGGACCTCACGCACCTGCGCGGCTCGCGCCTGGGCGCCACGCTTCCCGACGGCTCCCGCATCGACCGCCTGCTCCCCCGCGACGAGGTCCCCGCCGCCCTGTCCGATCTCCTGGCCCGCGGCGCCACCGACATCGCCTGCACCGACGCGGGCCTCGAGGACATCTTCCTCGACCACTACTCCGGTGCCGCGGAGTCGAGGGGCGCCTCGGCGGCGTCGTCAAGCAACCGGACCGAAACCGGTGACCCGCGATGACCACCCTGCTGCGCCTGCACCTGCGCACCCGGCGGGGCTTCCTCCTCGGGGGGCTGGCCCCGCTCATCGCGTTCATGGCGGCCACCCCGCCGGCCTACCGTGCGACCTACCCCGACCAGGGCGAACTCGAGGTCCTCGCCGGACCGATGCGCCTCAACCTCGGCCTGCGCGCGATGTACGGCATCGTCCCCGACCCGTTCACCTTCGGCGCGTTCACGCAGTGGGAAACGGGCATGTGGGTGGGCATCCTCGGCTCCGTCATGGCGATCCTGCTGGCCGTGCGCCTGACGCGCGCGACCGAGGACGACGGCATCGCGGAGATCATGCGGTCCTCCGGCTTGACGACGCGAACCCCCACCCTCTCCGCCGCCATCATCGTCCTCGGCGCGTGCGCGGCACTCGGGACCGGGTCGGCGCTGGCGCTGCTGGCGTGCTCGGCGACGATCGAGGGGATGTCCGCACTCGGCTGCGTGCTCGTCGGCGCGGTCGTGGCGGCGACGACGTCGGCGGCCGGGGCGATCGGCCTGGTCGCCGGTCACGTGGCCAAGACCGCCCGCGGCGCCCGTGGCCTGGGGCTGGCGTACCTGGCACTCGCGTTCGCCGTGCGCGCCATCGCCGACGTGCGCGAACTCGACTGGCTGCGGCCGCTGTCGCCGCTGGGCTGGCGAGACGTCGTCGGGCCGTTCAGCGAGAACCGGGCGTGGGCGCTGATCCCCATGGCCGTGGCAGTGCTGGCGCTGGCGTGGCTGTCCGTCGCCGTCGCCGCCCGGCGCGACCTCGGGGCGACGTGGCCGGCGCGCACCTCCGGCGAAGGCTCGCGGCGCGCGGCGCAGTGGCGCGGGCACGGGTCCGTCGGTCTGCGGGCCCGGTTGGAGTGGCCGACGCTGCTGGGGTGGGCGGCGGCGGCGATCGCGCTGACCGTGTTCTTCATGTCCTTGACCGGCGAGATGACCTCGATGCTCGAGTCCTCCCCCGGCACCGCCGAACTGGCCCGGCAGATGGCCGGCGGCTCGACGATGGAGGACGTGTTCACCGAGCTGATGGGCACGTGGCTGGGGTTGCTCGTCGCGTGCGCCGCCGTGCAGGCGACGCTGTCGGTCCACCGGGACGAAGCCGCCGGGCGCCTGGCCCCCGAACTCGCCGCCGGGGTGCGGCGGCCGCGGCCGTTCGTGGTGGCGTGGGCGGTGGCGGTCGCCGCGGTCACCGCGATGATCGCCGTGGCCGCACCGCTCGGCGCGGCCGCCGCGCAAGCCTCGACCGACACCCCGGACGTCGGCGCGGGTGCACTGTGGTCGCTCGGCGGGCAGTGGCCAGCGGCGGTGGCGGCGGCGGGCATCGCCATCGCCTTCGCCGCCGCATTGCCGAAGGTCGCGTGGCTGGCCTGGCTGCCCGTCGCCTGGTCCGGCGTGACGTCCTTCTTCGGCGGGATTTTCGGCTACCCCGACTGGCTGATGGACGTCTCCCTCTTCGCCCATGCACCGCACGCCGCCGACGGCACCGTCGACTGGACCGGCTCAATCATCCTGGTCGCACTCGGCGTGCTGGGCGTGGTTCTGGGTGCGGTGGCCGTCGCAAAGCGGGACCTGGTGGGGTAAACCGCCGCCGGCGCCCACGGCATCACCACATTTAGCCTGTTCACACGGGGATCATCCCCACCATTGCAGGCACCCGGGCCCCGGGTTACCATGGCACCATCACGCCCAGCCTTCCGTCTCGCGCAGCTCCACTGCCGGGAGGGGAGGCTGGCTCTCATTTCGGGGGAAATCGGGGATCATGCGCGCATACGGCAAGCCGTTCTTGAGCATCGACGAACAAATCGGCCTTCTCGCCGACCGCGGCATGGACATTGGAGAGCCGGACGCCGCCCGCCTGGTGCTGCAGCGCGTCGGCTACTACCGGCTCAGCGGCTACTGGCACCCACTACGGAAAAGCCGAATCACCGAGTCAGGGCTCGTCATCGACGATGAATTCACGCCCGGAACCTCGCTCGCACAGGTCGTAACCATCTACGAGTTCGACCGCGGACTGCGGCTGCTGGCGATGGACGCACTGGAACGGGTCGAAATTGCCCTGCGCTTCCACATCGGCCATACCCTCGGGAATCGCGGCCCATTCGCCCACACCGACATCGGCTGCCTTTCAGCCGAGTTCACCTCGTGCACCGATGTCGGGCCACCCAACCTCGCCAAATGGAGAAACTCGGACCACGCCAAGTGGCTCGCCAAACGCGACATCGAGATAAAGCGGTCCAAGGCCGACTTCGCCGTCCACTTCAAGCGCATGTACGAGCTTCCCACGCCCGTCTGGGTGACCACCGAATTGATCGACTTCGGCGGTCTGTCCACGCTCTATTCCGGCCTACTGCAAGCCGACCGGGACACGATCGCCGCGCATCTCGGGTTGAGGGACAAGTCCGGGGCCGGCCACGGTGGCGCGCTAAAGGACTGGTTGTCCAACCTCACGTACGTCCGCAACGTCTGCGCACACCACGCGCGTTTCTGGAACGCGAACATGGCGAACCGGCTCAGCACCCGGCATTTGAAGGCGTTCCCGGAATTGATGCACGCTGCAGGTCCTTCCACGGCTCGACCGTATTCGTCCTTGGCCGTCCTGGCCGTGCTCTCCAGGCGCCTCGCGCCAGAAGACGATTGGCCCATGCGTTTGCGCGCTCATATCCACGAGAATCTTCCCAATGGCCGATCGCCCGCCGAACTCGGGTGTCCCGCGGCCTGGGATCGAGAACCCATATGGGATTCTCGCGCCTAAAACGGACCAGCGCCCGATGAGGCTCGGGACACTCGAGGTTCCCGTGGCGGGGCCGGGCCGCCGAGCCGCTCGCAGCCTCCCCGCCCACTGCCGAACGGCCGCGAACGACGACGATCAGGCCGCCGGAGGGCGGTGAACGACACTAACTGCCGACGCTTCGGCGGTTTCATGCAACCAAATCGCCGAAGCGTCGGCAGTTAGTGCCATTCACCCAGTCGGGTCGCTGCAACAGCGCACCCGCCCGAGAAACCACCCCCGAAATCGGCAAGCCAGAAATGGTGGCTACCACCGCCGAGCCCACCGCGACGACAATGGGCCTTTCGTGTGCCGCGCGCCGCCGCGCCGCCCGACTCCGCCCGACCCCACCTCACCCCCACCCCGCGTTCTCCCGGAAAGCCCCGCGCCACCCATGCCCAAGCCCGTTGACTCCCGCACCACGTACGTTCCGGCACTCGACGGGCTGAGGACCATCGCCGTGATGGCGGTGCTGTTCTACCACCTCGGTGCGCCGTGGGCGCCGGGCGGGCTGCTGGGGGTGGCGGTGTTCTTCACGCTGTCGGGGTACCTGATCAGCACCAACCTGCTGCGCGCGAAGTACCGGCACGATTCGTTCCGGCTGAGCACGTTCTGGCTGCGGCGGTTCCGGCGGCTCGTACCGGCGGTGGTGGTGACCATCGCCGCGGTGTTCCTGGTCACGGCCCTGTCGACGCCGGGCGAGCTCGGCGCGCGCACGGGCGAGGCGATCAGTTCGCTGCTGTACGTGAACAACTGGTGGGTCATCGCGCAGGGGCAGTCGTATTTCGACCAGTTCGAGTCGACGGGGCCGCTGGATCACATGTGGTCGCTGTCGATCGAGGAGCAGTTTTACCTGGTGTGGCCGCTGGTGCTGGCGCTGCTGTTCGCGCTGTTCGGGCGGCGCAGGCGCGCGAGGTGGGCCATCGGCGGGGCGACGCTGGCGCTGGCGGCGGCGAGCTTCGGCTGGATGGCCCACCTGTCCGCTGCCGGCGCCGACGCCACCCGCATTTACGAGGGCACCGACACCCGCGCCGGCGGCCTCCTCCTCGGCGCGCTGCTGGCGATCGTGCTGGTGCGCGCGACGGGCACGGCCCCGATCCGGCGACTGCCCGCGGAGGTCACCGGGCTGGTGGGCATCGCGGCGATCGTCGCGCTCATCGTGGTCATGCCCGACGATTCGCCGTTCCTGTTCGGTGGCGGGTTGGCGGTCCTGAGCTTTGCGACGATGGCCGCCATCCACTCCATCCTCCACCAGCGCACCATCGTGGCGCGCATTCTGGCCATCGCGCCGATGCGGTGGATCGGCGAGCGCTCGTACGGCATTTACCTGTGGCACCTGCCGGTGACGGTGTACCTGCCGGCGGAGCTCGATGATCGGCCGGTGCTGCGGGGCGCGGCGGTCATCGCGCTGTCGTTCCTGCTGGCGGCGATGTCGTGGGCGCTGGTGGAGGATCCGATCCGCCGCAACGGCGTCGTCGAGCCCTTCCGCAGGTGGCGGGCCGCGCGGCGCCGTGCGCGCCGCGATCTGGTGGCGGGGCCGGGCACTCCCCGCACGATCTTCGCCGGCGCGACGGTGGTGCTCGTGGCGGTGGCGCTGATGGGACTGCCCGCCGCGGTCATGGGCGGGGCGCGCCCGGGCGAGAGTCTGGAGGCCGACCTCGAGGCCCTGGCCCAGCGCCAGGAGTCAGCGCAGTCAGCCCAGGCCGCGGCGCCGACGCTGCCCGACCGCGAGATGCCCACCGGCGACCGCATCACGGCGCTGGGCGATTCGGTGCTGCTGGCCAGTGCGGCCGCCCTCGACGAGGAGTTCCCGGGCATCTACGTCGACGGCGCGGTGTCGCGCCATTACGAGGCCCTGCCGACGATGATCGCGAACATGGAGGCCGCCGGCACCCTCGACCAGTTCGTGGTCCTGGGCTTCGGCACCAACGGCGCGGCGCGCGAGGGCGAGTTCGAGCAGATCGTCGAGCTGCTCGGCGATGACCGCGTGATCATCCTGGTCATGCCCTACGGCGACCGCTGGTACATGCCGGAGGCCAAGGAGCAGGTCGTCGGGTTCGCCGAGGAGTACGACAACGTCTTCGCCGCCGAGTGGTGCCGGGCGGCCACCGAGGACACGACATTGCTTCGCGACGACCTCATCCACCCGACCCTCACCGGCGCCACCGCCTACGCCGACGCGGTGCGCGATGCGCTGCAGCAGTGGGTCGACCGGGAGGACGGCGTGCCCGCCTCCTGCTGACGCCGCACGGCACTCCCGCTTCTCCCGGCGGCGCCGCCTCTCCGCCGGGCAGAAGTCGTTCCGCCGATGGGGCCGATCGGCTAATGTTCCGGGGGTTCTCCACGCTCCCCGAAAGGTCCCTCCCAGTGCAGATTTCGCCCGTGCGCCTGGCCACGCTGACGCTCACGTGGGCGACGCTGTGGTCGGGCGCGTTCGTCGCCATGAAGGTCGCCAGCGATCACGCCGGCGCGTACACCATCGTCGGCATCCGCTGCACCATCGCGGGCCTGGTCATGATCGCCGCCGCCTGGGGCGCCCGCCGCGCCATGACCCGCCGCGGGTTGGCGGGCACCGCCGTCGTCGGCCTGCTCAACAACGCCGGCTACCTGGGCCTCATGGCCACGGCGATGCCGAATCTGTCGGCGGGCATGGGCGCGATCGTCACCGCGCTGACCCCGTTGGCGGTGCTGGTGATTTCCTCGCTGCGCGGGCGGGCGCTGCTGGTCACCCAGTGGATCGGCTGCGTTCTGGGCTTTCTCGGAGTGGTCGGTTCGGCGTGGACGCGGCTGGATTCCGGCGAGACGTCGTGGACCGGGGTGGGATTCAGCCTCGGCGCGGTGTCGTGCCTGGTGGCGGGCACGGTGCTGACCCCGAAGCTCGTCCCTCCGGGCAGCCCGTGGTTTTCCACCGGCGTGCAGAGCCTCGCCGCCGGCATCCCCAGCGTCGCCATCGCCCTGCTCTTCGAGGACGCCCCCGACCTCACCGTGCCCTTCCTCGTCGCCGAGGCGTACCTCATCGTCGGCGCCTCCGTGCTGGCGATGACCATGTGGCTGACGCTCATCCGCCAGGCCGGGCCCGACCGCGCGGCCGTGGCGCACTTCCTGCCGCCGCTGATCAGCATCGTCCTCGGTGCGCTGATCCTCGGCGAGGACGCCTCCCCGTTGGCGCTGGCCATGTGCGTGCCCGTCGCCATCGGCGTCGCCCTGGCCACGCGCCGGCCACGTCCGGCCGCCGTGCCCCGCAAACTGGACTGACCCGCCGGACCCCGCGGAAACGGCGGAGGGCCGGGACGCGGACCGTCGTAAAGCGATCCGTGACCCGGCCCCCGTGCATGCGAAACGCGACCGGAAAGCGGCGGAGACCTACTCCACCGTCACCGACTTGGCCAGGTTGCGCGGCTTGTCGATGTCCTCGTTGCCGCACTGGCGCGCGATCTCCGCCGCCAGGAACTGCAGCGGGATCGTCGACAGCAGCGGCTGCAGCAGCGTCGACGACTCCGGGATCTCGATGAGGTAATTGGCGAACGGGCGGACCTTCTCGTCGCCCTCCTCCGCGATGACGATGGTCTTCGCACCGCGGGCCCGGATCTCCTGGATGTTGGACACGATCTTCGAGTGCAGCACCGCACGGCCCTTCGGCGACGGCACCACCACGACGACCGGGAGATCATCCTCGATCAGCGCGATCGGCCCATGCTTGAGCTCGCCGGCCGGGAAACCCTCCGCGTGGATGTACGCCAGCTCCTTGAGCTTCAGCGCACCCTCCAGCGCCACCGGGAAACCGACGTGGCGGCCCAGGAACAGCATCGTCGGGATCGCGCCGAGCTCGCGGGCGATGTCGTAGATCTCCTCCTGCATGGCCACGACCGTCGCGATCTTGTCCGGGATCGCCTCCAGCTCGCGGTACTCGCGGGTGACCTCGTCGGGGTACTTCGTGCCCCGGGCCTGCGCCAGCGCCAGGCCGACGATGTAATTCGCCGCGACCTGCGCCAGGAACGACTTCGTCGCCGCGACGCCGATCTCCGGGCCCGCGTGGGTGTAGAGCACCGCATCCGACTCGCGCGGGATCTGCGCGCCGTTGGTGTTGCACACCGCCAGCACGCGAGCGCCCTGCGACTTCGCGTGGCGCACCGCCTCCAGCGTGTCCGCGGTCTCGCCCGACTGCGAAATGGCCACGACCAGCGTCTGGCGGTCCAGCACCGGGTCGCGGTAGCGGAACTCCGAGGCCACCTCGATCTCCACCGGAATGCGCACCCAATGCTCGATGGCGTACTTGGCCAGCAGGCCCGAGTGGTACGCGGTGCCGCAGGCGATGACGAAGACCTTCTCGATGTCCCGCAGATCCTGGTCCGTCAGCCGCTGCTCGTCGAGGACGATGCGGCCATCGACCAGGTGGCCGGCCAGGGTGTCGCGGACGGCACCGGGCTGCTCGTGGATCTCCTTGATCATGAACGAGTCGTAGCCGCCCTTCTCCGCGGCGGCGAGATCCCAGTCGATGGTGAACGGGCGGCCCTCCTGCTCCGCGCCGTCGAAGCCCATGATCTTGTAATCGTCGGCCGTGATGACCACGACGTTGTCCTGGCCCAGCTCGACGGCCTCCTTCGTGTGGGCGATGAACGCCGCCACGTCGGAGCCGAGGTACATGCCGTCGCCGCCGACGCCCACGATCAGCGGGGTGGAGCGGCGCGCCGCGATGATGCGGTCGGCGTGGTCGGCGTGGGTGAACAGCAGGGTGAACGCGCCCTCGAGGCGGTTGAGCACCGCCAGGGCGGAGGCCTCGAAGTCGCCGGCGGTGCCGGAGGCGTCCTCGCCGTTGTAGGCGCGGGCCAGCAGGTGGCAGGCCACCTCGGAGTCGGTGTCGGACTTCAGCTCGACGCCGGCGTCCTCCAGCTCCGCGCGCAGCGGGGCGAAGTTCTCGATGATGCCGTTGTGGACGATGGCGACCTTGCCGTCGTAGGAGACGTGCGGGTGCGCGTTCGCGTCGGTCGGGCGGCCGTGCGTGGCCCAGCGGGTGTGGCCGATGCCGGTGGAGCCGACGAACCGGTCGCGGCCGTCGGCGTCGAGCTGGTTTTCCAGGTTGGCCAGCTTGCCGGCCTTCTTCTCGACGTTGACCCCGCCGTCGCCGTCGAGGACCGCGACACCCGCCGAGTCGTAGCCCCGGTACTCCATCCGCCGCAGGGCCTCGACCGCGATGTCGAGCGCCGGCTGCCGTCCCACGTATCCAACGATTCCACACATGCCTGACAGCATAAGCGGATCGCGCCTCTTTGTTGGCATCGGATTTTCCGGCGAATCCGCCACGTGTTTCCCCATGCTGGCCACATCGGTTTACGCATTGCCGATATGCTGGCTCCCGTGGCTGAGAATCTGAAGACCCTCGTCTCCAACCTGTCGAAGCGCGGCCCGCACCGCGTCCTCGTCGGCGATCTCTCCTACGTCGGGTTGCCCGGCGTGGTGTACGCGCCGGCGAAGGGTAAGGGCGTGCCGGGCGTGGCGTTCGGCCATGACTGGCGTGCGCCGGTCGAGGATTATCACGCGACGCTGCGTCATTTGGCGTCGTGGGGCATCGCGGTGGCGGCGCCGAACACGGAGACGGGGCTGGTGGCGGATCATCGCGGGCTGGCCAATGATCTGGAGTCCGCGCTGCAGGTCCTCGCGGGCGTGCGCCTGGGCGAGGGCGAGGTGACGGTGTCCCCGGCGAAGCTGGGTCTGGCCGGTCATGGCATGGGCGCGGGTGCGGCGGTGCTCGCTGCGGCGGGCCGCAACAGCATCAAGTCGGTGTCCTGCATCTTCCCGGCGGACACGTCCCCGTCGGCGGAGGCCGCGGCGACGAACGTCCATTGCCCGGGCCTGGTGCTCGGCCCCGGTGAGAACCAGTGGCTCGATCGCGGCAACCCGAAGCGCCTGGCGGTCAATTGGGCCGGCGACGTCATTTTCCGCGAGGTCGACGACGCCGAGCAGGCCGATTTCTCCGAGACCCCGCTGATCAACCGCCTGATGGGCTTTTCCAAGTCGAGCGTGAAGCAGCAGGAGATCACCCGCGCCGCGCTGACGGGCTACATTTTGGCGACGGTCGGCGACGAGAAGAAGTACTCCGCCTTCGCCGAGCTCGACACCAAGATGAAGGGCATCACCAACCGCAGCCTCGAGTGGTTGCGCGATCAGCTGCCCGAGACCGAGTACCTGCCGCTGCCGGGCCAGCCCCGCGCGTAGTTCCCCTCGTCGCTTTCCTTTCGCTCGCCGCCCGGTTGTCCGGGCGGCGTTCGTCGTTTTCCGGGTTCTTGCTTTGCGACGCCCACCTCCCGCCCCTTCAGCCTCCCTTGTTGAGGATCGACCGAACCGGCCCGGGCGCCGCCACCGCGCGGGCGTCGGTCGAGAGGGATCGCCCACGTTCGCCGCGGGCATTCGGGGCATCGCCGGTGGCGGTGTCCTCCCCCGCCGCCCGTTTCGGGTCGTGGCGACGGTGGAGTTCGTCGACCGCGTTCTTCGCCGCCCGCAGCTGTGCGTCGAACGTCGCCCGGTGTGCGGCGACGGTGTCGTGGTAGCGCTGGACGGCGGCGTCGTAACGGGCCCGCTGCAGCGGATCCATCCCCGCCAGCCGGTCCGCGTCGACGAAGTTGTTCATCAGGACCACCCGCCCGCGGACGGCGCGTGCACTGCGGCAGGCGCAGGTTCAGCGGCCGGAGCAGGCGCCGGAGCAGCCTCCGGGATCGGCTTCGGCGGCGGTTCCGGAGCGGGCGCGGCGCCGGCGGCGTTCATGTGCTCGAGCTTGCCCGCGGGCGGCGGCGGCTCCGGCACAGGTTCGGGAATTGGCTCGGGTTCCGTCTGAGGTTCGGGCTCAGGCTCGGGTTCCGGCTCAGGCGCCGGTTCCGGTGCCGGTTCCGGCTCGGGCGCCGGTTCAGGTTCGGGGCAGTCCACCGGCGCCGGAGCGGGCTCCGGGCATGCGGCGGGCACCGGGGTGCACTCGGCCGCGGCCGGCGGCATGCACAGATCGAGCATGCCTCCCGCGTTGACCGCCGCCGACACCCCACCGACGACGGCACCGGTGACCTGGGCGGCGATGTTGCCGACGATGCCGCCGACCACGCTGCCGGCCGCCTGACCCGCGGCGGCTCCCGTCATGGCCGGTGCGGCGGGTCCAGCGGGAGCAGCCGACCCGGCAGGTGCGGCAGGCTCCGGCGCGACCGCCGCCGGCACCGTCGACGCGGGAGGCCCAACCGGCTCTGTCGTAACCGGCTTTGGCGCAACCGGCTCTGGTGCAACCGGCTTCGGCGCCACGGCACCGGCCGGTTCGCACTCCGCCACGACCTCGGGGCACTCGGGCACGGGCGCGGCGTCGGACTCGGCGACGCACGCCTCCACGTCGGCGATGGCGCAATCGAGCATCTCGCCGACGCACGCATCGCGGGCGGTGATGATCCCATTGACGCAGGCCACCAGCGACCCCGACACCTGCGCGGCGACCTGTGCCGCCGCAGGCCCCGCGCCCGGCAGCGCCGCCGCCGATTCGCACCCGCCGATGACCCCGCCGGCGGCGCCGATCGCACCGGCCATCGACGCATCCGCCGCAGCCGCCACCGTCGCCGCCGCGTCACCGGCGCACCGCATGCCCAGCCCGGCACCCGCCGCCGACGCCCACTGGCCCAGGCAGGCGGCATCCGCGCCGCCGACCGCACCGGCCATCGCCTCGGCCGCCGCACCACCGAGCCCCGCGAAATCCACGGCGCCGTTGCCCGCAGCCTCGGCGCACCCCAGGTTCACGCCATCGGCCACCGCCCCGAACGCCGCCGGGTCGAATCCGTCGACGGCCGCCGCGGCCGCCGTCACCTCCGGAACGGCCACCGGCGCCGACGCCGGCGCACCGAACGGCACCGCCACCGCATCCGCCGCCCCGAGCACCGCCCCGAGCCCCGACGCCCCCGTGCTGATGAATCCCCCGTTCACGCCGTCTCCCCTCCCCCGACGCCCATCCGCCGCACGGCCTCGCGCGACACCGCGTCGGCGTCGCCGAGCGCACCGAACTGCGCCGCGACCCCCGGCGCGTACTGCGCCAGCTCACCGTGCGCCCGCCGCCCGCGCCCGCGCATCGCCTCGACGGCCGCCTCCAGCCGCGCGCCCCGGTCGGCGAACGCCGCCCCCGCCGCGACCGGCGAGAATCCGGGCACCCCGGCCCACCGCCCATCGCCGTCGCCGGCCCGCCCGGACACCTCGGCGGCGACCCGCGCCACCCGGTCCCCCGACATCCGCATGCCGTCCCCGGCTCCCATTTCTCCCACGTGACTTCCCCCTCTTCGGATTTCCCGCGCGCCGCGTCCTCCGCGGCCCGCCCTGACATCCCCTTTAGACGCGCCCCGGCCGCCGTCGGTTCCATCCGATTTCCCCGCCGCCCCGGTCCGGGGGTGGCCGCCCCCGCCGCCGCTGCACAAAGGGCATGAAAAAGCTTGACGACGTCCCACGCGGACATGGGACGTCGTCAAGCAAAAAAGCAGCCGGAACCCCGCCGAGCGGGACCGGAACGGGCAACCTACACCGAGGCGACCACCGCGGCGAGCTCGCCGGCGATGCGGCGCGCGGTCTCGGCGTCGGGGGCCTCGACCATGACGCGGAAAAGCTCCTCCGTGCCCGACGCGCGCAGCAGGACGCGGCCCGTGTCGCCGAGGGTCTGCTCCGCCTTCGCGATGGCCTCCTTCACCGCCGGGGCATCGCCGATGCGCGACTTGTCGGCGACCGGGACGTTGATCAGGGTCTGCGGCAGCACCTTCATCACCGACGCCAGCTCCGACAGCGACTTGCCCGTCTGCGCCATCCGCGCCATCAGGTACAGGCCCGTCAGCGTGCCATCGCCCGTCGTGGCGAAATCCGGGATGACCAGGTGGCCCGACTGCTCGCCGCCCAGCGAGTAGCCGCCCGCGTTGAGGTCCGCCAGGACGTAGCGGTCGCCGACCTTCGTCGTGCGCAGATCGATGCCGTTGTCCTGCATGGCCAGCTTCAGGCCCAGGTTCGACATCACCGTGGCCACCAATGTGTTGTGGTGCAGCAGGCCCTGCTCCTTCATGGCCACCGCCAGCACGGCCATGATCTGGTCGCCGTCGATGATGTTGCCCTCGGAGTCGACCGCCAGGCAGCGATCGGCGTCGCCGTCGTGGGCCAGGCCCAGATCCGCGCCGTGCTCCAGGACCGCCTTCTGCAGCACGTCGATGTGCGTCGAACCGCAGCCGTCGTTGATGTTGTACGAATTGGGCGAATTGTGGATGGCCACCACGTCCGCGCCCGCCGCGGCGTACGCCAGCGGCGCGGCCTCCGACGCGGCGCCGTTGGCGCAGTCGACGACCACGCGGATGCCGTCGATCTTCGCCGGCACGGCCTTGGCTAGGTGGAACAGATAGCGGTCCAGGCCGTCGGTGGCCTCCTCGATGACGCGGCCGATGCCGGTGCCCGTCGGGCCGCCCTCCTCCAGCTGCAGCAGGGCCTGCTCAATCTCCTTCTCCACCGTGTCGTCGAGCTTCGAGCCGCCGGCGGCGAAGAACTTGATGCCGTTGTCCGGCATCGGGTTGTGCGACGCGGAGATCATCACGCCCATGTCGGCGCCGTAATCGTCCGTCAGGTACGCCACCGCCGGCGTCGGCAGCACGCCCACGCGCAGCACGTCGACGCCCTTGGAGGCCATGCCCGCCGCCATCGCCGCGGCGAGCATCTCGCCCGACACGCGCGGGTCGCGGCCGATGATCGCCGTCGGGCGGCGCTTGACCGGGTTCGCGCCCCGGGTCAGGACGGTGGCGGCCGCGGCCCCCAGCTTCATCGCCAAAGGCGCGGTGAGGGTCTTGTTCGCGAGTCCGCGGACACCGTCGGTGCCGAAGAGACGGGCCATGTCAGATGCAACTCCTGATCGTCGGGTGACGGCCTCCGGGTCGCGGGGCCGATTTCCGTATCCCGACATTGTGCCACCCTCCGCGCGCCCCCACACCAGCGACCCGCGGCGTTCGTTGCCGCCCCACCCCCAACCGGTGGACAATGGGGCGTTCCCGGTTCTTCCCCCTCCAGCCTGACGAAAGGGCGCCATGACCGACGCGACCCCCGCCGCCCATCCCGCCGCTCATCCCGCCGACTCCCACGACGTCATCTCCGTCCGCGGCGCCCGCGCGAACAACTTGCGCGGCGTCGACCTCGACCTGGCCAAGCGCCGCCTGACCGTGTTCACGGGCGTGTCCGGTTCGGGCAAGTCGTCGCTGGTCTTCGACACCATCGCCGCGGAGTCGCAGCGCCTGATCAACGAGACGTACCCGTCGTTCGTGCAGGGCTTCATGCCGACGCCGGCGCGCCCGGACGTCGACGTCCTGTCCGGCTTGACGACGGCCATCGTCGTCGACCAGGAGCCCATGGGCTCCAACGCCCGCTCGACGGTGGGCACCGCCACCGACGTCGGCGCGCTGCTGCGCATCCTCTTCTCCCGCCTGGGCGACCCGCAGATCGGCCCGCCCAACGCCTTTTCCTTCAACGTCGCCTCGGCGTCGGGCGCCGGCGCGCTGACCAAGGCGGACGGCACGAAGGAGCGCCGCGAGTTCTCCATCCTCGGCGGCCAATGCCCCGGCTGCGAGGGCCGCGGCACGGTCTCAGACTTCGACCTCACCGCGCTTTTCGACAACTCCAAATCGCTGTCCGAAGGCGCCCTCACCGTGCCCGGTTATTCGATGGACGGCTGGTACGGCCGCATTTTCGCCGGGTCCGGGTACTTCGACATGGACAAGCCGCTCGGCGAGTTCACCGACGCCGAGCTCGATGACCTGCTGTACCGGGAGGCCACGAAGGTCAAGGTCGACGGCATCAACGTCACCTACGAGGGCGTGATCACGAAGATCCGCAAGTCCATGCTGTCCAAGGACGTCGAGTCGATGCAGTCGCACGTCCGGGCATTCGTCGAACGCGCCATCGTCTTCCGCCCCTGCCCCGACTGCGGAGGCACCCGACTCAACGATTCCGCGCGGTCGGTGACCGTCCACGGCAAGAACATCGCGGAGCTGGCCGCCATGCAGATCACCGACCTGGCCGAGTGGGTGCGCGACTTCTCGGCGACCAAGCAGTCCGCGACGATGGCGCCGCTGCTGAAGACGCTGCAGGAGACCCTCGACTCCTTCGCCTCCATTGGCCTCGGCTACCTGTCGCTCGACCGTGCGTCGGGCACCTTGTCCGGCGGCGAAGCCCAGCGCGTGAAGATGATCCGCCACCTCGGCTCGGCGCTCACCGACGTCACCTACGTCTTCGACGAACCGACCGTCGGCCTGCACCCCCACGACATCGCCCGCATGAACGAACTGCTGCAGCAACTGCGGGACAAGGGCAACACCGTCCTCGTCGTCGAGCACAAGCCGGAGACCATCGCCATCGCCGACCACATCGTCGACGTCGGCCCGGGCGCCGGTTCCGCCGGCGGCGAAATCCAGTTCCAGGGCGACGTCGACGGGCTGCGCGCCTCCGGCACCCTCACCGGCCGCCACTTCGACCACCGCGCCGAACTCAAGACCGCCGCCGACGTCCGCCCCGCCACCGGGGCGCTGGAGATCCGCGGCGCCGCCGACCACAACCTCCGCGACGTCGACGTCGACGTCCCCCTCGGCGTGCTCACCGTCGTCACCGGCGTCGCCGGATCCGGCAAGTCTTCCCTGATCCACGGCGCACTCGGGGAGGGAGGCGTCACAAAGCAAGCGGGAAGCGCCGGCGACCTCGACGTCATCTTCGTCGACCAAGCGCCGATCAAGGGCTCGCGGCGCTCCAACGTGGCCACCTACACCGGGCTCGCCGACCCCGTGCGCAAGGCATTCGCCAAGGCCAACGGTGTCAAGCCCGGCCTATTCAGCGCCAACTCCGACGGCGCCTGCCCCACCTGCAAGGGCGCCGGCATGATCTACCCGGAGGTGTCCTTCCGCGGCGGCGCCGCCACCCCCTGCGAAGACTGCGAAGGCCGCGGATTCCAGGACGCCGTGCTCGAGCACAAGCTCGGCGGCCGCGACATCGCGCAGGTCATGGACATGACCGTCGCCGACGCCCTCGAGTTCTTCGGCGACGGCGACGCGCGGCTGCCCGCCGCCGTGAAGATCCTGGCCACCCTCGACGACGTCGGCCTCGGCTACCTCACCCTCTCGCGCACCCTGCCGACGCTGTCCGGCGGCGAACGCCAGCGCCTCAAGCTGGCCACGCACCTGAAGGGGCGCAAGACGGGGAAGGCGGCGAAGACCTCCGGCGAGGTTTTCGTCCTCGACGAGCCGACGACCGGCCTGCATCTCGCCGACGTCGACAACCTGCTCGCGCTCCTCGACCGCCTCGTCGATGGCGGGTCGTCGGTGGTGGTCATCGAGCATCACCAGGCCGTGATGGCCCACGCCGACTGGATCATCGACCTCGGCCCGGGCGCCGGCGTCGAGGGTGGGCGCGTCGTCTTCGAGGGCACTCCGTCCGACCTCGTCGCCGTCTCGAGCGGCAGCGGAAGCAGCGACGGCACCATCACCGGCCGTCACCTCGCGGAGTACGTCGGGGCGTAGGTGGGCGGGCAACGGCCCCGAACTCCCCGGCCAGCGCCTCGCGGGGTACGTCGGGGCAGAGCACTCTCGCCCGCAGCTCCCGAAACGAACGCCCCGGTAGCTCTTCTCTCGCCCCAAAACCCCGGGGCTCAGTCCCCGAGGACCGCTCCTCCGCACAGATAGACGCCGGCTGAACAGAAAGAGTTGGTCAACCACGTCTTTCTGTCCAGCCGGCGTCTTTCTTCACCGGGGCCGGGCCCCACGGAGCCGCGGGCACCGATCGTCCGACCGGATACCTACGTTTCAGCCCCAGACACCTACGTTTCGGCCAGATACTCATGTTCAAACGTGAGTATCTGGCCGAAACGTAGGTGTCTACGAACCCGACGCCGATCACACCACCTCCGCCCTACGCCGACCGCATCACCTCCGCACTACGCGGACGTCAAACGGCTGTTGATCAACCGATTCAACGAGATCCCCTCACGGGCCGCCTCCATGGCCAGCCGCCGATGGACTTCCGACGGCATCCGCACCTGGAGCTTGCCGGAGAACGCCCGCTCCCCGTACGGGGCCGGGATCTCCTCCCCGGTCTCCAACATGTCCGCGATGACCTCTTCCACCAGAGAGGTGATTCCGGCGAGTGCGGCATCCCGGTCGGCATCGAGCCACGACAGCGACCGGAACTCGAGCACGGTGCCGACGAACTCCTGGTCCTCTTCGGACCACGCGACTTGGTAGGTGTATCGCTGGCTGTGCATGGTGCTCCTCCTCAGTTGCTTGTTTCCGTCTCGTCGATGAGCCGATCGATGGCCTTCAGCGCTTGCCGGACCTGATACGGCTTGGCTTCGCCGCCGCGGCCCCGTTGGATGTTGATCCGCGGATCTCCGCGCCAGGGCATCTTATAGACGGCCAGGTGGGAGCCTTTTCCCGGTCGCCGCTCGAAAAAGTGGTCGCACACCGTCCGCAGGTCCTCGAACGAGACGGATCCGGGTTTCCTTTTGATGCGCTTCAATCGCTTGTCGACGTTGACCGGCACTTCCGCCATGCCTCAATAATACCAGTAATGCCACTAGTGCAGAAGGGTGCAGAGACCGGCCACCCCGACCGCCTTGACCGAACGAGCGCCCCGACCGACTCGACCGACCCGACCGACCGAGCGCCCCTACCGTCCCGATCTACCCGACCGTCCCGACCGACCCGAGCGCCTGAGTCCGGGACTCCCCGCCGCACAGATAGACGCCGGCTGGACAGAAAGAGTTGGTCAACCACGTCTTTCTGTCCAGCCGGCGTCTTTCTTCACCGAGGCCGGGCCCCACGGAGCCGCGGGCGCCGCTCGTCCGGCCAAAAACCTACGTTTCAGCCACAGACACCTACGTTTCGGCCAGATACTCATGTTCAAACGTGAGTATCTGGCCGATACGTAGGTATCTCTGCGGAGTGGGAGAGATCGCGGCAATCGAAGGCCCCATCCCGCCCATCCGGCGCAGCACCGTCCACATGAAACGCCCCTGCCCACCTCACCTCTGACGGACCCCGCCCCGAACGCCACAACGCCCCACCCCGGGAAATCCCGGGATGGGGCGTTGCGGTGAAGCGTTCGAGCCGACCACCGGCACCGTACGGCACCGGGGCGACTCGCCTCGTTGCGCACCACCGGCCCGCGTGAGCGAACCGGCGGCGGCGACGGAAGCTGGAGCGCGGCTCCGGAGCTTCGGTTTAGCGCTTCGAGTACTGCGGCGCGCGGCGGGCCTTGTGCAGACCGGCCTTCTTGCGCTCGACGGCGCGGGCGTCGCGGGTGAGGAAGCCGGCCTTCTTCAGCTGGCCGCGCTCCTCCGGGTTGTACTCGTTGAGGGCGCGGGCGATGGCCAGGCGCAGGGCGCCGGCCTGGCCGGACGGGCCGCCACCGTGGATGTTGGCGGCGATGTCGAACTGGTTCTCGCGCTCGAGCAGGACCAGCGGGTCCTTGATCTCCTGCTGGTGCAGCTTGTTCGGGAAGTAATCCTCGATGTCGCGGCCGTTGCAGGTGATCTTGCCGGAGCCGGCGGTGACGTTGACGCGCGCGATGGCGCGCTTGCGGCGGCCGACGGTCTGGATCGGGCGATCCAGGACGGCGGGCTCGGCGACGGCGGCGGTCTCGTCGCCCTCGACCTCGGCGGTCTCATCGACGAGCGCGTCGCCGATGGTGGAGGTGAAGTCCTCGGTGGCGGCCTCGGCCGCGGCCTGGACGTCGTCGTAGGTGGCCTCGGTGTTGTCGACCTGGGCCTCGTTGGTGTCCTGGGGGTTGGTCACTGCGCCACCGCCTTGATCTCGTAGTTCTCGGGCTTCTGGCCGGCGTACGGGTGCTCGGCACCGGCGTAGACGTGAAGCTTCTTGATGGACTGACGCGACAGCTTGTTGTGCGGCATCATGCCCTCGATGGCCTCGGCGATGACGCGCTCGGGGTGCAGCTCGAGGGAGCGGCCGAGGGTCATCGACTTCAGGCCACCGGGGTAGCCGGAGTGGCGGTAGCGCATCTCGCGGTCCCGCTTGTTCGAGGAGATGTGGATCTTGTCGGCGTTGATCACGATGACGTGGTCGCCGCAGTCGACGTTGGGGGCGAAGTAGGCCTTGCCCTTGCCGCGCAGCAGGTCGGCGGCGTGGGTGGCGAGGCGACCGAGCACGACGTCAGTGGCGTCGATGACGTACCACTTGCGCTCGATGTCACCGTCCTTGGGGTGGAAAGTAGACAACATGACTCCTTTACGGGTCCGTGTGATTCTGCCGGCCGGTGTGCGCCGCGTGCCCTGCCCCCGGCGGCCGGTGGAGACCCGGGGAGGTTGTCGCTCCCGCTTGTCGCTTTACGACGGCTTGTCTGTTCGCATGCGCCGTAGTGCGTGCGGGAGTCTGGTGCACACAGGCGGTCCACTTTACCGGTGGCGGCGCCGGAGACCAAAACGCGTGGGCGCATGCGGAACGGCCGATGCCGGGGTCCCGGTGGGGGACGGTGGCATCGGCCGTCGTAAAGCGGAGTCGTGCTGCGTCGCCGATCAGCCCCAGCTGGCGGCGGCGCGGCGGTTGATGTCGGACATGCGGTCGTTGCCCTCCTCGACGGTGCGGGCGATGGTCTCCAGGATCTGGTTGAGCTCGCCGGCGGACTCGTCCCACTTGCGCTGGGCGTCCTCGTAGGCGACGGCGGAATCGCCCTCCCACGTGGACGTCATCGGCGCGATGCGGGCCTTGAGGTCGCCGAGCAGCGTCTGGATGTGCCCGGAGGTGGTGCGGATGTCGGCGGCGCCCGCGGCGATGGAGCCGAACTGGTAGCGGATGGTGTCGGTCATGTGGTCCCCCTCGTGAATTGGTGGCCGGAGCCCGATCGGGCGCCGGGTCGTGCCGGGTGTTACAGGTTCAGCAGCCCGCCGCCGGCGGCGCCGACGCGGTTGAAGTCGGCCGCGCCGGACTCCTCGCCGGCATCGAAGCTGCCGGCGTTGGCGCGGATGTTCTCCGCGATCTCGGTGAGCGCGCCCGACAGCTTCGCCGCCGCCTCGTCCCACCGCAGCATGACGTCGTCGAACGCCATCTTGGCCTGGCCCTTCCACTCCCCGGCCATGCCGTCGACGACGCCGCGCAGCCGCGCCAGCTCGCCGGAGACTTCCTGGTTGACCCCGTCGACGTCGCCCGCCGTCGTGGTCATCGTGCTTGATTCGGTGGTGAAGATCCCGCCGGTCATGTGATTCCCCCTCGTGTGTGGTTCTCGGTGTGCAGCTTGATGTGCATCTCGATGTGCAATTCGGAGTGCATCTGGTTGTGGCCCGCGGCATCAGCCGCCGGCCGTGGTTCCGGTGCGGCGGTCCCCGCACCGGTTCCGGAAGCCGGGATCCCTTCCCCGGCCGCCACATCAATGGACGCGCCCCGGGCCCGATCGGTTCCATCTTTTTTCCGGACATCCCCTCGCACACCCCCATGCGCACCCCCGTCACGGCGTGCCCGTCATTGCGGCGCCGCCACGCCCGCGGTGCGCAGCGCCTGGCCGCATACGGGTCTCACCTGCGGGATCGTGGCTCCGCGGAACTGGCAGCCGACCGACACCTGCCACCCGTCGATGAGGCGGTGCTGCCACAGAACGACGGATCCGTCGTCGGGGCGCTCCTCGTGCACGACGACGTCGAGCCCCTCGATCGTCTCCCGCCGCACCCGATCCATGGTGGGATCGCCCGCCGCATGCGCGGTGAGGCCGGCGACGATGCCCTCGGCGTCCATGCCCCACGCCACCTCGCCGGCGGACACGAGGATGCGCATCGGCCCGCCGTCTACGAGCACCAAGCCATCGGCGGCGGCGCGATCGTCGATGCGCCAACCATCCGGCAGCTCCACCCGGACGCCCTTGCCGGCCAGCTCCGCGCTCTTCGGTTCGGTCCGGGTGTCGGGGCCTCCATGCGCTCCGGCATCGGCATCTGCGCCCGGATCTGCGCCAGCCTCAGAGTGAGTACCGGCATGGGGACCGTCTCCTGGACCTGACCCGGCCGCATCACCCGGATCCGGCTCGCCGCCATTGGGGCCACCACTCCCGTCGCCCGCGGCGGCGGCGAGGACGGCGTCGTCGCGCCACGCCGTCCCCACGGGTCCATCGACGATGAGCGCGATCGCCGTCACCGCGAGGACGCACGCCACCACCGCGCCCGCCACCGACGCCATCACCTGCGCCGGATGGGACGGGCGGCGACGAGTGTTCTCCCTGGCCCGGGCCCGACGCCGCAATGCGGCCACATCCAATCCCCCGTCGGCCAAGCCCCAGGCGGCCAATCCCCCATCTGCGCCCGCTTCCTGCGGAGCATCGTCGGCCACCGCCCGACCGGACCCCGGCCGCTCGGACCCCGCCCCACCGGCCACCGGCCGCCCGGACGCAGACTGCCGGGACACCACGTCGCGGTCGGCTCCGGGGCGAAGGGGGTGGGCGGAGGCGTCGTCACGCGATGCGGTGCCCACCAGCTCCATCGGGACCGGGAAGGCGAGCCAGCCGCGGCGGCGCATGTCGGCGACGAGGTGATCGGAGCCGGACGCGACGATGAACTCGACGTCGGAGGTGTCCAGAACCTCGTCGACGACGTCGGCGCCGGCCAGCAACTCGGCGGCGACCTCGCGGATGATCTCCAGTGCGTCGCCGCCGCGGAAGGACAACCGCGAATCGGCGAGCCCGGCATCGAAGACGAGGCGAGACACGCAGATCCGGCCGGCCTCGACCTCCACGAGGATGCTGTGGGCGACCGACGGGCGCTCCAGGCCCATCAGCTCCGTGGCCAAGTCGCCGATGCGGGGGTCGAAACCCCGGCGCACCAGCTCCTGCGCGAACAGCTCGCGACGCCGGCCACCCCAATTCGACGGGGTGATGACGACGTCCGGCGCCGCCCCGGCACCATCGATGAGCGCCGCATCCCCCTCCGGCGCGCAGGCCGCGGGACCCCACGCGTGGAGGACCGTCGGCGTCGATCGCGCGTCAGCCTTCGCCATCGCCGCTCACCTCCGATGCATTGGCCGGGCCCGGTTCCGGCGGCAGCGCCACCTGCACCACCCGCGGCGGCCGGCCGTGCGCGACCCACGTGCCGCGGCCGGGCGGGCGCTGGCGCAGGGCCACGCCCAGCAGCGGGCCGTCGTCGCGCGAGCCGTCGAGCACCAGGCCCGTCGCGCCCTGGTCCTTCGCCGCCCCGAGCACCGGGTCGTGCAGCGATCGGGTCGCCGCACCCGTGCGCCGGGCCAGCACCACGTGCAGGCCGATGTCGGCGGCGTGCGGGATGAACTCGCCCAACGGCGTCAGCGGCGACCCGCGCGTGCCGGAGACGAGGTCGTAATCGTCTACGACGACCGCGATGTCGGGCCCGGTCCACCAATCCCGCGCGCGCAGCTGCTCCGGGGTGACGTCGGGGCCCGGCAGGCGGCCGCGCAGGGCCGCGGCCAGTTCGGCGACCAGCGGCTCGGCCACCGCCGGCGAGCCCGCGTACCCGGCCAGCCGCTCCGGCGGCACCGCATCGAGCAGGCCGCGCCGGTAGTCGACGACGAGGAATTTCAGCGTCGGCCGGGTCCGCAGCAGCCCGGTGATCACCGTCCGCAGCGCCGTCGTCCGCCCCGACCCGGCCGAGCCGAAGATGAGCAGGTGGCGGTCGCGGGCGGCGTCGAAGTGCACCGGCGCCAGCGCGTCCTCGTCAAGCCCCACGGCCACGGCCCCGGCGGCCACCGCGGCCTCCACCTCGGGCCATCCGACCCGCGCGGGAAGCATCTTCAGCGGCGGCACGGGCGCATCGCCGCGGGCCCGGCACGCCGCCGCAACCTCGGCGACATCGGCGGGCCCGGCATGGGCGACGAGCACGCCGCACCCGTCGGGCGACAGCCCCCGGCCCGGCGCGTCGGGCACGAGCTTGGCGGCCTTGCGGTCGACGACGGAGTCGATGGCCTCGGCCTGCCGCAGCTCGATGCGCGTGCCCAGCAGGTCGCGCACGGCCGGGCGCAGCTCGGTCCACCTGTGCGCGGTCAGCGCCACGTGCACGCCGACGGCCAGCCCGTCCGACAGGATCGCCTGCACGCGGTCGCCCAGCGCCTGGTGCTCCTGCCGCAGCGCCGGCCACCCGTCGACGACGAGCAGCACGTCCGGTTCCCCACCGGCCCGCGCCTCGGCGATGGTGTGCCACCCGCGGGCGCGGTGCCGCTCCTCCCGCGCCGCGACCTCGCCCGACACCGCCGAGATCACCCGGTTGAGCTTGTCGACGTCCCCCCGATGCGCCACCGACGCCACCTGCGGCAGCCCCGCCAGATCCGCCAGACCGCCGGCCCCGTAGTCGATGACGTGGACGTGCAGCTGCTCCGGCGGCGTGGTCAGCGCCATCGACGCGACGAGCGTGCGCACCGCCGTCGACTTGCCCGACCTCGGTGCCCCGACGATCGCGGCGTGCCCGCCGGTGCCCGACAGGTCGACGACGAACGGGTCCTGCCGCTGCTCCAGCGGCCGGTCGACGAGCCCCACCGACGCCGTCAGCGCGGGCAGCGACGAGTCGGCCGCATCGGCCAGCGCGGTCCGCGCGGGCAGCGGCGGCAGCCACACCCGGTGCGCGGCATGCGGGTGCCCGGCCATCGCGCCGACGGTCGCCTCCAAGATGCTTTGCGACGGCCCCCGGTTCACCGGCGCCTCCACGGCGTCGTCACGCGAATCGGCGTCGGCACCGCCCGGCCCGCAGGCCGCCGCGAACCGCGACACCCGCAGGCCGTGGGCCGCCCCCGGCCCCCGCGCACCGGGCGCGGCATCGGCGGGCACCGGCCCGGAGACGTACGCGGAGTGGAAGCGCACGGGCGCGCCGGAATCGGTCTTGAGGAAACCCGCGCCGGGAGTGGCCGGCAGGTGGTGGGCGTCGGGGACGCCGAGGACGCTGCGGGACTCGGCGGCGGAGAAGGTCTTCAGGCCGATGCGGTAGGACAGGTGGCTGTCGAGGCCGCGCAACCGCCCCTCCTCCAGGCGCTGGCTGGCCAGCAGCAGATGCATGTGCAGCGAGCGGCCCAGGCGGCCGACGGCGACGAAGAGCTCGGCGAACTCCGGGCGGTGGCCGAGCAGCTCCGAGAACTCGTCGACGACGATGACCAGCGCGGGCAGGGGCGCCAAGTCGGTGCGCCCGGCGCGGCGGGCGGCCTCGTACTCCGCGACACCCGGGAAGTTGCCCGCCGCGCGCAGCAGCTCCTGGCGGCGGGTCTTCTCGCCGCGGATGGCGTCCTGCATGCGGTCGACCAGGAACAGCTCGTCGGCGAGGTTGGTGATCACCGCCGACACATGCGGCAGGCTCTCCAGGCCCAGGAATGTCGCGCCGCCCTTGAAGTCCACGAGGACCAGGTTGAGCTGGTCGGGACCGTGCGTGGCGGCCAGCGCGAGGACCGCCGATTTGAGGAACTCCGACTTGCCCGAGCCCGTCGCGCCGATGCACAGCCCATGCGGGCCGACGCCGCCCTCGGCCGACTCCTTGAGGTCCAGGTGCAGCACCGAACCATCGGCGTCGACGCCGACGGGCACGCGCAACCGTTCGGCCCCGAGGCGCTGCCGGAACCGCAGCTGCTCCGGAGGCGGCGCCAGGTCGAGCTCGGCGAGCACGGGGTCGCGGCGAGGGCCCTCCTCCCCCGCCGAGCGCGGCGGGGCGTGGCGCGCCAGACGCCGGGCCAGCGACTCCGCGGCGCCGGCGCCGAGCCCGTCGGCAGCGGCGATGTCCTCGTCGCCGGCGGCCGTGGTGGCCAGCACCCGTCCGGCGGCGACGGTGAGCGCCAACCCGGACGACACAGCTGCCGCGGACGTCGCACCAGCACCGTCACCATCGGGGACGGGCACCGCGATCACCGAGACGGTGGCGCCGTCCTCCGGGCGGGCGGCGAGCAGCACGTCGAGGTGCGCCGGATCCCGGTCGAGATCGCGGCCATCGGCGACGATGACGGTGAGCGGGGCGTCGACGCCGTCGAGGAGCCCGGCCAGTTCCGGCGCCGACGACGCGCGCAACCGCACCGGGCCCGAGGCATCCGCCCGACGCGGGTGCGCGTTGTGCGGCAGCCACTTCACCCACTCCCACTCCGGACCGACCCCGGCCACCGCGATGGCCAAATCCCCGGGATGGTGCGCCACCGCGAGCTGGGCGATCATGGCGCGGGCCAGCGACAACGCGTCGCCGCACTCGCCGCGCACCGCCACCAGCGGAAACGCACCGACGTCGACGGCGACGGGCAGATCCGGCACCGACCGCGCCGACCGCACCACGTGGCGCAGCGCCACCGCGGAGACCGGGTCGAGCTTCTCCGGGGCGGCCACCGCCGGCGGCGTCACCGGCGTCGCCGGACCATGCGGGCCGGTGCCGATGCGCACCGCGCCGAAATCATCGTCGTCCGGCGACCTCTCCCACATCCGCCACGTCCCCGCCAGCGTCCACGCATCCGACGGATCGGGGTGGACGTGGACGACGCTGGCCCGCTGCATCCCCACGGCATCGGCCACCGCCCGGCGCACGCTGGCCAGATGCCGCTGGTAGTCGCGCCGGGCGGGGCCGACGTCGGCCGACCCGGACGCGCCGCCGGCCATCATCCCCAACGTGGAGACCACCATGAGCAGCGGGAACATGAACGTGATCGGATTGCGCGCCGACCCCGACACCACCATCACCGCGACCATGCCCACCACCGCCACGAGCATCACCACCGGCAGCAGCGCCCGCATCAGCGGCACCTGCTTCGGCTCCGGCGCCTCCGGCGGCGCGTCGGGCCGGATGTCCCCCGGCCGCGGCGCCGGGCCGGGGATCCGCGGGCCGCGCCCGCCGTCCCACGCTGGCACCGGCTGTTCCGCAATGGCCCCCGGCGCCCCCGATGCGGTGGCCGTGGTGGCGGCACCGGTGGCCGTCGTCAAGCGCGAACGCGCATCCCCCATCGTCAAAGCCCTCCCCCGAGTGACCCCAGCCGCCTTCGGCTGGACGCGACGCAGAGCATAAGCCACCCTGATGGGACGCGCCCGGCCAACGGGGGAACGGGCGCACCGACACGCGGGGGCGGGGCCCGCGCGGGGATGGGGAGAAAACATGTCGCACACTGCGACGACGCGCGCCAACATGCTGCGGATCCGCGCCGACCTGCTGGCCGGCGACGGTGCCGGGACGCGCCGGGCGGACCTGCTCGTGCCGGCGCATGCGCCGGTGGCGGCGGTGCTGCCGGAGATGATCGACGTCATCGGGGCCGGGGACGCGCCGGGCGCGTCGTGGCGGGTGAGGCTTCCCGACGGCACCGTCGCCGACCCCGAAATCGGCCTGGCCGATGCGGGGGTGTGCGACGGCGATCGGATCGTCATCGCCGACGATCCCGGGCCGGCGCCGCCGCCGATGGTCGTCGACGTCGCCGACGTGCTCGCAGACGATGCGCCCGGGGTGGGCGTCGCCGACGCGGCGGTGGGGCTGGTCGTCGCGGCGGCGGCCACCGCCGTCGCGGTGGCCGGGGTGCTGGCGATGTCGCCGCATGACGCGGTGCTCGCCGCGGGCGTGGCCGGGCTGCTGGCGTTGGCCGCCGGCGGTGGGCTGCGCATCGCCCTGCGCCGGGGCGGGAGCGCGGCGGCCGCGTTGCTGCTGGCCTGCCAGGTGCTGGTCCTGGCCGCCGTGGCGGGGGCCGCGCTGACCGGCATCCCGGCAGGCGGGGCCGGGGCGGACTGGCGGTTTGCGGCCGGGCTGATCCCCGGCGGGCTCGTCGCGTCGCTGGCGTTGCTGGTGCTGCGCCCGGCCCGGCGCGACGTCGCCGCGGCGCTGACGGTGGCGGGGTCGGCGGGCGCGGCGGCGGCCATCGGCGCGGCGGGGTTCGCGGCGGGCCTGGCCTGGTTCGATGCGCTGGTCCCGGCGGCCGCGCTGGCCATCGCCGTCGCGGTCATCGGGTTGGCCGCCGCACCCGGCATCGGCGTCGCGGTGGCGGGCGTGCGGGTGCCGCGCATCCCGGCGGCCGGCGAGCCGTTCCCGGATGACCCCGACCCTGACGATCCCGTCGACGTCATCGCCTCGCGCGCCGGCCGCCTGCTCGACGGCATGGTCGCCGGCGCCGCGATGGTCCTCGTCGCCGCGGCCGCCCCGATCGTGGCGGGCTCGCCCGGCGGCTGGGCGATCGGCCTGCTGGCGGCGGTGACGGTCCTGTGCCTGATCCAGTCGCGCAGCCACGCCCGCCTCATCCCCTCGGCCGCGCTGGCCTGCGCCGGAGCGCTGCTGCTGGTCGGCCTGGCCCTGTCGCAGTGGGACGCGGGCCGGTGGGCGATCGCGCTACTGATCCTCGCCCCGCTGCTGGCGGCGACGGCCATCACGGCGGTGCCGGCCACGCGCATCACCCCGACGATGCGCCGCATACTCGAGCTCGTCGAGGCCGTCGCCATCGCCGTGTCCCTGCCCCTGGCCGCGGTGGTGGCGGGCATCCCGGACCTCGCCGCGGGGCTGATCCGGTGAGGCCGGCGATGCGCGCCGCCGCCTGGTCGGCGGCACTGTGCTGCTTTGCGACGGCCACCCTCTTCCCCTCCGCCCCCTTTCCTTCCACGGTCTCCACCCACACCGCCCTCGCCCAAACCCGCTGCACCACCACGGCGGCATCGTCGCCGGCGATCCTGGCCCGGCCGACCGTCGCCGAGCGGGCCCTGCGCTTCCGCGATGCATGGGCGCTGGCCGACGGCGCCGGGGTGACCATCGCGATCATCGACACCGGGGTGGCCGACCATCCTCGGCTCGGCGGGGTGCTCGACGGCGGCGACGTCACCGGCGGGGCCGGGGCGTTCCACGACTGCGATGCCCACGGCACCTTCGTCGCGGGATTGGCCGCCGGTCGCCCTGGCAACGACACGGTCGCGGGCGTCGCACCGGGGGCGACGCTGCTGAGCATCCGCCACACCACCGGCGAAGAGGGGACGCTGGGGTCGCTGGCCACCGCCATCGATGCGGCGGTGGAGCGCGGCGCGCGGGTCATCAACGTGTCGCTGACCTCGTGCGCGCCGCCCGGCGTCGTCCCGCCCGGTGCCCCGGAGGTCACCGCCGCCGTGCTGCGCGCCGAAGAGTCCGGTGCGGTGATCGTCGCCGCCGCGGGCAACACCGGCGGCGATTGCCCCGAGGGGGCCGTGGCGTGGCCGGCGATCCTCGACGAGGTCATCGCCGTCACCGCCGCAGAATCCGTCGCCGTCGAGGCCGCTCCAGCCGACGCAGCCCCCGCAGAGGCCGTCCCCGCCGGGTACGCCGTGGCCGCCGACTGGGTCGACGTCGCCGCCCCGGGCGGACCGGTCGTGGGCCCCGCACCCGATGGCGAGACCATGGCCGATCTCCAGATCACGGGGTCGCGCACGGCCCCGATCGTCGGCACGAGCTTCGCCGCCCCGCTGGTTTCCGGAACGGCGGCGCTGCTGCTGTCGCGCCACCCGGAATTGTCGCCGGTTCAGGTCCGGGGCATCATCACCGCGACGTCGTCGCCGGTGTCCTCTGCGCCGGGCATCGGCGTCGGCATGGTCGACCCCGTCGCGGCGGTGACGTGGGCGGGCGGCCCCGACGGCGGCACCGATGCCGCCGCAGCACCTCCCCCTCCGGCCGAACCGGTCGATCCGGCGCCCGGCCTGCGGGTGCGGGCGCTGGCCCTGGTCGTTGCGGCGGTGGTCACCGCCGCAATCCTATGGTCAGCGGGCACCGCTCACACGGCCGCCAACGCCGCCGCTCGCGTCAGCTCCGGCCCCTCGCGCAGGGACGACAGCACCCGCCACGGCACCGGCACCGCCGAGGGATAGCCGAGCGCGGCCAGCGTGCGCCGATCCTCGACCTGGTGCCGCGTGCCCTCCGGTGTGACCAGGTGCACGCCGGCGCCGGTGTCCACGGCGACGGTGCCCGGCGCGCCGCCGGCGAACCCGTCCATGGCCGGGCCCGCGCCGTCCGCCTGCGGGTAGGGCACGACCCCGGAGGGTTGCTTCCCGACGGTCACCACCGTCGCCCTCTCATCCGCGTCCACGCACAACCAGCCGTCGGCAGGTGCCCACCCCGTGATGTCCGCGGGCAGCGAGCTGGCATCGGGGGCGGCGGCGACGGGCACGGCGGCCAAGTCCGGTTCGGTGGCGACCGCCGTGCCGAAGCGGGCGGCGAAAACCTCGGCGACCACCGGCGGCACATCCACGGCGCCGTCGGCCAGCACCACCACGCGCCGCTCGGCGACCTCGACGACCCGGCCGACCCTGTCGAACGGCGCCGGCCACGGCGCCGGTTCACCGGCACCGGGCAGCTCCGGGACGGCGACGGGAGCGATCTCCGGCAGCGCCCCGAGGAGTGCCGGCCCGGCCGGCCGCACCGGCGCCGCCGCCAGCCCGAGCGCCCGCGCCACCGTGGGGTCCGAGGCATCGATGAGCGCCCGCCGGCCGCCATGGACCAGCCACAGTCGGTCGCCGTCGTGCAGCAGCGCCGCCACGCCATCGTCGGCGGGCAGCGCGCCGGTGCGCGCCACCGTCTCCCGGACGGCGATCGGCTCGTGCAGCGCGGGTTCGGCGTTCTCGCACACGCCCACCGCCGCCGGGGCTCCCGGCGGCTCGGCCGCGGCGATCGCGGGTGCGCCGGGGATGCCCACGGGATGGCCGGCCACGACGTCGTCAAGCGCACCCGGGCCCACCCGCACCGGCTCCACCGGCTGGCCCAGGACCAGCCGGGCCGAGGCGAGATTGGCCACCGGGTGAATGCGGTCGTCGATGCGCACGTGCAGCGCGCCGGTGTCGCGCACCAGGACGAGGTCGCCGTCGGCGGCACCGTCGCGCGGGCGGATCAGCCCCATGATCACCGTCCCGGCCAGCACCAGGACCAGCAGCGCCGCCCCCGCGGCCACCGCCCGGCCGCGCGTGCGCAGCGGATCGTGGAGCATCCGGGCATCGGCGCGCACCAGCGCGTGCTCCACGCGTCGGACCAGGAATCGGTGCCCGCTGATCTGCGCGGGCGTGGTTGGAGTGCGAGGCATGAGACGTCCCCCCGAATCGTCGGCACCCAATGTCTTCGCCGGGCAGCCTAGGCCAGCCGCGGTTACGCTGCCCGTCGACGGCCGCCGTTGGGGCGGCGCGCGGGGATGCCGGGGGTGGCGCAATGGATTGGTCGGCGTTGGCCGGGTTCATCGGGGACAACGCTGCGGCGTTGCTGGTCGGCGGTTCGGCGGCCACCGTCGCCGGAGTGCACGTCCCGGTCCGGGGCAGGGCACTGCGCGACCGGTGGCGCGGCCCGCATCCCGCGCCGTCGAACGGGGCCCGCATCGTCGCCGCGGCCAACGACGTCCTGCCCATGTCGGCGCTGGTCGACGCCGTGGCCGAATGCCCCGTCCCCGTCGACGTCGTCGCCGTGCACCGCAGCCCGGCGCGCCACGCGGGCGAGGCCGCGCACCGTTACCGGGGTTTCGCCGACCAGTTGGGCGTCGCCGAGGCACCGTGGACCTCGGTGCTGGTCGGAGGCCCCGCGGAGCACGACGGGGCGCGCCTGGAATTCTTCATTCACCGCCTGGGGCTGCTCGGCTTCCGCGCGCGGCCGCTGTCCGCCGGGGAGTTCGGCGCGGTCGCCGGCACCGGCTCGGACACCGCGTCCGCCACCACTCCCGATCGCCTGCTGGCGCGCGCCCCGGGCCGCGGCCACGTCCGCCGCCCGCATCTCTGGTTCACGCCCGCCCATGACGTCGACGTCCCGCGCGCCCCGGCCCAGCTGGTCGGCACCTCGCGCGACGGAGGCCCGCTGGTCATGTCGCTGCCGTCACTGGAGCGCCTCGACGTCGTCGCCGCTCCCGCACGGCTTCCGGATCTCCTCGTGCCCACGCTCATCACCGGCGCGCGCGTGGGCATCCGCACGCACCGCCCGGCCGCGTTCGGGCCGCTGCTCGACCACGGCGCGGTCCTGGTCACCACCGCCGGCGATGCAACCCTGGACGTGCTCGTCCTCGACGGCAGGGCCCGCGTGGCCAGGCCCGCGCCGGTCGCCACGATCATGCTTTGCGACGACCCCGCCGCCCCCTCATCCGCCCCCGGCCCGGTCCCGGTGCCGCGCCTGATCATCGGGGACCATGCGTGGCATCTGGCCATCGGGGACGAGAAAACGCCCGTCAGGCCACTGCCGATCTTTTCGGCGAAGGTCTGACGGCTAGGCGCGGTCGATCTTGTCGATCAATCGCCGAGTCCACGTAATGGCTTCCGACAGGTCACCGACCTTCGCATCCGGCCCGAGCTCGTCGGCAGCAGCCTCGTAGACGGTTTTCCAGGATTCGTTCTCGGTGACCTTTGGTGGCCAGGCATGCCCACGCCGGTAGCGAAATGTGCGCACGCACAGCTCCCGCGCCAAAACGAAGTCGATGTCTTCATTGGACAAAAGGAGCTGGAGGTCAATCAGGTCGTGGGCCCGGTCGCTCCCCGGGCATGTCGCCGCATGGAGTTTCTGCGCGATCTGATTCTCGGCGCGCATGACCTTCACCGGACCAGGTTCAGGAAAACCGAGGTCGGTGAACAGCACCGCCAGATCTTCGGACATCATGCGTTCGCCGGCCTCTGCCCCGCCGACCTCATCGTGGCCCAGCTCGAACTTCACTGTCTTCCAGCTCTTGCCCCTGAACTGAAGCTTGATCTCGAACGGGGTCATCACGTACTCACCGGGAACACCTCGCGGCACCGGCGCAGGCAGTTGCTTGAGTACGCCGGTAAAGCCGCACCAGCCTTCCTCCAACCGATTGGCAAATTGTTCCTTGAATTCGCTCTCCGCACGTCTCCGCGTCGCATCGAAATCCGAAGTGAAGCGCGCCTCAGCCCCATATCGAAGGGCCATGGCGCTCCCACCTTTCGCCACGCCCTCCGGAAGCAATTGTCCGACGACGACCAACGCCATCAGGTTTTGCCTGCGAGTGACGGAGAGCTGATCGTTCCCTTCGAGGTTGTTGCATCGCCGGTTCAGGGAAGAAAGGTTGGAGGGTTCGCTGGCATACGTCATTCAGGAACTTTCTCTTAGCTCGTCATGGTCGCGAGCACGGATCAACCCCTCGTGCAGCGCCCTGTCGAGCGCCTCATCGAACCTTTCCCCGAGCAGCTTCCCCCGCACTGCCCCAAGTGCATCAGATACGGGTTGGCACGGCAACCCGTCGACGTAGGTCACCCGGGCCCCGTCGATTGCCTTGAGCAGGACGACATTCTCCGGAAGCGCACGCTGGTGACGCTGCGGGGATGCCACGTACACGCGGCGGGGATTGACGTCCCCGAGGCCATGCAGGGCAAGCACCGTCTCGGCCGCCAAATGTGCCCCCTCGCCCAACGACAGGAGAAGCTCTCTCAGCGGATCGTTCACGCCCGCCGGATGAAACGCATCGCGGTAAACGCCCCGCATTTTCTTTTCGAAGGCACCGCGAGCCGCCAACTTGCGCAGCTCGACGGCCGGCACACCGGCATCTTCGGCCAACCGTGGCGTGACATAGCCGTCGTTGTCGGCCGCCACGGCGCGAAGCCTGTCCCGATACGTTCCCACCATGCTTAAACCGTACCATTATCGGTACGCTTTGAGCAGGTCAACGTTTACTGGAGCCCGAGAAACGCTTGAACCGTACCGAAAACGGTACGGTTCAAGATTCCAGCGAAGGGGTGACGGGCGTCGTCGTAAAGCCGTGCCCTACTGGCCCGGCTGCGGGCCGAAGATGTCCGGCACGCCCGGCAGCTCGATGCCCGGCAGCTCCGGGGCGGCCGGCGCGGGAGCCTGCTCCGGGGCGGGGGCCGGGGCCGGCTTGGCCTCCGGGACCTCCGCACCCGTGACGTTGCCGGCGTCGAGCGACGCGCGGCCGCCCGGTCCCGAGCACTCCACCGTCGCGTCGCCGTAGGCGGTGCAGGTGAAGCCGAAGAAGCTCACGCGCTCATAGGGGTGCAGGGTCTCCGGGGCGAAGCCGTTGTCCGGGAAGTTCATGTGCGCGAACGTCGGCGCCGCACCCGGCGACCACGTCACGGCGTTGGCGGGGACGTCGCCGCCGTCGTAGCTCTGCACCATCGGGGGGTTGGCGAAGTTCGTGCGGCACGTGAGGAAGGAATCCGGGCCGAGCGCGTTGGCGAAGCACTCCGTCGCCCCATCGGCGAGGCGGAAGATCCGCGCGCCCTGGGCGCCCGGCGGCATGAAGCGATCCTCGGGGACCTCCGCCACGGTCGGGCCCGACGACGGCGCCTGCGGGGTCTCCGGGCGCTCGGCCAGCTCACTGGCGCTGGGCTGCGGCGTCGCCGACGTATCGGCGATCGTCTCGGACCCGGTGTCGACGCTGCCGCCGGAGCAACCGGCGAGCAGCATGGCCGAAGCGGCGAGGGCGGCGAACGTGGGGAACTTGCGCATGGTCACACACCCTACGTTGTCGCGGCGGGTGAACCCACCCAAAAGCGGCGAACCCGCCACCCCGTGATGCATGTCACGGATGTGGCGGGTGTGATCGGGCGGCCGGCCGGGGTCTCCCCTACTTCGCCTTCAGCGTCAGCGGCTCCTGCCCCTCGGGCAGGATCGAGCCCTCGCCGCGGTAGGCCTCGGAGAAGTCCGGCACCCAGGCGTGCGGGTCGTCGTAATCGTCGTCGCCGGGCTGCGCCACGCCCGCCTCGCCGCGGGTGGTCATCGGCGGCATGTCCATCGGCGACTGCTTGCGCATCTCCTCGATGCGCTCCGGGTCGATCGCCGCATTGACGGCGTAGATGGTGACCTCCCCGTCGCGGTACACCGGCGTCAGCCCGCGCGACCACCACGCGCCCTCCTGCATGCGCATGTTGATGCGCTGGTCGCCCCAGAAGTACGGCGGCGACACGTAGATGAAGCCGATGTCGAGCTTCTTCAGCGCCAGGTCGACCTGGTTGGCGGCGGTCGGGCTCCACGGCTCGCCCCAGCCGATCTTGTCGGTGTGCCAGTAGACCATCGACGTCGCGGTGGTCTTGTCGGCGTCGGGCCACACGAAGTGGCGGAAGACGGTCGGGATGTCGTTGCGCATGTACATCCACGCCGAGCCCTCGTTGGGGTTGGTGAACACCCGGTGCTCGTGGGCTTCCGGCTGCTGCGCCAGCCAGTCGAAGGCGCGCAGGTCGCGCTCGCTGGTCAGGCGGTTGTCGCGGATCTGCAGGTACGCGTGGTCGTTGACGGGCGCCATGCGGTGGACGGCCCACGGCACGAAGCCGGCGGTCAGCGCCGCCGCGACGAGCAGGCCGATCACGGGCACCTGGCCGGTCCGCGTGCGGGCGAGCCGGTCGGCGAAGGTGTCGCCCGTTGCTTTGCGACGGCCCGCGTACGCCCCCACCGCCGCGAGCACCAGGGCCACGGCGGCGCCGGCGGCAGCGGCGTAGAGCAGCGCGGTTTGCAGGACCAGGCGGTGCGGCGTCGAGTAGTGCAGGCCGGTGTAGATGCCCAGCGCGTCGCCGAAGGCCCCGCCGAACGTGTTGATCGCATGCGCGGTGAACACCACCGACACCGCCCACGCCACGACCGGCCAGGCGCGGCGCATGAGCACGGCGACGACGACCAGGCCGAGCAGGCCGATGATGACCGCCGGCTTGACGGTGCCGAAGTCCTCCGCGTGGCGGGTGAGCATGGTCACCGCGCGGTACCAGGCGCCGAAGCGGTCGACGTCGACCGTGGCGGTCTCGGCGCGGATGTCCTCGGCCTGGCGCTCGCCGGACAGCCACTGCGGCAGCAGCAGCGCCGCGGCGGCCACGCCCGGCACCGCCAGCAGCCCGACGTCGCGCAGCCGCGCCTTGACCGCCCCGAGCTCCGGGCGGGCCGGGCGCCACAGGCGGCCGAACAGCCACCAGATGCCCAGCAGCAGCGCGGTGGCGGGCACGCCGGAGGGGTGGAGCTGGCCGATGCCGATGAGCGCCAGCGCGCCGGCGAACATGCGGATCGGCGCGTGCGGCACCGACGACAGCACCGCGAAGGCGACGCCGGTCAGCGCGATGCCCAACAGGTAGGGCCAGGCGCCGACGTAGATGCCGATGGGCGCCAGCACCGGCAGTGCGGTGGTCACCACGGCGGCCAGGCCCGCGCCGATGGACGCCGTCCACCCGCCGCGGTCGATCATCCGCCACGCCAGCGCCGCCGCGCCGATAGGCAGCAGCAGGGCCGGGGCTACCAGGCCCAGGATGTTGACGGTGGCCGGCACGCTCATCCCCGACACGTCGGAAAGCGTGGCGCCGAAGGCGTGCCAGGCGGCCGGGTAGTACATGTCGCCGCCGGTTTCCAGGTTCTGGATCTCGCCCATGCGCGCCGAGGACACCATGCCGGTGTCCAGCGCGTACTTGATCACGGCGCCGTGCCAGTGCACGTCCCAGGATTGCTGGATGGATTCGATGCCGCCGGGCGACCGGTTCATCCGCGACAGGGACGCCCAGGCGAGGGTCGTGAAGGCCACGACAACGCCGACGGCGGCCGGCAGCGCGATGAGGGCGCGCCCCCATCGGCCCGGCTCCCTGCGTGACGACGATTCCCCGGAGACCTCTGCCGGTACCTCCCCCGGTGCCTCTGCAGATGCTTCGTCGGACGCCCTGCCGCGCTTGCGCCAGAGCAGCCGCCACACCAGCGCGAGGGCGACCATCGCCAGCCACGCCAGTGCGACGGTGACGGTGGTGTAGGCGACGTCGACGGCGCCGAAGAGCCACCCGGCCAGGCCGGTGACGGCGAAGGTCAGCGCGGGGCCGGCGGCCACCGCCCACCCCGTGCGCAGGCCCGAGGCCACGGCGAGGATCGCCCCGGGGGCGACGAGAAGCAGGACCATCACGATGGCGGGCCAGATCACGGTTGATGCGCCTCCGGGGACACTGGGGGAATGCGGGACCCGGCCAGTCTAGCGGTCGGGCATTCCGTCGAACCACGGGTTCGTGTCCGGGCAGCCCTTGCCCACGGCGCGGTGCTCCTCGCCGGGCAGTACGCGGACGTCCCTGGTCCTCATCGCGCGGGCCGCCAGCTCGCCGTCATCGGGGTAATCCACCCCGGCCAGCGCCAGGCCCTTGGCCGGCGCGACGGGCACCAGCGGCGACCGCTCGCGCTCCTCGAGGAGCCCCTCGGTGAAGTCGCGTGCGCGCCGTCCCTCGGCCGTCGCCAAGCAGGAACCGACCAGAGACCGCACCATCGACCAGCAGAAGGCGTCCGCGGTGACGCGGGCCTCGTACAGTTCCGGCTCCGACGGGGTCGACGCATCGCGCCACTCGAAGGCCTGCAGATCGCGGATGGTCGTGGCATTCGGGCGGTGCTTGCAAAACGCGGCGAAGTCGTGGAGGCCGACGAGGACCTCCGCCGAGGCCTGCAGCACGTCCAGGTCGACCTTCCTGGTCCATGCCGCGGTGTCCCGCGAACGGGTCGGAAGCGGCCCGGCATCTGCGGTGGTGATGCGGTAGACGTAGTGGCGTCGCAAAGCGGAAAACCTCGCGTCGAAGCCATCCGGGGCGAAGGAGCAGGCCCGAATGGAGACGTCATCGGGCAAGAGCCGCGCCAGCCGCCGCACCAGCCGGGTCGGATCACCCGCGATGGAACGGGTGTCCAGGGACTCCCGCGTGACGTCGACGTGGGCGACCTGCGCCAGCGCGTGCACCCCGGCATCCGTGCGGCCGGCGACGGTGAGCTGCGCATCCTGGCGCAGCACCTTCGACAGCGCATCCTCGATGGTGCCCTGCACCGTCCGCAGGCTCGCCCCCGACGCCCCGCCCTGCGCCGCCCAGCCGTGGAAATCCGTGCCGTCGTAGGCGATGTCCAGGCGCAGGCGCACCATCTCGGGGGATTCCCGCTCATTCACGTCCGCATCATGCACGCGCCAATCCTCCCCCGCCCCGGCGCCCGGGCACAAACCAGGCGGGGACGAAAACCGCGTCCGAGACGAAAACCGCGCCCGGGACGAAAACGGCGAGCGCCCCACCTCCCGGATCAACGGGTGGTGGGGCGCTCGCGTGAAAAGCGGAGCCGCGGGGGCCTACTTCTCGTCGGCCTTCTCGGCGTCCTTGGCCTCGGCCTCAGCCTCGGCGTCGGTGGACTCCTCGGCCTCGACCTCGGGGGCCTCCTCCTCGGTCGGCTCGGCCTGCTCGGCCTCCTCGGCCTTCTTCGACGCGGCCGCGCGGGTGGCGCGGGTCGCCTCGGCGGAAGCGGTCTCCTCGGTGACCAGGGCGATCAGCGAGATGGGGGCGTTGTCGCCCTTGCGGTTACCCAGCTTGATGATGCGGGTGTAGCCGCCCTCGCGGTTGGCGAACTTCGGCGCCAGCTCGTCGAAAAGGTGCTGGACGACGTAGTTGTCGTTCAGCAGCTTCGCGGCGTTGCGGCGGTCCGCCAGGGTGCCGCCCTTGGCCTTGGTGATCAGCTTCTCCGCGTAGGGGCGCAGCAGCTTGGCCTTGGTGTCGGTGGTCTTGATCTGGCCGTGCTCGAACAGCTGCTTCGCCAGGTTCGCCAGAATCTTCTTCTGGTGGGAAGCGGAGCCGCCGAGACGGGCGCCCTTCTTGGGCTTGGGCATGGGATTCTCCTCGTGTTTTTAAGTCGCGTGCGCTGTCAGCGGCTACTCGTCGTAGCCGACCTCCGCGTCCTCGGTCCATTCGCCGGTCTCGGCGTCGTAGCCCTCAACGGTGGACGGGTCGAAATCGTTCGGCGAATCCTTCAGGGACAGGCCCAGCTCCGAGAGCTTGACCTTGACCTCGTTGATGGACTTGTCGCCGAAGTTCCGGATGTCCAGCAGATCCGACTCCGTGCGGGCGGCGAGCTCGCCGACCGTGTGGATCTCCTCGCGCTTCAGGCAGTTGTAGGAGCGCATGGAAAAGTCCAGGTCCTCGATAGGCATGGAGTAGGCGGCGATGTCCTCGTTCTGCTGCGGGGACGGGCCGATCTCGATGCCCTCGGCGGCCTCGTTGAGCTCGCGGGCCAGGCCGAAGAGCTCCACCAGGGTCTTGCCGGCCGACGCCATGGCGTCGCGGGCGGTGATGGAGTTCTTCGTCTCCACGTCGATGACCAGCTTGTCGAAGTCGGTGCGCTGCTCGACGCGGGTCGCCTCGACCTTGTAGCTGACCTTCAGGACCGGGGAGTAGATCTGGTCGACCGGGATGCGGCCGATCTCGCCGCCGGAGTTCGGCTGGGCGGGAACGTAACCGCGGCCGCGCTCGACGACCATCTCGATGTCCAGGCGACCCGACTCGTTGAGCGTGGCGATGTGGTGATCCGGGTTGTGGATCTCCACGCCCGCCGGGCACTCCACGTCGGCCGCGGTGACGGCTCCGCCGCCCTCGCGACGCAGGTACACGGTGGCCGGCTCGTCGAAGTCCGAGCTCAGCACCAGGCCCTTGATGTTCAGGATGATGTCGGAGACATCCTCCTTCACGCCCGGGATGGTGGTGAACTCGTGCAGCACGCCGTCAACGCGGATGCTCGTGACCGCCGCGCCCGGGATGGACGACAGCAGGGTACGGCGAAGCGAGTTGCCGAGGGTGTAGCCGAAACCCGGCTCCAGCGGCTCGATGACGAACCGGGAGCGGGAGGAATCGATGAAATCCTCGGTGAGCGTGGGACGCTGGGAAATGAGCATGAGATGTGATCCTCCTGGTGGCGACCGCTATTTGACGCCTAGGGAATGGGGATGCGAAGGTGCCCCGGCTTTTCCGCTTGACGACGGTGACCGTCGTCGTCGCAAAGCCGGGTCGAAGTGGTCCGGCGGGCACCCGCGAGGGGCCCGCGCGAAGCCTTACTTCGAGTAGAACTCGACGATGAGCTGCTCCTGCAGCGGAATGTCGATCTGGGCGCGCTCGGGCAGCTGGTGCACGAGGATGCGCAGCGTCTCGGGGACGACCTGGAGCCAAGCCGGGACGACGGCGTCGACCAGGGTCTCCTGGGCCTCCTCGAACCACAGCATCTTGCGCGACTTCGGGCGCACGTCGATGATGTCGTACTGCGTCACCTGGAACGACGGCACGTTGATCTTCTTGCCGTTGACGGTGAAGTGGCCGTGCGACACCAGCTGACGGGCCTGGCGGCGGGTGCGCGCCAGACCGGCGCGGTACACGACGTTGTCCAGGCGCGACTCGAGCAGGATGACGAGGTTGTCGCCGGTCTTGCCGGTGCGACGGTTCGCCTCGGCGTAGTAGCGGCGGAACTGCTTCTCCATGACGCCGTAGGTGAAGCGGGCCTTCTGCTTCTCCTGCAGCTGGAGCAGGTACTCCGACTCCTTGATGCGGGCGCGGCCGGCCTGCCCGGGCGGGTAGGGGCGGCGCTCGAAGGACATGTCGCCGCCGACGAGGTCGACGCGGAGACGACGGGACTTACGGGTTGCGGGTCCGGTATAACGGGCCATTTTGTTCTCCTCTTTCCCTTCTCTTAGACGCGACGACGCTTCGGCGGACGGCAGCCGTTGTGCGGCTGCGGGGTCACGTCGGAGATCGAGCTGACCTCGAGGCCGGCGGCCTGGAGGGAACGGATGGCGGTTTCGCGGCCCGAACCCGGGCCCTTGACGAACACGTCGACCTTCTTCATGCCGTGCTCCTGCGCCTTGCGCGCAGCGTTCTCGGCGGCCATCTGAGCGGCGAACGGGGTGGACTTGCGGGAGCCCTTGAACCCGACGTGGCCCGACGAGGCCCACGAGATGACGGCACCCTTCGGGTCCGTGATGGACACGATGGTGTTGTTGAAGGTGGACTTGATGTAGGCGTGGCCCTGGGCCACGTTCTTCTTCGCGACGCGACGGCCGGTACGGCGGCCGCGGGCGGACTTCGGAGCTGCCATGTTTACTTCTTCTTCCCGGCGATCGTCTTCTTCGGACCCTTGCGGGTACGAGCGTTGGTCTTGGTGCGCTGGCCACGGACGGGCAGGCCACGACGGTGGCGCAGGCCCTGGTAGCAGCCGATCTCGATCTTGCGGCGAATGTCGGCCTGAACCTCGCGGCGGAGGTCGCCCTCCACCTTCCAGGTGGCTTCGATGACGTCGCGCAGGGACGAGACCTGCTCATCCGACAGATCGTCGGTGCGCAGATCCGGGGAGATGCCGGTCTTGTCCAGCAGCTCGGAGGCACGGGCGGGGCCGATGCCGTAGATGTAGGTGAGAGCGACCTGCATGCGCTTGTTGCGCGGCAGGTCAACTCCAGCAAGGCGTGCCATTAGGCAATTCCTTCCGGTTGGTGCGGTGGTTTGCTCCACTGCCGTCCCCGCCCGAGACCCCGCCGTGGCCCGGTCGGACGCCGGGTGGGCGGGTTGAAAAGCGCGGGGCTCCGGCCACCGTTGCCGGAGGTGTTCTGACGGGACGCCGGGAAGGGCGCGGTTCCGGCGAGTGCCGGGCGTGCTGGTCTTCCCCGTGCCCACCTGGGTGGGCGTCACGTTCCGCTAGGACGGTGGAGTGATGGAGTCTTACTTGTAGCGGTAGACGATTCGGCCGCGTTCCAGGTCGTACGGGGAAAGCTCCACGACGACCCGGTCCTCCGGGAGAATGCGGATGTAGTGCTGGCGCATCTTTCCACTGATGTGGGCGAGCACCTTGTGCCCGTTGTCCAGCTCCACTCGGAACATCGCGTTCGGCAGGGGCTCGACGACGCGGCCCTCAACCTCGATTGCGCCTTCCTTAGCCATGTCCTCCACGTTTCTCGGGCCCCGTTATGGGCCCGTTGGCTGATGTCTTTGCTACGTTGCGCGGCAATGCCGCGGCGCGGCTCGGGCACACGTGTCCCTCGCCAACGGACCACCCTACCCGCGAGCTGCGGTTATTCAAAATGGCGTTGGTCACGTCCCGCGCGGGCCGCCGCGCGCGCTCCGGCATCCGACTCCGCCAAGCGAGGACTGGCACGGACGCGCCGGCACGGGCACGGACCCGGCCACCGCCACACAAGGACCGGCACGAACGCTCGGGCACGCACGCGGATCCGGCCACAGCTTTACGACGACGCCGCTCCCCCACGAGTGTGCGGTACACGCCCTCTGGCGCACACTCGTCAAATGTGAAGCCCCGATCTCGCCCACGAGTGTGCGGTACAGGCCTCCTGGCGCACACTCGTCAAATGTGAAGCCCCGCCGGCCGTCGTCAAGCAAGCGAAGTGCGGCAGGCGAGGCACCCCTCGGCCCCGCGTCCCCTCCCCGGCCAGCCCCGCGCCCACACTCCGGCCGGCCCCCGACCATCATCCGACCATTCCCCGAGCGGCTCCCACGATCCGCACACGGGTCTCGTGCCCTATAGATACCAACGCCGCTTGACAAACGCATTTCCGCAGGTCGCGAAAATCGGTGGCACCCATAGGGCACGGGACCGCTCTCGGACGGCCAGCACACGGGAGCGGGAGGGTGCCGGCGCAGGGCAATGGGAGATGAAAGATGGGAGATGGCGCGGGCCGGGCGGCGCACTCCGGGAGCTGTCCGCCTATGCGAGCACGGGCACGCGGGCACGGACCCGCCCACAGCTTTGCGACGACGCCGCTCCCCCACGAGTGTGCGGCACACGCCCTCTACTGCACACTCGTCAAACCTGAAGCCCCCATCTCCCCCACGAGTGTGCGATACACGCCCCCTGGCGCACACTCGTCAAACGTGCAGCCCCCATGCCGCCCACGAGTGTGCGGTACGGGCCTCGTGGCGCACACTCGTCAAACGTGCAGCCCCGTCGGCCGTCACCAAGCGGGCCGGGCGGCAGCTAGCGGTTCGGGCCCCAGGCGGAGTCGTCGGAACGCAGGGGGTCGTACCCGGCGGCGGGGTTGGCCGAGTCGGCGGGGTTGGCGGGCTTGGCCGAGTCGGCGGAGCCTGCGGAGTCGACGTTGGTGTTGGCGCTATCCACCTTGGCGTCATCGGCGGTGGCGGCGGCCGGCAGCGGATCGTTGAACTTCTCGCCGCCCAGATCGCCGCGCGCCATCTTGTTGACGGTCAGCGCGATCGCACCATCGCCCGTGACGTTGCAGGCGGTGCCGAAGGAATCGATGGCGATGTACGCGGCGATCATCAAGGCGATCTGCGACTCGTCGAAACCGAGCTGCGTCTGCAGCAGGCCGACCGCCGCCATGATGGCGCCACCCGGCACGCCCGGCGCCGCGACCATCATGATGCCCAGCATCAGGATGAACCCGAGCGCCATGCCGAACGACAGCTCGGCGTCGGTGAGGTACATGACGGCGAAGGCGAACAGGCCGATCTTCATCATCGAACCCGACAGGTGCACCGTCGCGCCCAGCGGCACGACGAAACCGGCGACGGACTCGCTGACGCCGTTGTTGCGCGTCGACTTCAGCGTCACCGGGATGGTCGCCGCCGACGACGACGTGCCCAGCGCGGTGAAGTACGCCGGCAGCATGTTCTTCAGCGCCCGGAACGGGTTGACGCCCGCGTACGCGCCGGCGAGCAGGTACTGGAGGATCAGCACGACCCACGTCATCAGCGTCGCCAGCACCAGGACCTTCAGGAACGCCGACAGGGTCTCGGTGAGGTTGCCGTTCATGCCCATCGACAGGAACATGCCGAAGATGAACGGCGGCAGCAGCGGGATGACGAACTTTTCGATCACCTTCATGATCACCGACCGCAGCTCCTCCGCGGCCTCCTGCAGCGTGTCCGACTTCACGGCCGTCATGGCGATGCCGACGGTGAACGCCAGCAGCAGCGCCGACATCACCGCGAACGGCGGATCCATCTCGATGGTGAAGTACGGAGACAAACCACCCTCGTCGATGTCGGCGGCCTCGAACAGCTGCTGGTCCGCCAGCAGCCACGAGTACGTGGCCACGGACACGCCGTAGGCCATGAGCCCGGAGATGATCGTCGACGCGTACGCGATGCCGACGGTGACGCCGAGCCACTTGCCGGCGCCGCGCCCCAGCGACGAAATCGCGGGCGTGATCAGGGCGAAGATCAGCACGGGCACGAAGAACCCGAGGAACCCGCTGAACAGCGAGTTGAAGGTGACGAACACCCTCGCCAGCCAGTCCGGGAAGAAGAAGCTGCAGGCGATGCCGAGCAGGATCGCCACGATGATCTTGAACAGCAGCGAGTTGAGTATGCGGGAGGAATTCATCGGACCTCGATCAATCGGAGTTCGGGGCCGCGCCACGTGCGGGCCCGCGGTCGTCGCCGCGGGTCGCGCAGGTGGGGTCACCGGGCGCGGGCATGGACCTGAGAATACTTCAGGTATTCCCGCCTCCCGCGCACCGGGCGACTGTTGCGTCACTTTGCGACGGCCCGGGTGGCGGGGGTCACCGGTGGGCGTCGCCAAGCGGGCCCCGGAACCGCCTACGGCCGCGGCGTGAGAATCCGCGGGCCCTGCGCCGTAGCAGCGACGGTGTGCTCCCAGTGCGACGACGGCTGGCCGTCGGCGGACACGACGGTCCAGCCGTCGCCGAGCTCGTCGGAGCCCCACTCGCCGCCGAGGATGAGCATCGGCTCGATGGCCAGCACCGACCCCTCCTGGATCACCGGCCCCTTGCCGGCCTTGCCCTCGTTGGCCAGGAACGGCTCCATGTGCAGCTCGCGGCCGATGCCGTGGCCGCCGTAACCGTCGACGATGCCCAGCTCGATGTCGTGGCGCAGCTCCGCGGCCCGCGTCGCCTGCTCGAGCGCATGGGAAATGTCCGTCAGCCGCGCGCCCGGCACCATCGCCGCGATGCCGGCGTCGAGCACCTCGGAGGTTGCGACGTTGAGCTTCTCCCACTCTTCAGGGAGCTTTCCGACGCCGAACGTGAGAGCCGAATCGCCGTGCCACCCATCGAGGATCGCGCCGCAATCGATGGACACCAGATCGCCCTCGGCGAGCACGCGGTCGCGCGACGGGATGCCGTGGACGATGACCTCGTTGACCGAGGCGCACACCGACGCCGGGAAGCCCTCGTAGCCGAGGAACGACGGCACCGCGCCGGCGGAGGTGATGACCTCGTGCGCGACGTCGTTGAGGTCCTGCGTGGTCGCCCCCGGCACCGCGGCATCGCGCACCGCCACCAGCGCGCGGCCGACGATCTCGCCGGCCGCCTGCATCGCATCGAGCTCGGCGGCGGACTTCGCGGGGACGGTGGGGCGCTTGCGTCGGATTCTGATCACGATCCGAAAGACTACCCCCGCCGCCCGCGGGCGCACGGGCGGGGCACCGTGACGTCGCAAAGCAAAAACCCGGGGCACGGGGCCCCGGGTCACGCGAAGTGGAGAACTACTTGAGCTTGTCCAGCTCGGTCATCGTGGCCGCGTTGATCTCCTCGACGGAACCCTCCGCCTTGATCTTGACGACCTTGTCCGCGTAGTGGTCCAGCAGCGGCGCGGTCTCGCGCGCGTAGACCTGCATGCGGTTGCGGATGACGTCCTCGGTGTCGTCGGCGCGGCCGCGGGCGAGCATGCGCTCCACCACGACGTCCTCCGACACGTCGAACTGCACGACGCCGTCGAGCTCCAGGCCGAGGCCCTTCAGGATGCGCTCGAGCTCATCGGCCTGCGGCACCGTGCGGGGGAAACCGTCCAGCAGGAAACCGGCCTTCGCGTCGTCCTCCTCCAGGCGCGACTCGACCATGCGGACCGTCACGTCGTCGGGGACCAGGTTGCCGGCGTCCATGTAGGACTTCGCCTCGATGCCGAGCGGGGTGCCCTCGCCGATGTTCGCGCGGAACAGATCACCGGTCGAAATGTGGGGCACGCCCAGCTTCTCGGAAAGAATGGCGGCCTGGGTGCCCTTGCCGGCACCGGGGGGACCAAGGAGAACGAGTCGCATTACTTCAAGAACCCTTCGTAGTTGCGTTGCATGAGCTGGCTTTCGATCTGCTTCACGGTCGTCAGCGCGACGGACACGAGAATCAGCAGGGCCGTACCACCGAACATACCGCCGGCCATGCCGCCCTGGTTGCTGCCGATGCCCAGATCGAGCATGAAGTTCGGCAGAACGGCGATGAGCGCCAGGTACAGCGAGCCGACCGCCAGCAGGCGGGTGATCACGTAGCCGAGGTACTCGGCGGTGGGCCGGCCGGGGCGGAAGCCCGGGATGAAGCCGCCGTACTTCTTCATGTTCTCGGCCTGATCGTTCGGGTCGTACTGCACCGAGGTGTAGAAGTACGAGAAGAACACGATCATGGCGAAGAAGATGACGATGTACTGCCAGCTCGACGGCGACAGCAGGTACTGGATGACGTTCTGCTGCCACCAGTTGTCCTGCGACGGGTTCTCCTGGCCGGACTGCACGATCTGGGTGATCAGCACCGGCACGTAGATCAGCGACGACGCGAAGATGACCGGGATGACGCCGGCCTGGTTGACCTTCAGCGGCAGGTAGGTCGACGACCCGCCGTACTGGCGGCGGCCGACCATGCGCTTGGCGTACTGCACCGGGATGCGGCGCTGGCCCTGCTCGATGAAGATGACGCCGATGATGAGCACCAGCACGGCGGCCATGACGGTGGCGAAGACCAGGCCGCCGGCGGACTGCAGGATGCCGGCGCCCTCGGCGGGCATCTGGGCGGCGATGCCGGCGAAAATCATCAGCGACATGCCGTTGCCGACGCCGCGGTCGGTGATCAGCTCGCCGAACCACATCACCAGCACGGCGCCGGAGGTGAGCACGAGGACCATGACGATCATGTCAAACAGGCCCGCGCCCTCCACCAGCAGCGACTGGTTGCCGCCGAGCAGGGCGCCGCGGTCGGCCATGGCGACGATGCCGGACGACTGCAGCAGCGCCAGGGCGACCGTCAGATAGCGCGTGTACTGCGTCATCTTGGCCTGGCCGGATTGGCCTTCCTTCTTCAGCTGCTCGAAGTGCGGGATCACCACCGTCAACAGCTGCACGATGATCGACGCGGTGATGTACGGCATGATGCCGATGCCGAAGATGGCCATCTGCAGCAGGGCGCCGCCCGAGAACAAGTTGATGAGCGAGTACACGCTGGACTGGTCCTGCGTGATCTGCTCAAGGCGTGCCGCCACCGTCTGGTAGTCGACGCCCGGGGTGGGGATCTGCGCGCCGATGCGGTACAGAATGATCATGCCCAGGGTGAACAGGATCTTTTTCCGCAGATCGGGGTCGCGCAGGGCCGCCAGGAAACCGGAAGGCACGTGCATCCTCCTGAACCCGCTTTACGACGGCCCGGCGCCCGTCGCCGTGAGGCGGTGGGGGCGGGAGGGGCGTCGTCCGTGGCCTGCGCGGTGTGACGCTGCGGGCCTGGTTCGCGGGCGAACTGATAGTGGACGTAATTGGACTCTGTGAGTCTAGCAGCGCCGCCCGATTCCGGTCCCATCACGGCGCGGTAACGGCCGAAAACGGGCTACCCCTGCGTCTGCGGGCACGAAAAAACCGCGGTCCGGCCGGAGCCGGAACCGCGGTTCTTCGTGGGTCGCTGGTGCGATCGCGCCAGAGGGTTTTACGCCTCGGTGACGGAACCGCCCGCGGCCTCGATCTTGGACTTCGCGGAGCCCGAGAACTTGTCGGCGGTGACGTTGACCTTGACGTCGATGTCACCGTTGCCGAGGACCTTCACCGGCTGCTTCGGGCGCACGGCGCCCTTGGCGACCAGGTCGGCGACGGTGACGTCGCCACCCTCCGGGAAGAGACGGGCCAGATCCGCGACGTTGACGACCTGGAAGGTCACCTTCGCCGGGTTCTTGAAGCCCTTGAGCTTCGGCAGGCGCATGTGCAGCGGCATCTGGCCGCCCTCGAACGCCGCCGAAACCTGCTTGCGGGCCTTGGTGCCCTTGGTGCCGCGACCGGCGGTCTTGCCCTTGGACGCCTCACCGCGGCCAACGCGGGTCTTGTCCTTCTTGGCGCCCGGGGCCGGAGCCAGGTCGTGGAGCTTGATGGGATCAGTCATGATGTGCCTACTCCCCCGCCACTTCTTCGACCTCGACCATGTGACGCACGGCGTTGATCAGGCCGCGGACCTCCGGGGTATCCGGACGGACCACGGACTGGTGCCGGCGCTTCAGGCCGAGGGTGCGCAGCGAGTCCTTCTGGTTCTGCTTGGTTCCCGCGGTGCCGCGGAGCTGGGTGATCTTCAGAGCCATGTCAATCACGCTCCCTGACCCGCGCGAGCGCGCAGCATACCGGCCGGGGCGACCTCTTCGAGGGTCTTGCCGCGACGAGCGGCGACCTCTTCGGGGCGCACCAGCTGCTTGAGGGCGTCCACGGTGGCGTGGACGACGTTGATGGCGTTGTCGGAGCCCAGGGACTTCGACAGCACGTCCTGCACGCCGGCGCACTCGAGCACCGGGCGGACGGCGCCACCGGCGATGACGCCGGTACCCGGCGCCGCCGGGCGGAGCATGACGACGCCGGCAGCGGCCTCGCCCTGAACCGGGTGGGTGATGGTGCCGCCGATCATCGGGACGCGGAAGAAGTTCTTGCGAGCCTCCTCGGCGCCCTTCTGGATCGCAGCCGGCACCTCCTTCGCCTTGCCGTAGCCGACGCCCACGTTGCCCTCGCCGTCGCCCACGATCACGAGAGCGGTGAAGCTGAAGCGACGACCGCCCTTCACGACCTTGGACACGCGGTTGATGGTGACGACGCGCTCCAGGAACTGGTTGCGCTCGTCCTGCTGGCGACGGTTGTCGCGGCCACCGCGGCCGCCGTCGCGACGATCGTCGCGGCGGTTGTTGTTGTTCTGGTTGTCGGCGGAGCCACGTCCGCCGTCACGCCGTTCACGTCCCGGCATCACGCGTTCCTTCCGTAGAACTTATTGGTCTGCATCATTAGAACTTCAGGCCACCTTCGCGGGCGGCGTCGGCCAGCGCGGCCACGCGGCCGTGGTACTGGTAACCACCGCGGTCGAAGACGACCGAATCGATGCCGGCGTCCTTGGCGCGGGCGGCGAGGACCTCGCCGACCTTGGCGCTGCGGGCCTTCTTGTCGCCCTCGACGCCGCGGATGTCCGCGTCCAGCGTCGACGCCGAGGCCAGGGTGCGGCCGATCGAGTCGTCGATGATCTGGGCGGTCATGTGGCGCGAGGAGCGGTGGACCACGAGACGCGGGGTCTCGGCGGTGCCGCGGATGTTCTTGCGCAGGCGCGCGTGGCGGCGGGCGCGGGCGACGCGGCGACGCGTCGAGATGTCCTTGCCGACCGGGAGGCGCTTTTCGTTGTTGTTGCTCATTACTTACCCGTCTTTCCGACCTTGCGACGGATCTGCTCGCCCTCGTAGCGGATGCCCTTGCCCTTGTAGGGGTCGTCCTTCCGCAGACGACGGATGTTGGCGGCGATCTGTCCGACCTGCTGCTTGTCGATGCCCGAAACCGACAGCTTGGTGTTGCCGTCGACGTCGAAGGTCACGCCCTCGGGGGCCTCGATGAGGACCGGGTGGGAGTAACCGAGGGCGAACTCGAGGTCCTTGCCCTTCTTCTGCACGCGGTAGCCCACGCCGAAGATCTCCATCTTGATGGTGTAGCCCTGCGTGACGCCGACGACCATGTTGTCGATCAGCGAGCGGGACAGACCGTGGAGGGAACGGTTCTTGCGGTGGTCGTCCGGACGGGCGACGACGATCTTGCCGTCCTCCTGCGACGCCGTGATGGGCGCCGGGATGGTGACGGACAGCTCGCCCTTCGGGCCCTTGACGGTGACGTCCTGGCCTTCGATGGTGGCGGTGACGCCGTTCGGGACGGCGATGGGGTTCTTGCCGATACGCGACATTTTTCGATATCCCCCTTACCAGACGTAGGCGAGGACTTCCCCGCCCACCTTCTTCTCGGTGGCCTGACGGTCGGTCAGCAGGCCCTGGGACGTGGAGATGATGGCCACGCCCAGGCCGCCGAGGACCTTCGGCAGGTTGGTGGACTTCGCGTACACGCGCAGACCCGGCTTCGACACGCGGCGGACGCCGGCGATCGAACGCTCACGGGAGGGGCCGTACTTGAGGTTCAGGGTCAGGGTCTTGCCGACCTTGGCGTCCTCGACGCTGTAGTCCTCGATGTAACCCTCCTGCTTGAGGATTCCGGCGATGTTCGCCTTGATCTTGGACGACGGCATCGTGACGGTGTCGTGGTACGCGTTGTTGGCGTTGCGCACGCGCGACAGCATGTCGGCGATGGGATCAGTCATGGTCATGTTGAGTGACCGCATTCCTTTCTCGCTGCGGTTCCTTCCCACCCCATCACGTGATCCACGCGATTTTCGGGGCAACTGGCGCCAGCCGGGTTCAGTAGCCCGGATGGCTCGCCACCCGATACGCGCGGGACGCTGGATCGGGGCGGGGGGCCTTCAGCAAAGTTTCAGCTTGGCAATCCTGCTCGGGGCGCGCCGCCGTGCCGATGGCATGGCGGGATACGCGTCCGTGGAGCGGACCGGTCCAACCTACCAGCAGCTACGCCTCGCACCCAAATCGCTCTCGCCCCTCCGGCAGATCGGGCTTGACGACGGCCCGCGTGGGCGTCGTCAAGCCATGACCTGGCCCGCGACGCGCAAAACCCCGCCCGAAGCCGGCCATGTGACCGGCCCCGGGCGGGGCAACTGCGAAGAAGTCCGTGTCTAGCGGATGTGCGGGGCGACGATGTCGCCCATCGCGTACTGGCCCTTGATGGTCGGGTGGTTCGTCATCGGGCCCATGGCCGGGTCCATGAAACCGGCGACGAAGCGCTGGTTGTCATCCGGATTGCAGGTGCCGTGGCCGATGGTGGCCTGGTAGACGTCGATGAAGTTCGCGCCGATGAACTGCGCGGCGTTGGCGATCGAGTCACGGAAGGCCTGCTGGATCTGCGTGCCGCCCGGCGCCGGGATCGGCACGGTCTGGCCCGGCAGGTTGACCAGGCAGAGCTGGTCGTTGGTCGCGTACTCCGGGTACGAGGCCAGGTGGATCTGCGCGCCCGGCGCAACCTCGCGGATGCGGTTGGCGACGTGCTGCAGCTCCTGCTGGTACAGCGTGTTGTTCAGCTGGCCCATGTTCTGCATCTTGCCGGCGACGTCGACCCACTGCAGGGCGTCCATGCCGCCGTACATGAAGACGACGTCCTCGGTGCCCGGGCCCAGGTCGCCGTGCATGATGGCGGCCTCGACGTAGCCGACCAGCTGCACGACCGGGGCGCCGCCCATGCCGTTGCAGGACCAGTCGCCGATGGACTTGCCGGCCTGGTGCGCGGCGATCTTCGGCCAGTTCTCCATGTCGGTGGCGCAGTTGGCCACGACCGGGGTCTGGCCCGGCTCCAGGCCGCGCGGGCCGGACTTGCCGGCGTTGGCGGTGAAGGAGTCGCCGAACGCGACGACCTGCTTGGCGCCCGTGGCCGGGGCCGGGTTCAGGTTCGGGACACCCGGCAGGGCCGGGATGCCCGGGGTGGCCGGCAGGGCCGGGAGCGGCGGGAGGGCAGGCTGGGCGGCGGCGCCGGCGGCACCCAGGCCGAGGCCCAGAACCGTGACGGCGGCGATGGCCGCGGAGCGGACCTTGGTGGAGAGAGACTTCTTCATGAGTGGAAACCGTGCCGTTTCTTGAGAGCCGTGTCAAGTCGTGGGCCTGCGGTTCTTACCGCATCTTCATCCAGTGCCCAGGGATGCCGATGTTACCGTGTCGCCCGACGTTCGTGATCGGTTTGTTACAAACCGCAGGTTGGCGCGATTCCGGACGGCCCCGGACGACCGGTTTTGCCCGCCACACGCCCCTTCCGCCACTGCTTCCCCCGCACCCCTGCGCGGGGTATGCGGTGCGTCACACCACACGCGTCACACCCGAAATGGGGACGCGCTCCCCGGTGCTCCCCGTCGCCCATTCCCCGCTTCCCCTTCTCCCATCCACTCTTCCTCTCCCCCTTTCCCCCTCTCCCCGCTTCCCCTTCTTCCCTCCGCGCTTCCCCTCCCCCTTTCCCCGCTTCCCCTTCTCCCATCCCCGCAGCGCACTCCCCACCGCGCACCACGTCGACCCTGCCGGCCAGGCTCTCGTGACGTATGGATGCCACCGATTTCGCCGACCTGCGCAAACGCATTTGCCGACGCCGCGTTGGCATCTCCACGGCACGAAACCTCGGCCGGCGGGCAGCCCCGGAAGCCTCGCATGGGAATGCACGGCTGACGGCCGCTCGACCATCGGCTTAACGACGGGCGGCGGGGCTGCAGGTTTGACGAATGTGCACCAGGGGCCCTGTACCGCACACTCGTGGGCCCGGCAGGGGCTGCACATCTGACGAGTGTGCGGTGGAGGCCGCGTACCGCACACTCGTGGGCACGATAGGGGCTGCACATCTGACGAGTGTGCGGTGGAGACCGTGTGCCGCACACTCGTGGGGCGACGGCGGCGTCGCAAAGCAGGCGCGAAGCGCAACCCGGCAACGCGAAACCCCCGCCTCCTCGAAAGGAAGCGGGGGTCTCGGTGCCAGATTGCCGGCGCGGATCAGTCGGAGACTAGTCCTGGTGCTGGGCGGTCTTGAACGGGAAGCCGAGCTCGCGCAGCAGGGCGCGACCCTCGTCGTTGTTCGTGGCGGTGGTGACGACCGTGATGTCCATGCCGCGGGGGCGGTCCATCTTGTCGATGTCGATCTCGTAGAACATGGACTGCTCGGAGAGACCGAAGGTGTAGTTGCCGTGGCCGTCGAACTGCTTGTCCGACAGGCCGCGGAAGTCGCGGATACGCGGGAGGGCGACCGTCAGCAGACGATCCAGGAACTCCCACATGCGGTCGCCGCGCAGCGTGACGCGGGCGCCGATGGGCATGCCCTCGCGCAGCTTGAAGTTGGCGATCGACTTCTTCGCGCGACGCAGCTCCGGCTTCTGGCCCGTGATCAGGGTCAGGTCGTGGAGCGCACCGTTGATCTGCTTGGAGTCGCGGGCGGCCTCGCCGACGCCCATGTTGACGACGACCTTGGTGACGCCCGGAATCTGCATGACGTTCTCGAAGGAGAACTCCTTCTGCAGGTTCTCGCGGATCTCACCGCGGTAGCGCGCCTTGAGGCGGGGGGTGTAGTTCTCGCTCATGCTTAGATGTCCTTCCCGGTGCGACGGGAGATGCGAACCTTCTTGCCGTCCTCATCGAAGCGGTAGCCGACGCGAGTCGGGGTGCCCTCTTCATCGACGAGCATGACGTTCGACACGTGGATCGGGGCCTCCTGGGTGACGATGCCACCGGACGAGGCGCCACGCTCCGGAGCGGAGTTCGCGACGTGCTTCTTGATCTTGTTGACGCCCGAGACCAGGACCTTGTCGCGCGTCGGGTAGGCCTCGATGACCTCGCCCTGCGCGCCCTTGTCCGGACCCGAGATGACCAGGACGGTATCGCCCTTGCGGATCTTCACTTAAATCACCTCCGGTGCGAGCGACACGATCTTCATGAACTTCTTGTCGCGAAGCTCACGCGCGACCGGGCCGAAGATGCGGGTGCCGCGCGGCTCGTTGTCGGCCTTGATCAGGACGGCGGCGTTCTCGTCGAACGAGATGTAGGAGCCGTCGGGGCGACGGGTCTCCTTCTTGGTGCGGACGACGACGGCGCGGACGATCTCGCCGGACTTGACGTTGCCGCCCGGGGTGGCCTCCTTGACGGTGGCCACGATGACATCGCCGATGCCGGCGAAGCGTCGGGTGGAGCCACCGAGCACGCGGATGCACAGGATTTCCCTGGCACCGGTGTTGTCGGCGACCCGCAGACGCGATTCCTGCTGAATCACTACGGTTCTCCTTGACCTGGATTGCTGTGTGCGCCGGATTTCCGTCCCGAGCGCACGCGGTCTGATTCGGTTGCGGGTGTTTCGGGGGTCTCAGCCGGGGCCGGGGCGTGGATCGAACCATGCGTGGCCGCCGCGCTGACGCACACCGTCACTCGCAACCCGTGAATTATTGCATGGTCACCGGTGGCGGCCCAAATCGCCGCGGGGCGGGTGCTTGCTTTGCGACGGCCCGCGCACAGGCCCCCGGCCTCACGCCCGTTCGGCGATGGCGACGATGAAGTTGGCGTCTTCGCCGAAGGGCAGCAGGTTCCAGGTGGAGAACCGGTGGGTGATGCGCAGCCCCGCCTCGAACGCGTCGGATTCGAAGTCGTCGAGCGACCAGCCGCGCCCGGCGCCGAACCCCATGACCACGCGGCCGTCGCCGGCCAGTGCGTCGCGGAATCCGATGAGCACGGCGCCGCGGTCGGCGGGGTCGATGAACGTCAGGACGTTGCCCGCGGCGACGATGACGTCGAAATCGCCCGTCGGGTGCTGCCCGGCTTCGGCGGCGACGGGGTCCGCGGAAGCGTCGGCAAGCACCTCGCCCAGCCGCGCCAGGTCGCCGACCTTCCAGGTGCCGCCCGGCTGGACCTCGCGGGCGACGGAGATGAGGTACGGGTCGATGTCGACGCCGAGCACCCGGTGCCCGCGATCGGCGAGGTACCCGCCGAGGCGGCCCTGCCCGCAGCCGGCGTCGAGGATGCGGCCACCGCGCGGCGCCATCGCGTCGACCATCCGCGCCTCACCGTCGATGTCGCGGCCCTGCGCGGCGAAATTCGCCCACCGCTCCGCGTACCGGCGCGAATGCCCCGGGTCGGCGGCGACGATCTCGGACCACGTGCGGTGCATGTTCATGCCCCCAGTATGGCGCACTCCCCCGCCGGTCGCCCTGGGCCACGCGGGTGCGGTGGCATTGCTTTGCGAGGGCCCCGCCGCAGCCCCTACATCATCGGCATGTCTCGAACCGGGCCCGCAGCGTCTTTTCCGCGTCCTCCACGGCCGGCTCCGCGGAACAGCCGCCGACCACGACCTCGACCTTGCCGTACTCCGGCAGGCCGTCGACGGTGACGTGGATGCCCTCGTCCGCGCCCGGAACGCCGCCCGACGCCTGCTCCAACTCGGCCAGCACGGATGCAACGCGCTCGACGGCGGCACGCACCTCGCCCGGGCCGTCCCCGACGTTGTACGCGTCGACGGTCACCCGCGGCACGCCGAGGTGACCGATGCTCATCGACGGGGCGATCCGCAGCGGCGGCACCCGCCCATCCCCCGCGAGCCCGACGACGGCCATCCGTCCGGCGGCATCACCCGCCCACCGCACCATGTCGGCGGCGGCCGCCCGGTCGGCGGGACCATCGACCTCTATGCGCACCCGAGTGGACCTGCGGATCTCCTCCCCCTCCTGCGTCTGGCCGCGCTCGAGCCGCTCCTCCTCCTCCTCCGACATCGCGGCATCGGATACCGGGATCTCCAGGGCAACGTGCCCTATGAACCGCCCGGAATCCGATGGCCGCGCCCGATACGGTGCCGCTTCCACGGTGGCCGCCGCACTCGCGCGATCGCCGAAACACTGCGGGTCGGACAGGTCGCACGACGCACCGCCCAGCGCAATCGGTTCCGTCGGCGCCGGCACCGTCAGCGCCCGGAACGTCCGTGCGGCCGGATCCTCCAGCACCCCGCGCAATTCGGCGCCATCCGTGCCGTGGTCGAACGCCACGTCGACGGGCACCGGGGCGTCATCGAGCTCCACCGCCGCCGAGCCGTCGAACCCCCAGTTCGCGTCCTCGGCCATCGCCGCCATCTCCCCCAGCACACGGTGGACGTCCATCACCTCGGGGATCGACGCCACCTCCCCGCCGACCGTCACCCACAGGTCGCGCGACTTGTCCACGGTCTCCCGGACCTCCACGTCGACGCCCGGCAACTCCCGCGCCGCATGCTCCTCGAGCTCGGCCTTCGTTTCTCCCCCATCGCCTTTCGCCGAAAGCCCCGACAAAAGCACGCCGCCCAGGATCACCACCGCCGCGATCACCGCCAGCACCGCGACCATGCAGCCAAGCGCAATCTTCCCCCGGTCCACGGAACCGCCGCCATCTCCCATGCATCCCTTGTACACGCGGTCGCGGATCCGCGCCGATTGCTTGACGACGCCGCCGAGGTGCCCGCACCCGGATACGACGAAGCCCCCGCCTCCCCGGCGAACCGGGGGGACGGGGGCGTCGTCAAGCGAAAGAGACTCTCGCGAAGAACCGCTTAGCGGGCCTTCTCGATGATCTCGATCAGGCGGAAGTGCTTGTCCTTGGAAAGCGGACGGCACTCCTCGATGCGCACGCGGTCGCCGATGCCGGCTTCCCCGTTCTCATCGTGGGCCTTCACCTTGGAGTTGGTGCGCAGGATCTTGCCGTACAGGCGGTGCTGCTTGCGGTCCTCGAGCTCGACGACGATGGTCTTCTGCATCTTGTCGGACACGACGTAACCGGAGCGGACCTTGCGGGCGCCGGACTCGGTCTGGTTCATGTTTTCCTCGCTCATGCCGCATCACCATCGGTGGGGGCGGCGGACAGGCCGAGCTCACGCTCGCGCATCACGGTGTAGATGCGGGCGATGTCCTTGCGGACGGCGCTCAGTCGACGGTTGTTGGTCAGCTGACCGGTGGCCATCTGGAATCGGAGGTTGAACAGCTCCTCCTTGGACTCCTTGAGCTTGGCGACCAGGCCATCGTTATCCAGCGAGCGGAGCTCGTGGGCGGGAATGCCGTTAGACATCAGTACTGATCCTCCTTCCGGACGACTCGGGTCTTGCAGGGAAGCTTCGCGCCGGCGCGCTTGAGCGCCTCCATTGCGGTCTTCTCGTCCGGGTAGGACATCTCGAACATGATGCGACCCGGCTTGACGTTGGCGACCCACTTCTCGACGGGGCCCTTACCGGAACCCATGCGCACGCCGAGCGGCTTCTGGGTCAGCGGACGATCCGGGAAAATCTGGATCCACACCTTGCCACCACGCTTGACGTGGCGGTTGATGGCGATACGGGCGGCCTCGATCTGGCGGTTCGTGATGTACGCCGGCTCCAGGGCCTGCAGGCCGTAATCGCCGAACGTCACCTGGGTGCCGCCCTTGGCGACGCCGGAACGGTGCGGACGGTGCTGGCGGCGGTACTTGACGCGCTTCGGGATGAGCATTTAGCCCTCCTTCTTCTCGGAGGCCCGCTGGCGGCGCTGGCCACCACGACGCGGGCGCTCACGGCGGTCGCCGCGGCGCTGACCGTCGCGACCGGCGTTCATCTCGGACTCGCGGCGGCCACCGATGACGTCACCCTTGTAGATCCACACCTTGACGCCGATGCGTCCGAAGGTGGTGTGGGCCTCGTGGGTGCCGTAGTCGATCTCCGCGCGCAGGGTGTGCAGCGGCACGCGACCCTCGTGGTAGCGCTCGGTGCGGCCCATCTCGGCACCGCCCAGACGACCGGAGCACACGACCTTGATGCCCTTAACCTGCGGCTGGCGCATGGAGGACTGGATGGCCTTGCGCATCGCGCGGCGGAACGCCACGCGGTTGGTCAGCTGCTCGGCGATGGACTGGGCGACCAGCTTGGCATCCGCGTCGATGTTCTTGACCTCGAGGATGTTCAGCTGGACCTGCTTGCCGGTGAGCTTCTCCAGCTCACCGCGGATGCGGTCGGCCTCCGAGCCGCGGCGACCGATGACGATGCCCGGTCGGGCGGTGTGGATGTCGACGCGAACGCGGTCACGCGTGCGCTCGATGACGACGTCGGAGATGCCGGCGCGCTCCAGGCCGGTGGACAGCAGATCACGGATCTTGATGTCCTCGGCGAGGTAGTCGGCGTACTGCTTGTCGGCGTACCAGCGGGACTTCCAGTCGCTGGAGATTCCCAGCCGGAGGCCGTGGGGATGGATCTTCTGTCCCACTACTGAGCACTTCCCTTCTGGCTCTCGACGACCACGGTGATGTGGCTCGTGCGCTTGCGGACGTGGAAAGCACGGCCCTGCGCACGGGGGCGGAAGCGCTTCATGGTCGGTCCCTCATCGGCCCAGGCCTGGGCGATGACGAGGGTGCGGGGGTCCAGGCCGAAGTTGTTCTCGGCGTTGGCCGCCGCGGAGGCGACCAGCTTCGAGATCGGCTGGGACGCGGTCTGCGGGGCGTACTCCAGCATGGAGAGCGCCTCGGAGACCGACTTGCCGCGGACCGTGTCCAGCACGCGACGGGCCTTCATCGGGGTGACGCGGACGAAGCGCGCGGTGGCGCGGGCGGAGGTGATGTCGTTGCTCATGGCTTATCGACGTCCCTTCTTGTCGTCCTTGATGTGACCCTTGAAGGTCTTCGTGGGCGCGAACTCGCCCAGCTTGTGGCCGACCATCGAGTCGTCCACGAACACCGGCACATGCTTGCGACCGTCGTGGACGGCGAAGGTGTGGCCGATGAAATCGGGGAGAATCGTGGAGCGGCGGGACCAGGTCTTGATGACCTGCTTGGTGCCCTTCTCGTTCTGAGCGTCCACCTTCGCAAGGAGGTGCTCATCGACGAACGGGCCCTTCTTAAGGCTGCGTGGCATTCTCTGTTCCCTCCTTAGCGCTTCTTGTTCTTGTTGGTGCGGCGGCGGCGGACGATCAGCCGGTCGCTCGGGCGGTTGGGCTTGCGGGTGCGGCCTTCCTTCTGGCCCCACGGCGACACCGGGTGGCGGCCACCCGAGGTCTTGCCCTCGCCGCCACCGTGCGGGTGGTCGACCGGGTTCATGACGACACCGCGCACGGTCGGGCGCCAGCCCTTCCAGCGCATGCGGCCGGCCTTGCCCCAGCGGATGTTGATCTGATCGGCGTTGCCGACCTCACCCACGGTGGCGCGGCAGCGCGCGTCGACGCGGCGGATCTCCGAAGACGGCATGCGCAGGATGGCGTACTTGCCTTCCTTGCCCAGCAGCTGGATGGAGGTGCCGGCCGAGCGGGCCAGCTGGGCGCCGGCGCCCGGCTTGAGCTCGACGCAGTGGATGGTCGTACCCGTCGGGATGTTGCGCAGCGGCAGGTTGTTGCCCACCTTGATGTCGGCGTTGGCGCCGGACTCGACGATGGCGCCCTGCTTCAGGCCCTTCGGCGAAACGATGTAGCGCTTCTCGCCGTCGACGTAGTGCAGCAGCGCAATGTTGGCGGTGCGGTTCGGGTCGTACTCGATGTGAGCGACCTTGGCCGGCACGCCGTCCTTGTCGTTGCGGCGGAAATCGATGACGCGGTACTGGCGCTTGTGGCCACCACCCTTGTGGCGGGTGGTGATGTGGCCGTGCACGTTGCGGCCACCGGTCTTCGACAGCGGGCGCAGCAGAGACTTCTCGGGAGTCGAGCGAGTGACCTCGCTGAACTCGGAGACGGAGCTCTGGCGGCGACCCGGCGTAGTCGGCTTGTACTTGCGAATAGCCATACTTTTGCTCTTCCTTAACTTCCTCGTCGACCAGCCTTAGGCGGCCGAACCGCCGAAGATGTCGATGGGATCGCTGCCGGCCGCGAGAGTCACGTACGCGCGCTTGGTGGCCTTGCGCTGACCGTAACCGGTGCGGGAGCGCTTGCGCTTGCCCTCACGGTTGGCGGTGTTCACGCTGGCGACCTGCACGCCGAAGATCTCCTGGACCGCGATCTTGATCTGGGTCTTGTTGGCGTCGGGACGGACCAGGAACGTGTACACGTTCTGTTCCATCAGCCCGTAGGACTTCTCCGACACGACCGGGGCGATGATGATGTCACGGGGATCCGCGATGGTGGCCATTACTTCTCCTCCTCCGCACCGGCGTTGCGGGCGATGAACTCGTTGAGCGCCTGCACGGCGAACACGACGTCATCGGCCTTCAGCACGTCGTAGGTGTTGAGCTGGTCCTGCGACAGGGTGTGGACGTTCGCCAGGTTGTTGACGGACTTCCACGCCGTGACGTCCTCGCGCGGGAGGACGACCAGCACGGAATTGCGGTCGGTCAGACGCTCGATGAAGGTGCGCGCCGTCTTGGTGGACGGGGTCTGGCCGGCGACGAGCTCCTCGACCACGTGGATGCGGTCGTGGCGGACTCGGTCGGTCAGGGCGCCGCGCAGGGCGGCCGCCTTCATCTTCTTGGGGGTGCGCTGCGAGTAGTCGCGCGGCGTGGGGCCGTGGACGACGCCGCCGCCGGTCCAGTGCGGAGCACGGATCGAGCCCTGGCGGGCGCGGCCGGTGCCCTTCTGGCGCCACGGCTTGCGGCCGCCGCCACGCACCTCGGCGCGGGTCTTGGTCTTGTGGGTGCCCTGGCGAGCCGCGGCGCGCTGGGCGACGACGACCTGGTGCATCAGGGCGGTCGACACCTCGGCGTCGAAGATCTCGGCCGGGAGTTCCACGGAGCCGTTCACGCCACCGTCGGCGGTGTGGACGTCAAGCTTGAGGTTCGTCATGCGTGAGCACCACCCTTCACAGCGGTCTTGACAACCAGAAGGCCGCCGCGAATGCCCGGAACCGCACCCTTGATCAGGAGCAGGTTGGCGTCGGCGTCGATCTTCTGGATCTTCAGGTTCTGGGTCGTGACCCGGTCATTGCCCATGCGGCCGGCCATGCGCTTGCCCTTGAACACGCGGGCGGGCGTGGCGCAGGCGCCGATGCCGCCGACGCGACGGTGCGCGGCCTGGTTGCCGTGGGAGGCGCCCTGGCCGGCGAAGCCGTGGCGCTTCATGGCGCCGGCGAAGCCCTTGCCCTTGGAGGTGCCGGTGACGTCGACGAACTCGATGTCGCCGAACACGTCCACGCCGACCTCCTGGCCGACCTCGTACGAGGAGGCGTCGGGGGTCCGGATCTCCACGGTGTGGCGACGCGGGGTCACGCCGGCCTTCTTGAAGTGGCCGGCCTGGGGCTTGTTGGCCTTACGGGGGTCAATCTCGCCGTAGGCGATCTGGACGGCGTCGTAGCCGTCCACGTCCTTCGTGCGCACCTGGGTCACAACGCACGGCCCGGCCTCGACGACGGTCACCGGGACGACCCGGTTGTCCTCGTCGAAGACCTGGGTCATGCCGAGCTTGGTGCCCAGGATGCCCTTGATCTCGTTTTCACTCATTATCTAGTCTCCGCTGCCGTAGTCCAGGCTCACTGAATGTTGACGTCGACGGACGCCGGAAGGTCGATGCGCATGAGGGCGTCGACGGTCTTCGGGGTCGGGTCGAGAATGTCGATCAGGCGCTTGTGGGTGCGCATCTCGAAGTGCTCGCGCGAGTCCTTGTACTTGTGCGGCGAGCGGATGACGCAGTACACGTTCTTTTCGGTGGGCAACGGCACGGGGCCGACCACTCGGGCGCCCGTACGGGTCACCGTCTCGACGATGCGACGCGCGGACGCGTCAATCGCCTCGTGGTCGTAGGCCTTCAGCCTGATGCGGATCTTTTGTCCCGCCACGCTTGTCCTCTCCTCGGTCGGCGCGCCCTCGAGGGGCGTCGACCCTGTCATTGTCTTCTGTGCGCCGGTGTGCCTAGCCGGTCATGGCCAGCGCCAGAATGTCGATGCTGGTTTATCGATTTGTCGTGTGACCACCGTCGTCGGGCATGGCGCAGCACAGCGCCGATGCATTCCGAGAGGACGGCGATCCCCGTGCGCATGCGCGCGGTTCACGACCGATATCCCAGTTGAAGGAGAGGCTCCCCCGTGAAAGCGTGGGTGCCCTTCGCCTACTGCCGCTGTGTATTTGCCATGCCAACACCGGTCCCCGCGGTCGGGCGTGTCGCCCTCTTTTCGACCGCAGGACACGTCGCCGTCGCCCGGTTTCCCGGTCTCCGGCTCTCGTGGCCATGCTCACTTCACCATCGGCGCGGTCCGCGACTTCGCCGGTTCCCTGGGGCCTGGCGGGGCTCGCGGCGGTGACGCCGTGTTAAAGCAACCCGGCCATTAAAGCACGACCGGGCCCCTTCACCCAAATCTCCCGGCAGACTGTGACGAAGGTCGCTCCAGCTGCGCGGTGGCCGTCGCAAAGCAGGTGCTTGACGACATGCTTGACAACGGCCCCGCGCGCACCACCCCGCCCCGGACGCGAAAAAGGGCCCCTCCCCGAGAAACTCGGGGAAGGGCCCTCATTCAGGCCGCGGGCGATGCCGCCGGACGAGCCGGCGGGATCAGTCCGCTAGAACACCGGGAATTACTTGGTGATCTTGGTGACGCGGCCGGCGCCGACGGTGCGGCCACCCTCGCGGATGGCGAAGCGCAGGCCCTCGTCCATCGCGACCGGCTGGATCAGGGTGACGGACATGTCGACGTTGTCGCCCGGCATGACCATCTCGGTGCCCTCCGGCAGCTTCACGACGCCGGTGACGTCGGTGGTGCGGAAGTAGAACTGCGGGCGGTAGTTGTCGAAGAACGGGGTGTGGCGGCCGCCCTCATCCTTGGACAGGATGTAGACGGAGCCCTCGAACTCGGTGTGCGGGGTGTACGCGCCCGGCTTGGCGATGATCTGGCCGCGCTCGATGTCCTCGCGCTTGATGCCGCGGAGCAGCAGGCCACAGTTGTCGCCGGCCTCGGTGTAGTCCAGCAGCTTGCGGAACATCTCGATGCCCGTGACGGTGGTCTTCTGGGACTGCTCCTTGATGCCCAGGATCTCGACCTCATCGTTCACGTTGAGCTGACCGCGCTCGACGCGACCGGTGGCGACGGTGCCGCGGCCGGTGATGGTGAAGATGTCCTCGACGGGCATCAGGAACGGCTTCTCGGTCTCGCGGACCGGGTCCGGCACGTTGTCGTCGACGGCCTGCATGAGCTCGACGATGGACTTGGTCCACTCGGCGTCGCCCTCCAGCGCCTTCAGCGCGGAGATGTGGACGATCGGGGCGTCCTCGTCGTAGTCCTGCTCGGCCAGCAGCTCGCGGACCTCCATCTCGACGAGCTCGATGATCTCTTCGTCGTCGACCATGTCGCACTTGTTCAGGGCGACGAGGATGTAGGGGACGCCGACCTGGCGGGCCAGGAGGACGTGCTCACGGGTCTGCGGCATCGGGCCATCGGTGGCGGCCACGACCAGGATCGCGCCGTCCATCTGGGCGGCACCGGTGATCATGTTCTTGATGTAGTCGGCGTGACCCGGGGCGTCGACGTGCGCGTAGTGGCGCTTCTCCGTCTGGTACTCAACGTGGGACACGTTGATGGTGATGCCACGCTCCTTCTCCTCCGGCGCCTTGTCGATGGCGTCGAAGGCGAAGGCCTCGTTGAGCTCCGGGTACTCGTCGGCCAGAACCTTGGTGATGGCAGCCGTGGTGGTGGTCTTGCCATGGTCGACGTGACCGATGGTGCCGATGTTGACGTGCGGCTTCGTACGCTCGAACTTCGCCTTCGCCACTGTTAGTCCTCCTGGACGTCATGGTGGCCACGACTTTCGTAGCCACAGATTGTGGTCGCCCACTCCCCACGCCATGTGAAATGCCGACGAAAGGCGGCGTTTTCGGACGCAAAGAAGGGAGCGGACAGTGCATTTTCACTGTGCCAGTTACACGATACTAATGGTAGGGCCGGGCCCATATCAAACTCGGCCCCCAGCATCGCTTACGGGGTAACGGCCGGCACCGCGCACCGCCCGTCGGCGGGACCAGAAGTCCCGGTCGGCGGTGGGTGGTGCGGGCCGCTACCCTGCCCGATCCGCGGCACTGCGGATCAGCGGGTTCCGGCTCCGCCGGCCGTGTCGCGCTGGGGCGACGCGGCCGGCGGGGCCGGGCGCCGGCTTAGTTGCCGGTGCGGTCGGAAATGATCTCCTGCGCCACCGAGGAGGGGACCTCGGCGTAGGAATCGAAGATCATGGTGTAGTTGGCGCGGCCCTGCGTCTTGGAACGCAGGTCGCCGACGTAACCGAACATCTCGGACAGCGGGACCAGGGCCTTGACGGCCTTGACGCCCGTGCGGTCCTCCATGGAGTTGACCTGGCCACGGCGGGAGTTGATGTCGCCGATGACCTCGCCCATGTACTCCTCGGGCGTGATGACCTCGACGGCCATCATCGGCTCGAGCAGGACCGGCTTCGCCTTCTGCACGGCCTCCTTGAGGGCCATGGAGCCGGCGATCTTGAAGGCCATCTCGGAGGAGTCGACCTCGTGGTACTGGCCGTCGAGCAGGGTGGCCTTGATGTTGACCAGCGGGAAGCCCGCCAGGGTGCCGTACTGCATGGCGTCCTGGATGCCGGCGTCCACCGAGGGGATGTACTCCCTGGGCACGCGGCCGCCGGTGACGGCGTTCTCGAACTTGTAGGTGGCCGACTCGCCCTCCTCCAGCTCATCCTGCGACGGGGCGTAGGGCTCCAGCGACACGATGACCTTGGCGAACTGACCGGAACCACCGGTCTGCTTCTTGTGGGTGTAGTCGTACTTCTCGACCGGCTTGCGGATGGTCTCGCGGTACGCGACCTGCGGGGCGCCGACGTTGGCCTCGACCTTGAACTCGCGCTTCATGCGGTCGACCAGGACGTCGAGGTGGAGCTCGCCCATGCCGCCGATGACGGTCTGGCCGGTCTCGTCGTCCAGGCGGACGGTGAAGGTCGGGTCCTCTTCGGCCAGGCGCTGGATCGCGGTGCCCAGCTTCTCCTGGTCGGCCTTCGACTTCGGCTCGATGGCCACGGAGATGACCGGATCCGGGAAGGTCATGGACTCGAGAACGATCGGGGCGTCCTGGGCGCAGAGGGTGTCACCGGTGGTGGTGTCCTTCAGGCCGATGAACGCGTAGATGTTGCCGGCCACGGCCTCGTCGACCGGGTTCTCCTTGTTGGCGTGCATCTGGAAGAGCTTGCCGACGCGCTCCTTCTTCTCCTTGGTGGAGTTGAGCACCTGGGCGCCCGGCTCCACGCGGCCGGAGTAGACGCGCACGAAGGTCAGCTTGCCGAAGAACGGGTGCGCGGCGATCTTGAACGCCAGCGCGGAGAACGGCTCCTCGGCGGACGGCTTGCGGACCATGTCGACGGACTCGTCGCCGACCTGGTGGCCGTGCACCTCGCCCACGTCGAGCGGGGTCGGCAGGAAATCGACGACCGCGTCGAGCAGGGGCTGGACGCCCTTGTTCTTGTAGGCGGTGCCGCAGTAGACCGGGTAGATCTCGGAGTTGATGACCATCTTGCGGATGGCGCCCTTGATCTCGTCGAGGGTCAGCTCCTCGCCGCCGAAGTACTTCTCCATGAGCTCTTCGTCGGACTCGGCGACGGACTCGAGCAGCTTCTCGCGGTACTCGTTGGCCTTGTCGACCAGATCCGCCGGGATCTCCTCGACGGTGGCCTCGGTGCCGATCTCGGTCTTGCCGCGCCAGGTCAGCGCGCGCATCTCGAGCAGGTCGACGACGCCGTCGAAGTCATCCTCGGCGCCGATCGGCAGCTGCATCACCAGCGGCTTGGCGCCGAGGCGATCGATGATGGTGCCGACGGTGTACTCGAAGTCGGCGCCCAGCTTGTCCATCTTGTTGACGAAGCAGATGCGGGGGACGTCGTACTTCTGGGCCTGACGCCAGACCTGCTCCGACTGGGGCTCGACGCCCTCCTTGCCGTCGAAGACGGCGACGGCGCCATCGAGCACGCGCAGGGAGCGCTCGACCTCGACGGTGAAGTCGACGTGGCCCGGGGTGTCGATGATGTTGATCTGGTTGTCGTTCCAGAAACAGGTGACCGCGGCGGACGTGATGGTGATGCCGCGCTCCTTCTCCTGCTCCATCCAGTCGGTGGTCGAGGCGCCATCGTGCGTCTCGCCGACCTTGCGGTTGATGCCCGTGTAGAACAGGATGCGCTCGGTCGTGGTGGTCTTGCCGGCATCGATGTGAGCCATGATGCCGATGTTGCGGACCTTCTTCAGATCCTTCTTGACGGGAAGTGCGCCTTCTGCCACTTGATTCCCCACTCGTTTCAAATCGTGTGGCGGGGGCTCAGGACGTATTCGCGTCTTCGCCTCGACCGCCAGCGGTCGGGTTGCTCGATCTATCTTGCCACCGATCAGGCCCGGTGGCTCGCCGTGAATCCCCCCGGGAGCCCGAAGGCCCCCGGGAGCCGCGCCGGACGCGGGGCCCCTGGGGGCCTCATCCGGCGTTCGCGGTCACTACCAGCGGTAGTGGGCGAAGGCGCGGTTGGCCTCGGCCATCTTGTGCGTGTCCTCGCGGCGCTTGACGGACGCGCCGAGGCCGTTGGAGGCGTCGAGGATCTCGTTGGCGAGACGCTCCATCATGGTGTTCTCGCGGCGCTGGCGCGAGAACATGAGCAGCCAGCGCAGGGCCAGGGTGTTGCCGCGGCCGGGGCGGACCTCGACCGGGACCTGGTAGGTCGCGCCGCCGACTCGGCGGGAGCGGACCTCGAGGGCCGGCTTGACGTTCTCGATGGCGCGCTTGAGCGTCAGCACCGGGTCGGTGCCGGTCTTCTCGCGGCAGGCCTCGAGGGCGCCGTAGACGATGCGCTCGGCCGTGGACTTCTTGCCGTCCAGCAGCACCTTGTTGATGAGCTGGGTGACCAGCGGCGAGCCGTACACCGGGTCGTTGACGACGGGACGCTTGGGGGCGGGACCCTTACGAGGCATGTTTACTTCTCCTTCTTCGCGCCGTAGCGGGAACGGGCCTGCTTGCGGTCCTTGACGCCCTGGGTGTCGAGGGAGCCGCGGACGATCTTGTAGCGGACGCCCGGGAGGTCCTTCACTCGGCCACCGCGGACGAGCACCATCGAGTGCTCCTGCAGGTTGTGGCCCTCGCCCGGAATGTAGGCGGAGACCTCGATGCCGGAGGTCAGGCGAACGCGGGCGACCTTTCGGAGGGCCGAGTTCGGCTTCTTCGGGGTGGTGGTGTACACGCGGGTGCACACGCCACGGCGCTGCGGCGAGCCCTTCAGGGCGGCCGTGGACGTGGCCGACTTCTTGTCGTGGCGGCCCTTGCGGACCAGCTGCTGAATAGTGGGCATGAAGCCTCTTTCTTGTTCGTTCCGATCACACGGCGGTGTCCGTCCGGTCGCGCGTGGAGGATCGGTTTTTAAACGTGCGAAACCCAGTCAGCCGCTCTCGCTGGCCTACCGGGTGATGTCGTCAACTCCCAAACACATCTTGGGACTGTTCACCAACAGTAGTGCAACCTGCGACGATTCCCAAAAGACGCAGGTGGGTAAACGGAAGAGGGGCCGTCGCAAAGCACTAGTTGCTTTTGGGCGGCCCCCCCCCCCCAACCCCCCCCCCGCCCCGGGCCCGGGGCCGCCCCGGCCCCC
>NZ_JBHXCS010000010.1:0-83207 GCF_042725215.1 Corynebacterium sp. NPDC060344 | reverse complement strand
CCCCGAATGTCCTAACCCACCCGCTACAACGGGTGGGTTAGGACATTCGGGGTGGGTTAGGACATTCGGGGTGGGTTTAGCCGTTGGCGCGCCCGGGAACGCGCACCACACGCTTCCGCGACCGCCGGGCCGCCCCGATCGGCCCACGTCGCGCGCGCCCGTCCGTAGGATGGGCCACGTGACTTTCCGTTCCGACAATTCCCGTTCCGCCCGCGCCTCCCATGCCGAGGAGCGCGCCCGCCTGCTGGTGCAGGAGGTGCTGGATCGCGATGAGCGCCTCCGCTCGAATTTGTCGTCGCCCGACGTCGACCCGTGGGAGCACCGGTTCATCGCGGATGATTCCATCGCCGAGGGCCCGATCGCTTCGTGGCGCGAGGATGCGTCGCGCGCCCGCCGCCTGCTGCGCCGCTACGACATCCAGTCCGGCTACCGGGAGAAGATGCGCGACATGGAACGCCGCATCGACGCGATGCTGCACCTGGCCGAGAGCCTCGAGGAGAGCTGGGATGCCGCGGCTGCCGCATCCAAGAGGCTTTCCGACGCCGAGGCCCGCGACGCAGAGGCCTTCACCCGGGAGAGGAACCGGCAGACCGATGCGGCGGAGGTCAAGCGCCGCCGCGACGAGAAGCGCGAGGAGCTGCTGCGCAAGGCGGAGCACCTGGCCTCGGATGCCTTCGACCGCACGCGCGACGTCGGCGGCGAAGTGCTGCGCCGGTCCGTCGACGCCGGCCGCGAGGCGCTGGAGAAGCTGCCGGGCCTGAGCTCGTGGCCGCGGCCCCGCCCGGGCCGCAAGCACCGCGGCGACGATCCCCGCGAAGTCCGCCGCGCCGAGGCCCGCGACCTGCGCCACGAGCCGCCGCTGCCCGAGGACTAGGGGCGGCACGGCCGAGGGCTAGAGTCGCCGGTGCCGGAGATCCAGGGTCGCCGCGGTCGGAAAACCAGGGTCACCACAGCCCAACAACCCGGGCCGCCGGGGTGTTGTGCCCCGATACGGTTCGGGGACTAGTGTCGCGGGCATGCGCGAAACACCCCATCGCCCCGATGTCCCCGGTGACCTCCGGTCCCCCGATTTCCCCGCCGCCCCGGCCGATCTGCGCCTGGTCGTGGTGGACATGGACGGCACGCTTCTCGACGACGCCGGCGACCTCCCCGCCGACCTCCCCCGCATCCTCGATCGCCTGAATGCCGGCGGCATCACCTTCGCCCCGGCGTCGGGGCGCCAGTACGCGACGCTGCGCGACATGTTCGGCGGGGTCCGCACCGAGGGCGGTGCCACCGTCGACTCCTACATCGCCGAAAACGGCAACGTGGTGGTGCGCGACGGCGAGATCTCCGCGGCCGACGGCATGGACCCGGCGCTGGTCGACGAGGTCATCGACGCGGTGCGCGCCGCGCGCGCCGATGGCAAGCCCATGGGCCTGATCGTCTGCCACCCGGACTGCGCCTACGTGGAAATCGACCAGCCGGGCTTCACCGACGAGGCCTCGAAGTACTACCACGCGCGTGCGGTGGTGGAGGACCTGCACGAGGTCAACGACGGTGCCATCAAGCTGGCCATCTTCGACGGCCGCGGCTCGGAGCTCGACGCCGCGCCGCTGATGGCGGACCTGGTCGGCGACCGCCTGGAGGTCGCGGTGTCGGGGCAGTGCTGGGTGGACCTGATGGTCCCGGGCCGCCACAAGGGCCACGCCGTGCGCGCGCTGCAGGAACGCCTGGGCGTCACGGCGCAACAGACGGCGGTGTTCGGCGACTTCCTCAACGACCTGCAGATGATGTCGGCCGGCGAGATGTCCTTCGCCATGGCCAACGCCCACGAGGACATCAAGGCGGCGTCGAACTACCTGGCGCCGTCCAACACCGACTCGGGCGTCGTGGTGACGCTGGACCGGCTGCTCGACGAAGCCGAGGCCGCCCGCTCCTGATCCGCTGCCGCGGCCGCCGGGACCGGCTGCGGGCCCTGGGCGGCCGCCCGCCGCTGCACGCGCAGCCAGGTGACGAACCCCCAGGTGACGAACCCGGCATAGAACAGGTACAGCGCCGCCGACGGGTAGTACCCGCCGAGGAACAGCAAGGGCACGCCCACGACGTCGACGGCGATCCAGATCAGCCAGAACTCCGTCCAGCCCTTCGCCATGCCCCACGTGGCCAGCAGCGATCCCACGAAGATCCACGCATCGGCCCACGGCCCCCACGACCCGAGTGCCTGGAAAATCTTCGCGCACACGATGGTGCCGCCCACGGCGATGGCGAGCATGAGCATCCGCTCGCGTCCGGTGGCCCATCGGGGCACCACGGCGGCGTCGTCAAGCGAAGAACCGCCCGCCACCGCCGCCCGGCGCGTCCGCGCCCACCGCCACCAGCCGTAGACGCTGACCACCAGGAACATGACCTGGCGGCCCGCCTGGCCGTACAGGTCCAGGTCCTGCGGCGTATGGAACACGCCGCCGAGGAACACGGTGAACAACAGCATGTTGCCGGCGATGCCCACCGGCCAGGCCCACACGAGCCGGCGCATGCCCAGATACGCCGAACCCAGGCCGAAAACATTGCCGACGACCTCGCGCACCAAAATGGGCACGCCCCCGATGGTCAGCTGCGCGGTCAAAAAACCGACGAGCGCGGACATGACGGAATCCACGATGAATCTCCTTCTCTCCCATCCGGACTATGACCGTCGGTTCCGGGTTCCAACCGGATCTGCTGACCTCCCTCGCGGGAGCGCTCGCGGACTCGTCCGGGCCATGATCGGCCCGGCGTCACCGCCGGTGGGGAATTCCACCCCGCCCTGAGAATGTGCGATTCCGACGTTAGCACCGTCCCCGGACCGCCCGGCGGGGAATGGGCGGGGAATGGGCGGGCTTCGTGCGGGGTTCGAGCGGAGCCCCGGCCCAAAATGCCCCCGGGGGATGCGCATTAGTAGGCTGGGGGCATGGTCAAGCCCCTCACGCGCCGCCGCTCCCCCGGTTGGGTGCCGGACCAGCATGGCGCCTGGTTCATGGTGACGGTCCCCGCGATCACCGGCGTCATCCTCGCCCCGTCGTGGACCGCGATTCCCCTGTTGCTGACGTGGTGGCTCGGGTATTTCACGTTCTTCGCGGGCAGCGTGTGGATTCGCTCGCGCTTCCGCGAGCGCAATCGCCCGCCGGTGCTGGTCTACGGGTCGTTGGCGGCGGTCGCGGGCTTGACGACGCTGCTGTTCAACTGGCAGCTCCTCATCTGGGTGCCGGCGTTCGCTCCCCTGGTGGCCGTGGCCGTTTACGAGGCGTGGAGACGGCGGCCGAGGTCGCTGCTGTCGGGGATTTCCACGGTCATCGCCGCGTGCCTGATCCTGCCGGTGGCGGCGTGGGCCGGTGGCGGGCTCGATGCGAAGGCGTGGGCGGCGTTCGCCGTGTACCTGGCGTTTTTCGCGGGCACGGTGCCGTACGTGAAGACACTCATCCGCGAGCGCGGTTCCAGGCCCTGGTTCATCGGGTCGGTGGCGTATCACGTGGTGGTGCTGTTCGCCGCCCTGGCCGCGGCCCGGATCACCGACGGTGATCCCGTCAATCCGCTGGCGATCGTCGCCGCGCTGGTGCTGCTGGCCCGCGCCGTGCTCATGCCGGTCACCGGCGCCCGGCGCGAGCGGCCGTGGACGCCGAAGACGGTGGGGCTGCTCGATGCGGCCATCACGGTGTTCGTGGTCATCGTCGTGCTGCTCTAGTTTCCCGCCGACGGGCACTCGGGGTGCGTAGTCTCGTCCGCATGAGCCGCAACAGCTGGACCACCGCAGACATGCCCGACCAGACCGGACGGACCTTCCTGGTCACGGGCGCCAATTCGGGTCTCGGCCTGCAGGCCACCGATGCACTGACCACGGCCGGCGCGCAGGTGATCATGGCCTGCCGCGACACCGCACGAGCCGAGACCGCACGCGCGGGGCTTGCCCACCCCGACCGCGCCGAAGTCGTGGAGCTGGACCTCGCCGATCTGGACTCGGTGGACGGCTGCGCCGACTCGCTGGCGAGCCGGCCCATTGACGTGCTGATCCTCAACGCCGGCCTGATGAACATCCCCCTCGCCCGCACGGCGCAGGGGCACGAGATGCAGTTCGGGGTGAACGTCCTCGGACACTTCGCGCTGGCTCGCCGCCTGGAAGCGCAGCTGACCGACCGGGTCGTGTGGCTCGGGTCGATCATGCACAGGTTCGGCTCGATTAACCTCGACGATCTGGACTGGACCAGCCGGAAGTACTCCGCCATGCCCGCCTACGGGGCGTCGAAGCTGGCGTGCGTGATGCTCGCCTTCGAGCATCAGCGACGGCTCGAGGCGGCGGGTTCCCGGCTCAAGGCCGTGGCCGCCCACCCCGGGTACTCGGCGACGAACCTGCAGTACCGATCGGGGTCGGGCGCGTTGGATCGGTTGATGCGCGCCGCCGAGCGCATCCCGTTCATGGTGCAGCCCGCCGAGCAAGGGGTCCTCCCGATTCTCTACGCCTCCACCGTGCAGGAGCTGGCCGGCGGGAAGTACGTGGGCCCGCACCGGACCGGCGAGCTCACCGGATCCCCGAAGGTCGTCGGATCGACCGAGGCGTCCAGGGACACCGCCGTGGCCGCGGCGCTGTGGGAGCGCTGCGAGGAGCTGACCTCCGACTCGCGAGGCTGATCCGCGACGCCGCGCGCAGCGAGGTCGGGGTAACCAGGGCCGCGAGTGCTGCGGTCGCGAGTGCGCTGGGGCTGGGGTAGCTTGCCTGAGCATGAGGGGGGACTCATCCGGCGCATCGACGCCGACTCAACAGATCATGTTCAATCCGACCGCGCGGCCGTTCGTGCCGCAGGTCCCGACGACAACCGCGAAGACGGAACCACCGACCGGAATCTCAGAAGTGACCGGGACCGGTGCCCAGACTGAGGCCGGTGGACAGGCTGCCGTGGCCGGAGTGACCGGCCATTCGACTTCCGCAGAGTTCACCGCACCCACGGAATTCACTGTTCCCGAGGAGTGTGCCGAGCCGTCGCCATTTGCGGGCTTCGCGGAGCCGGAGGCGATTCGGCCGCGGACCGGCGCACGGGCAACGGCGGATCAGCGCCCGATGACGGTCGGCGACATCGCCGGCCTCGTCGCCGAACGGCCCCGGCCAGGACGCGGCTGGCGGGCCGCGGTGCACCGGGCATCGGGCGGCCGCCTCAACCCGGGCGAATCCGCCGCCGAACGCGACGAGCGCGAACTGCTCGAACGCATCCGCCGCCCCGTCATCGGCGACTACCGCGTCGCCGTACTCAGCGTGAAGGGCGGTGTGGGCAAAACGTCCACGACCATCGGTCTGGGCGCCACGTTCGCGTCGTTGCGCGGCGACCGGGTCATCGCGATCGACGCCAACCCGGACTTCGGCACCCTCGCCCACCGCGTCCCCGAACCCAACCCCGCCACCGTGCGGGACCTCCTTCGTGCCCCGTCGACGGACCGCTACGCCGAAGTCCGTTCCTACACGACCCAGGCCCCCTCGCGGCTGGAGGTTCTGGGGAGCGAACGGGATCCGTCGATAAGCGAGGCATTTTCCGCGGCCGACTACGACCGCACCCTGGACATCCTGCGCAGGCACTACAACATCCTGCTCACCGACTGCGGCACGGGAATCGTCCACGGCGCCGTCGGATCGATCCTGGCCAAGGCCAACTGCCTGGTCCTCGTGGCAACGCCCGCACTCGACGGCGCGCGATCGGCGTGGGCGACCCTGGACTGGCTGTCGGCGCACGGGTGGGCGGACCTGGTGTCGTCGACGGTGGTCGTGGTCAACCAGCTCACCGACGTCGGCGTCGACGCGGACTCGCTGCGCGACCTGTTCGGGCAGCGGTGCCGGGCGGTGCAGGTCATCCCGCACGACCCGCACATCGCGCGCGGGGCGGACGTGGACATCGAGATGCTCAAGCCCGCGACGAAGCTGGCGTACCGGCAGCTCGCCGCGATGATCGCCGACGACTTCGCCCAGCCCGGTGGCAGGCACAGGTAGGCACGCCAGGGAGTTGGGCCGGGGCGCAGGCGGAGACCGGGGCGTTGGCGGGGACCGGTGAGGGGCCTGGCAGAGGCGGGGGCCCGTCAGACCGGCTGGCAGGCCGGGCAATAGAAGACGCGGCGGGACTCGATGGGCGTCTCCGCCACCGGCGTCCCGCACACGTGGCACGGCTGGCCGGTGCGGCGGTAGACGTAGACCTCGCCGCCGTGATCGTCGGCACGCGGTTCGCGGCCCATCGCCTCCGGCATGTGCTCCGGCCGGACGGTGTCGATGCGGCCGACGCGCACGCCGTCCTCCATGAGTTCGCGCAGGTCGGCCCACATGTCATTGATGGTGCCGGAGTCAAGGTTCGTGCCCGGGGTCAACGGGTGGATGCCCAGGCGGAACAGGGTTTCGGTGCGGTAGATGCTTCCCACCCCGGCGTAGAGCTTCTGGTCGACCAACAGCGCGCCAATAGGCCGGCGCGACCGCCGCACCCGATCGACGATGGCGCCGGGGTCGGCGTCGGCGCGCAGCGGGTCCTCCCCCACCTTCGCGATCGCCGCCGCGCGCACCTCATCCGTGATCAGCCGGCACCACTGGGGGCCACGCAGGTTCGCGGACTCCTCGCCGGTGGACACGTGCAGCCGCACCTGGCCGGCGAGGTCATCGGGCCCCTCGAATTTCAGCTGGCCGATCAGCCCCAGGTGGATGTGGATGATGTTGTCCGGCCTCGGTACGTCGAACTCCACGAACAAGTGCTTGCCCCACGCCTCGGCATGGGCGAGTTCCGCACCGTCGACGAGCGCGGCCTCTGCGGCGAAGCGCCCCTGCGGGCTGCTCACCGACAGGGGTGTTCCGGAAAAGCGCTCGTTCAACTCGCGGGCGAGCCGGTGGATGACGTGACCTTCGGGCATGCCTGCACACTATCGGCCGCCCCGACGAGGTCATCGGGGCGGCTGGTTCACGCCGCGCGAAGGCCGCTACTTCTCCAGCGCCTCGCGATACGGGGTCGGGTCGACCTCGCCGGTGGTCTGCGGCTGCCACTGGGCGTTGCGGTCCTTGTCCACCAGCACGGCGCGCACGCCCTCGGCGAAGTTCGGGGCCAGGCGCAGGATGCGGCCGACGGCGTACTCGTTGCGCAGGCCGGTGCGCAGGTCGACGCCCTCGGCGGCATTCGCGGCATACAGCTCGGCGCCGGCGACCAGCGACGTCGGCGAGGCCGAGCGCAGCAGGTCGTTGATCACGCGCCGCTCCTCGCCGGAGCACTTCCCGCCGTCGAGGGCGTTTTCGATCTCGCGCCACGTATCGAACCCGAAGATCTGGCGGGCGCACGGCGCGAACGCGGCGAGGTTCGACTCGCCGGCGGCGGCGGGGTCCTCGGCGAACTCGCCCAGCGCCGCCTCGATGCCATCGGCGTCGACGGCGCGCAGGAAGTTCTCCAGCGAATCCTGCGGCACGAAGTGCGTCGCCCACCCCGCCCACAGCAGGTCGGCGGCGTTGAGGCGGTACCCGGTCAGCCCGAGGAACCGCGCCACGGCCGGCTCCGGCCGCCCGGAGGCCGCCTCCACGTGCTGCGAGAACCATGAAATGCCCACGTCCGGCACGAATCCGATGGCCATCTCCGGCATCGCGGCCGACGCCCGCTCGGTGACCACGCGGTGCGAACCGTGCAGCGACACGCCCAGCCCGCCGCCCATGGCGATGCCGTCGATGACCGCGACGTACGGCTTGGGGAACTCCGCGATCTCCGCGTTCATCTCGTACTCCTCCGAGAAGAACTCGTCGCCCTCGGCGGAATTGCCGGCGATCTGGGCGTCGCGCACCTGGCGCACGTCGCCGCCGGCGCAGAACGCCTTCGGATGCTCCGACACCACCACGACCTGCTCCACGGCGTCGTCGTCGCGCCACGCGTCGAGCGCCTCGCGGACGTGGCGCACCATGCCCAGGTCCAGCGAATTCAGCGCCTTGGGGCGGTTGAGGGTCAGTCGGCCCGTGCGGCCGGAAACGTCCTTGATCACCGATTCAGTCATGCCGCCAGTGTGGCACAGGGCACACCCGGGCCGCCACAATAAGTTAATCGCCATTCGCGGTTAGGTGCACCCGCGTTCCCGCAGGGCATGGCTTGACGACGAATCGACCGTCCACGCCGGGCGGCGCGGACGGTCGGGACGTCGTAAAGCGAGAAAAAGCGGGGGCCGGAGCCGGGCCTACTTCTTGTCGGACTTCTTGGTGCCGGAGTCCTTGGAATCCTTGGAGTCCTTGGACTTCTTCGCCTTCTTGGCCTTCTTGGCGGCCTTCTTCGCCTTCAGCTCCTCATCCTCGAGGTGGCGGGCGACGTCGGGGACGTAGCGGAACTCGGTGCGCGGCGGGCGCTCGTAGGAGGCTTCCGACTCGGGGCGCTCCGGGATGGTCGGCATCTCGCGCTCGATGTGCTCGTACGGGATGGTCGACAGCAGGTGGCTGATGACGTTGATGCGCGAACGCTTCTTGTCCTCCGACTCCACCGTGAACCACGGCGCCGACGGGATGTCGGTGTGGATGAACATCTCGTCCTTCGCGCGCGAGTAGTCCTCCCAGCGGGTGATCGACTCCAGGTCCATCGGCGAGAGCTTCCAGCGGCGCAGCGGATCCTCGCGGCGCGACTCGAAACGCTTGACCTGCTCCTCGTCCGAGACGGAGAACCAGTACTTGCGCAGCATGATCCCGTCCTCCACGAGCAGGCGCTCGAAGATGGGGGCCTGGTGCAGGAAGCGGCGGTACTCCTGCGAGGTGCAGAAGCCCATGACGCGCTCGACGCCCGCGCGGTTGTACCAGGAGCGGTCGAAGATGACGATCTCGCCGGCGGTCGGCAGCTTCTCCACGTACCGCTGGAAGTACCACTGGCCCGACTCGCGCGACGTCGGCGCCGGCAGCGCCTCGATGCGGCAGGTGCGGGGATTCAGGTACTGGGTGATGCGCTTGATGGCGGAGCCCTTGCCCGCGGCGTCGCGGCCCTCCATCACGACCACGACGCGCGCGCCGGTCTCGACGACCCACTGCTGCATCTCGACGAGCTCGGCCTGCAGGCGCTTGAGCTCCTTCTCGTAGGCGTTCTTCTTGAGCTTCGGCGGGCGCTGCACGTCGTCGTTGGTCATGACACGCAGTTTACCCGTCATGACCGGTGCCCAAGAATTTCCTGAGGTGTGAGATTCGCCCGCGCTACTTGCGCGAGTAGAACCGCAGCGTCAGCTGGGCGGTGATGCCGGCGAATAGCGCACCGACGACGATGACGATGGGCGCGACCAGCCAAATGTCCGTCGCCGTCACCGGGGCGACGAGCTGCGCCTGGTAGAGGCCCTTCATCGCCGGATCGATGACGGCGGCCTTGCCGGCGAACAGGCCGGCGATGGCCAGGACGCCGCCGATGAGCGCGGCGATGACGGCCTCGAGCACGAACGGCGCCTGGGTGAACCAGCGGGTCGCGCCGACCATGCGCATGATCTCGACCTCGGTGCGGCGCGAGTACGCGGCGATCTGCACCATGTTGGCGATGAGGAAGATCGCCGCCAGCGCCTGGATGCCCGCGATGAGGAACGTCGCATTGCGGATCGAATCGAGGTTGGACGCGGCGTTGCCGATGTCGTCGCGCTGGTCGGTGACGTGGGCGACCTGCTCCATGTCGCGCACGGGATCGAGCGGCGACACGTCGGTCGGGTCCTCCAGGCGCACCAGCAGCACGGCGGGCAGCGACTCGGGGGTGGCGTTGGCCACCAGCGCCGGGTCGGTGTCCTCGAACAGCGCCACGAAGTGCTCGTAGTTCTGCTGGCGGTTGCGGTAGGTGACCTGCTCGACGCCGTCTTCGGCCTCGAGGGTTTCGCGGACCTCGACGCAGCCGTCGGAGGCGCAGGTCTCGTCGTCGGCGGAGATGGCCTCGTCGAGTTCGATGAGCACCTCCACGCGGTCGAGGTAGAGGTCCTTGGTGTCGTTGGTCATGCCGGTGACCAGCAGGCCCGATGCCAGCAGGGCCAGCGAAATGGCGGTGGTGATGATCATCGCCACCGTCATGGTGACGTTCTTGGTCAATCCGGAGAGGGCTTCCCCGAGCACGAAGCGGGTTTTCATCGCTTTTTACCTGCGTCCTTGGTTCTCTGTCGTCGTTCCCGGATGGCCCTAGCGGCCCAGACCGTAGACGCCCGTGGCGTCGTCGCGGACGAGCTTGCCGTTGTCCAGTTCGAGCACGCGGCGGCGCATGGCGTCGACGGACTCGTTGTCGTGGGTGGACATCACGACGGTGGTGCCCAGGCGATTGATGCGGTCGAGCAGCAGCATGATCTCGCCCGAGGTGTCGGGGTCGAGGTTGCCGGTGGGCTCGTCGGCGAGCAGGATCAGCGGGCGGTTGACGAAGGCGCGGGCGATGGCCACGCGCTGCTGCTCGCCGCCGGACAGCTCGTGCGGCATGCGGTTGGCCTTGCCCTCGAGGCCGACCATTTCGAGGGTCTCGGGCACGGCCTTGTCGATCTTGTCGCGGCTCTTGCCGATGACCTGCAGCGCGAACGCGACGTTGTCGAACACGTTCTTCTTCGGCAGCAGGCGGAAGTCCTGGAAGACGTAGCCGATCTTCTGGCGGTGCTTGGGCACCTGCCTGTTCGACAGCTTTGCGACGTCGTTGCCATTGATGTTCAGCGTTCCCGAGTCCGGTGCTTCCTCGCGCACCATCAGGCGCAGGAACGTCGACTTGCCGGAGCCCGATGGCCCGATGAGGAAGACGAATTCGCCCTTGCCGATCTCGGCCGACACGTTGTCCAGTGCCGGCCGGGTGGAGGTTGCGTAGGTTTTGGTAACCCGGTCGAAAGTGATCACGGCCATCACCCTAGTTGCCGTGCGCACCACGTGTCACATGAGTTGCGGCACGTACTCCGGCCGAATCGTCGCCGAGGCCGTTTACCCACCTTGAATGTCTTAACCCACCCGTCATAGCGGGTGGGTTAAGACATTCAAGGTGGGTTAGCGAGGGGGCGTGGCCCCCTGACCTACGCCGACGCGAGGCCTTCCCGGAAGCGCTCCTCGCTCCTCGACGCCACCGCCGCACCGAGCAGGAGCAGGCGGATGGATCGGGCGGCGGCGTCGGAAAGCAATGCCCGCCCGTCGCGGACCGCATCCTCCAGTGCCATGGGCACGGTCATGATGGAGGCGATGGCGCCGATGCCGCAGTCGTGGACCTGCGGGGCGCCGTGGCCGAGCGAGCCGGCCAGCGCGAGCACCGGCGCTCCCCCGCGCTGGGCGCGGCGGGCGATTTCGGCGGGGACCTTGCCGTTGGGGGTCTGGAAGTCGATGGCGCCCTCGGCGGTGACCACGAGGTCCGCGGAGTCGATGAGCGCGTCGATGTCGCCGGAGCCCAGGCCGCCGAGGCCGGAGTCGTCGAGCAGGACGTCGAACCGCGACCGCGGCACCGCGCCGATGGCCGCCAGCCCCGCACCGAGCCCTCCGGAGGCTCCCGAACCCGGGCCGCGGGCGACGTCGACCGGCGGGGCGAAGGCGCCCTCGAGCAGGCGGGCCCACGAGGTCATCGCCGCGTCGAGCTCGTCGACGCGCTCGGGCGTCGCGCCCTTCTGCGGGCCGAAAACGCGGGCGACGCCGCGCGGCCCGGTGAGCACGTTGTGCATGTTGCACGCCAGGGTGATCGGCGTCGACGCCAGCCCCGGATGCAGGCCGGAGGCGTCGATGGCCACGGCGTCGATGAGATTGCCGCCGCCGTCGGCGACGATCTCGCCGTCCTGGTCGAGGATCCGCACGCCCAGCGCCGACAGCGCCCCCGCGCCACCGTCGCACGTCCCGGAGTCGCCGCAGCCGACGACGATGCGGTCGACGCCCTCGTCGAGCGCGGCGGCGATGAGCTCGCCGACGCCGCGGGTCGTCGTCGCGCCCGGATCACGTAGATCGGAGGGCACCAGACGCAGGCCACCGGCCGACGCCATCTCCAGCACCGCCGTGCGCACCGGACTGCCTTCCCCCGACCCGTCGTCGACGATCGCCCATTCGGCGAACACGGGCTGGCCCACCGGGCCGGTCACGCGCGTGGTGCGGCGCTGCGCCCCCGTGCGCGCGGCGATGATGTCCACGGTGCCCTCGCCGCCGTCAGGCACGGGATAAATGTCGACGCGCACGCCCGGCAGCTCGCGCCGGATGCCCCCGGCGATGGCCTCGGCGGCCTCGACCGCCGACAGGCTCTCCTTGAATCCGGACGGAGCGACGAGGACTCGCTGCGGAATGAACATGGTCATGGCTTTTCTCCTGGGTTATCGTTGATGGCTTGGTTGGTACTGGCTTGGTTGGTTGTGCGTGCGCGGTTTGCTTTGCGACGGCCCGGCGCCGCCGCCCCTACCCCGCTCCGAGCCCCATGGCGGGCCAGATGACCAGCGCGAACGCGGCGATCATGGCGATGGTCGGCAGCACGATGAGGGCGGCGCTGCGCAGGCGGAACGCGTCGTCGAAAACGGGGATGCCCTGCTCGGCGGGGACGGTGGCGAACATGGCCATGGGCTTGGCCGAGGAATTCATGGTGTGGCAAAAACCCGCCGCTGCCGTCGACGCGAAGGCGGCGATGACGGGATCGGCGCCGGCGGCCGGGGCCAGAGCGATGACGATGGGCACCAGCACCGTCGACCGGGCGGAGCGGGACTGGATGATCAGGTGCGCCGCGGCCGAGACGACGATGATGCCGACGAGGAACGCCGGGGCCGCCGCCGACCCGCCCGGGGCGGCCGAGGCCAGCAGATCCGTGAGCAGCTGCGCCGCACCGGAATCGATGAGCGCCCCGCCCAGCGCGAGCGTGGCGGCCATGAACAGCAGCAGCGACCACGGCACCTTCTTCAATGCGGCGCCGAACCCGAGCGGGCCCCACGACGGCAGGGTGATCACCAGCGCACCGAGCAGCGCGACGATGGCCGGGTGCACGCCGTGGAGCTCATCGGTGCTCCACAGGCACACGACGGCGACCAGGACGATCGCCGAGCGGGATTCGTGAATGGTCAGCGGTCCGGTGACCGGTGCGTTGCCCGGCACGCCGGCGGCGAGGTCGGCGATGGACAGGTCCAGGCGCTCGCGGCGCTGATCGCGGGTCGAGCCGGTGAGCAGCACGATCTCGGCGGCCAGGTGCGACGACGCCAGCGCCAGCGGCATGCCCACGAGCAGCCAGCCGGTGTAGCCGATGGTGCCCAGCCCGGCGCGGTCGAGGATCTGGTCGGTGATCAGGTGCGCGCCGGCGCCGATGTAGGAGCCTACGGCCGACAGCAGGATCACCGTCGGCAGCGCCAGGCTGAGCACCACGACGAGCCAGCGGCGCGCCGGGCCCAGCGCGATGGCCAGTGCGATGAACACCGGCAGCACCAGCGCCGCGCGCCCGGAGGTCGCAGGAATGGCGAACGCGGTGGCCACGACGGCGAGCGTGAGCAGGTGCACCAGCCCGCGCGGCGTGCGGCACCCGGCGGCCAAGTGGACGGCGGCGCGCACGCCCAGGCCCGATGCGGCGACGGCGCCGGAGATGACGAAGGCGCCGATGAGCAGCCACGTCGTGTCCTCCCCGAGCGCGTCGAAGACGGCGCCGGCGTCGATGACGCCGATGATCACCAGGGTCACGGCCGCGCCGAGCGCGATGTACGTGTCGCCGATGGAGGTGAACGACCACAGCCACACGGCGGCCGCGAACACGGCGAGGGTCACGGTGGCGTGGAACGGGGTGCCGTCGGGAAGCACCGCGATACCCGCGGCGAAAACCAGCGCCGTGATCGCCGCCGTCGGCCGCGTCGCAGTGTGCAGCGGCCCGGGCAGGGCACGGAACCATTCGCGCACGCCGACGCCGCGCGGCTCGTCGGGGTCGATGTCGGTGACGGCGGGCATGGGGCGCTCGGGCGGGGTCGTCGCGAAGGTCGTCGACCCGTTTTCGGGTGCGCGGGACTCGCCGGCGGTGCTCGTGCACGGCCGGTTGGTGGCGTTCGTCATGGCAGGCGGTACCCCGATCCGCGGATGGTCTCCACGCGGTGCGCGCCGATCTTGCGCCGCAGCGCGCGGACGTAGACGTCGACGACGTTGGACGCCGGGTCGAAGTCCAGGCCCCACACCCGGCCGAGCAGCTGGGCGCGCGACAGGATCTGGCCCGGGTGGCGCAGGAACACCTCCAGCAGCCCCATCTCGCGGCGCGATAGGTCGACCCACTTTCCGTCGACCTGCACGCGCTGGGTCCGGGGGTCGAGCACCAGGTCGCCGTGGGCGATGCGCCCCGATGCGTCGCCGGCGGCGTCGTCGGTCAGGCGCAGCCGCACGCGGGCGAGCAGCTCGGCGAATTGGAACGGCTTGGTCATGTGGTCGTTGGCGCCGTCTTCCAGGCTGCCGACGGTGTCCTCCACCCCATCGCGGGCGGTGAGCACGATGACCGGCACCGTCACGCCCGACTGTCGCAGGCGGGTGAGCACCACGCGGCCGTCGATGATCGGCAGCCCCAGATCCAGCACGACCAGGTCGTATTCGCCGCCGCGGGCGAGTTCGTAGGCGGTCAGGCCGTCTTCGGCGACGTCGGTGGCGTAGCCGGCGTCGCGCAGGCCGCGGCAGATGAAATCGGCGATGCCCCGGTCGTCTTCTGCGACGAGGATGCGGCTCATGGCGTCTCCTTCGGGTTGGCGGTGCGGGCTGCGGTGCCCGGGTCGATCGGCGGGAACGGGTTGGTCGGTGGGTTGGCGTCGTCGTGCTTTGCGACGTCCCGTCCGCCCGTTTCGTCGGGTTCCGGCGCGGGACCCCATGTCTCCGGGTCCACGCCCCAGGTTTCGGTGGCGGCCGTGGCATTGGCGGCGCCGGCATCGTCGTCACGCGGCGCGGGCTCGGGACCCGCCGGGAGTTCGAGGCCGAAGGTGGCCCCCTCCCCTTCCGCCGACGTCACCCACGCCGAGCCGCGGTGGGCGTCGGCGATGGCCTTGACAATGGACAGCCCCAGGCCGGCGCCGCCCTTGTTGCGCTTCGAGCCCGCCGAGCCGCGGGAGAAGCGGTCGAAGACGTGGCGGGCGTCGTAGGACGACAACCCCGGGCCGGAGTCGGTGATCCACAGGCGCAGCAGGCGGCGGTCGCCGGAACCGGTGACGCGGCTGCCGATGCGGATCGCCGAGCCCTCCTCGGTGTGGTCGACGGCGTTGGAGGCGATCTGGAGCATCGCCTGCATGATCCGCTCGGGATCGATGGCGGCGGTGGTCTCGGCGATCTCCTCGACCAGCCACTCGCGGTCGCCGAGGGCCTGCGCTTTCGACTCGAGGTCCAGCGTCAGGTCGGCGACGTCGGTGGGCTCCGGCACGACGAAGTCGGAGCGCTCCGCCCGGGCCAGCGTCAGCAGCTCGGAGACGATGCGCGACATGCGGTCGAGCTCCGTGGTGGCCAGGCGGATGGACCGCTCGCGCTCCTCGCCGGACGCGCCCTCGAGCAGCTCGAGCTGGCCGCGGATGACGGTGATCGGGGTGCGCAGCTCGTGGCCGGCGTCGTCGATGAAGCGGCGCTGGGTGGCGTAGGAGGTCTCCAGGCGGTCGAGCATCCCGTTGAACGTCAGCGCCAGTTCGGCGATGTCGTCGCGCCCGGTGACCGGCACGCGCTGCGACAGGTCGGTGTCCTGGATGCGGGCGGCGACGCGGCGGACTTCGCGCACGGGCGCCAGGATCTGCCCGGCGACGAGCCACGCGATGAGCAGCGTCAGCAGCAACCCGCCGACGGCCACCATCGAGATCACGCGGACCTGGTGGTGGACGCCCTCCCGCGCGCCGGCGGTGAACGCCGCGACGACGAGGTGATCCGCGTCCGCTCCGCCGGTCAGCGCCACGCGGCCCCAGTGGACGCGGCCGTGCTCGTCGGATTCGAGAATGCCGGAGGCGGCGTCGGTCTCGCGGACCGCGCGCAGCAGCTCGCCGCCGGACATCGGCCCATCGCCGGCCATGCCCTCGGGCCCGGTGCCGCGCTCGATCTGCATGACGCGGTCGTCGACGACACCGGCGATGATCTCGTCGTTTTCGGGGATCTGCCGCGACAGGAACACCTCGAACAGGCGCGTCGACGTGTCGAACGGCTCGCCCGTGGCCGGGTCGATGCCCTCCACGGCGAAGCGCCGGAACTCCTCGGCCTCCTGCTCGACCTGCGCGTTGGCGGAGGCCTCGACGTCGGCGAGCATGATCGTCCGGGTGGTCAGGATGATCGTGAACAGCACGATGCCCAGCAGCACCATGATCCACATGACGATCCGCCACCGCGCCGAGAACTTCGACCCCACCAGCGGCTCCGCACCGCCGGTGGTCGCGGGCTCGCGGGACTCGCGAGGTTCGCGGGGCTCACGGTCCTTCTGCTTGACGACGCCCCGGGCGCCGCGCTTCTCCCCCGCCATCAGTCGTCGTCCCAGTCGTCATCGTAGTCGTCATCCCAATCGTCGTCGTCCCAGTCGTCGCCGTAATTCGGCGCGGGCTGGTAGTTGAGGTTGGGGGCCGGCTGCGCGGGAGCTGGGGCCGGGGCGCGACCGCCGGAGCCGCCTGCAGCGCCGGACCCGGAGCCGCCGGCGCCGGCACCACCCGCGCCTTTGCCGCTGCCCGAACCACCGGCACCACCGTCAGCGCCGTTGGAGTTGTCGCCGTCGGAGTTTCCGGCCTCGCGGGAGTCACCCGAGTCATCAGGGTTATCAGCGTCGTCGGTGTTGCCAGCGTCGCCCGGCATCGGCGCCCGCGGCAGCTCACGATCGGTGACCGCGGGCTCCCCCGACACGTTCGGCGGGGTGTCGTCGGAGGTCAGCGCCCCGCCCGCCACCGCCAACAGCACCGGCACGGCGATGACGCCGGCCAGTGGCAGCAGCTTCTTCATCATGTCCATGACTCAAGCATGAACGCCGTGCATGACCGGTGCATGAAACCCCGATGAGAGTCCTTTCATGTTGGAGAATTCTCCGGGGCGCGCGCCGGGACGTCGTAAAGCAGCCGGAAAAACAGCCCACCCGGGCCAGCCGGACTACCCCGCGCTGTCGGCGTTGTCGGGGTTCTCGGTGTCCATGCGCCAGCGGATGCCGGCCTCGAGGAAGCCGTCGATGTCGCCGTCGAGAACCGCCGACGGGTTGTTGACCTCGTGATTCGTCCGCAGATCCTTGACCATCTGGTACGGGTGCAGGACGTAGGAGCGCATCTGGTTGCCCCACGACGCATTGCCGCCGGCGCCGAGGGCATCCATCTCCGCCTGCTCCTCCTGGCGCTTGCGCTCCAGCAGCTTCGCCTGGAGGACGCGCATGGCCGAGGCCTTGTTCTGGATCTGCGACTTCTCGTTCTGGCAGGTCACCACGATGCCCGTGGGCACGTGCGTCAGGCGCACCGCCGAGTCGGTCGTGTTGACCGACTGGCCGCCCGGGCCCGAGGAACGGTAGACGTCGACGCGGACCTCGTTGTCCGGGATGTCGATGTGGTCGGTGGTCTCCACCACGGGCAGAACCTCGACCTCCGCGAAGGACGTCTGGCGGCGGCCCTGGTTGTCGAACGGCGAAATGCGCACCAGGCGATGCGTGCCCTGCTCCACCGACATCTGGCCGTACATGTACTCGCCGTGGACGACGAACGTCGACGACTTGATGCCGGCCTCCTCCGCATAGGAGATGTCGTAGACGTCGACCTTGTGGCCGGCCTTCTCCGCCCAGCGCGTGTACATGCGCATGAGCATCTCGGCGAAGTCCGCCGCGTCGATGCCGCCGGCGCCGGCGCGGATGTTGATCACGGCCTCGCGGGAGTCGTACTCGCCCGACAGCATGGTCGTGACCTCGAGCGATTCGATGTCGGCGCGCAGGTCGGCGCGCTCGGCGTCGGCCAGCTCCGCGGCCTCGGCGGCGGCGTCGCCCTCCTCCTCGTCGGCGAGCTCGTACATCACCGGCAGGTCGTCGAGGCGCCCGCGCAGCGCCGTGACCTTCTTCAGCTTCGCCTGCACCTGCGACAGCTGCGACGTCACCTGCTGCGCATGGTCCTGGTCGTCCCACAGCGACGGATCGGCGGCCTGCGCCTCCAGCTCGCGGACCCGATCGGACAGCTCCGCGGGGTCGACCACCTTTTCAATGGTGGTCAACGTCGCGTCGAGGTCGGTGAGGTCAGCGGTCACGTCGGGATTCACGCGCTCCACTGTAGCGAACGGGGCCCCGGCGATTTCGGGCACCGCCGACGAGCGCCGGGCGCCGCCGCGTGCACAATGGGGGCCATGACGGATGACGCGATGACCACTGCGACCGACTCCCCCGACACCTCCCTGGACGATGCGGCGCTGGCCGCCCGCGTCGTCGCCCGCGCCGCGGAACTGGCGGCGCGGATGCGCGCCGAGGGACTGGAGACCGAGTTCAAGACGTCCATCTCCGACGTCGTCACCGCCGCCGACCGCGCCGCCGAGGAGCTCGTCGTCTCCGAGCTCGCCCGCCTGCGCCCCGACGACGGCATCCTCGGCGAGGAGGGCTCGGCGAAGGAGGGCACCTCCGGCCGCACGTGGGTCATCGATCCCGTCGACGGCACGTACAACTTCACCTCCGGCTCCGACTACTGGTGCTCGGCGATCGCGCTGGTGGAGGGTTCGCCCGACGCCCCGGACCGCATCATCCTCGGCGCCGTCCACCGCACCGTGGGCAACGTGACGTGGGTCGGCGGCCCCGATTTGCCCACCACCCGCACCGATGATCGCGGCATCGTCGAGCTCCCCCGCCTCTCCGACGCCGACGCCGCGTCGCTGAGCGTGGGCACGTACCTGCATCCGGGCTGGCTTGGCGACGACTCCCTCCTTTCACCGTGGCTCGCCGCCGCCGAGAAGTTCGCCACGTGGCGGATCCTCGGGTCGGCGTCCGTGGATTTGGCCGGGGTCGCGGAAGGCCGCGTCGGCGCGTGGTACCAGCATTCGGTGGCGTCGTGGGATTGGCTGCCGGGCATTGCCCTGGTCGCCGGCGCGGGCGGCGCGACGGAGTTCGTCGACGGCTGGCGCATCGCGGGCCCGGCCTCCGTCGTCGCCGAGCTGAAGGCCACGCTGCAGAAGTAGCCGCCGGTTGAGCGAGCGGGCGCGGAAGCTAGAAGTGCAGCAGGCCGATGACGATGAGCAGCACCGACACCAGGTAGCCCGCGCCGCGCGAGAAAGCCTCGCGGTTGTCGCGGGCCCGCTGGAAGAGAACGCCCAACCACGACGTCGGGTTGAGGCGGACGAGGCCGACGGCGACGGCGACGACCGTCGGCAAGCTCAGCGCCACCGACGCGTAAAGGATCAGCCCCAAATACCTCTCGACGGTGGGCAAGCCGCCCGCGGACAGCACCGCCAGACCCAGGAAGAACGGCCCCGACGTCACCGACTGGATCGCGCCGAGGACGAAACCGGTGGCCACGGTCATCAGCGACGGCGTGCGCAACGGCCCGAGGATCTTGGACACCAGGGCGGAAGAATCGCCGCCGCGCCACGTCATCACCGCCGACGCGAGGCCGGTGAGGATGAGCAGCACGCCGAACAGCGGCGACTCGACCAGCGCCTTGATCTGGTCGCCGAGCCCATCGAAGACCACCAGCACGCCCAGCGCCAGCACGGCCACGCCCAGCCAATCGCCGAGGATGAGCAGCGGCGTGATGCGGCGGTAGCGGCCGGCGGGGAGCATGAGGCCCAGCGCGACGACGACCGCGATCAGCAGGACGTTGATCGAGTCGATGAACGCGTAGGTCAGGGCGTGGAGCATGCGGGGCCTTCCGGTCGGGCCGGTCTAGACTACCCCTCATGAGCGCCTACGCCGATGACCTCGCCCTCGCCCACGGGCTCGCCGACCTCGCCGACGCGGTGACCATGCCGCGCTTCGGCGCCGCCGACCTCGACGTCGAGTCGAAGCCGGATCTGACGCCGGTGTCCGACGCCGACCTGGCCTGCGAGCGGGAGCTGCGGGCCATGCTCGCCGCCGAGCGTCCCGATGACGGCGTCCTCGGCGAGGAGTTCGGCGGGGACGCGGCGTTCGAGGGCCGCCAGTGGGTGATCGACCCGATCGACGGGACGAAGAATTTCGTGCGCGGCGTGCCGGTGTGGGCGACGCTCATCGCGCTGCTCGTCGATGGCGTACCGGTCGTCGGCGTCGTGTCGGCGCCGGCGCTGGGCCGCCGCTGGTGGGCGTCGAAGGACGGCGGCGCGTGGCGGTCGGCGGCGCTGGGCTCCCCCGCGACGTCGGAGGCGCCCGGCGAGGTCGTCGGCGCCCCCGCCCCGGAGCGCATCACCGTCTCACGCGTCGCCGATGTCGCCGACAGCTCGGTGGCCATTTCCTCCCTGACCGGCTGGCGCGACCGCGGCCTGCGCGACCAGCTGCTCGCGCTCACCGACGACGCCTGGCGCCTGCGCGGCTACGGCGATTTCTTCTCCTACTGCCTGGTCGCCGAGGGCGCCGTCGACGTCGCCGCCGAGCCGGAGGTGTCCCTGTGGGACTTGGCGCCGCTGGCGGTGCTGGTCGCCGAGGCCGGTGGCCGGTTCACGTCGCTGGCCGGCGAGGACGGGCCGCACGGCGGCGACGCCATCGCCACGAACGGACTGCTGCACGACGCTGTGCTGGAGTACCTGAAGTAGGTGGGCGGTGGGCGTCGTCAAGCAATTGCTTTGCGACGCCCCGCGCCCAGCCCCTCCGCGCTACACCCGTTAACCACCCACGGCTACCCACCGTGCATGAGGTGACGCTAACCTGATCCGCGAAAGTTCACGGCGGGAAGGACATGCGGACCATGGCCAAGAACGGCAAGGGCGGCAAGACCAAGAAGAAGGCGAAGAAGAAGGACGCGGCGAAGGCCACCGCGACCGCGCTTCGCCTGCCCGCATGCTCGAAGGCCGAGGCGAAGGCCGCGAAGAAGCTCGCCGGCAAGGACCCGTTCAAGCTCGCGGGGATGACGCCGAAGAAGAAGTGCTGCAAGTCCGGCACCCGCTGCCTGCGCTGCCCGGTGGTGCTGCACAAGCTCAATCGGGAAATCAAGAACGGCGAGGTCGACCGCGCCGCCCTGCTGCTCGTCGCCGCGAAGGCGCGGGTGCGGTAGGCGGGAGCGAAGCGGGCGCGATCCAGGTAGGCGCGCCCTCCCCTACGCCAGGCGGAAGCCGCCGCCGGGGCCGCCATGGAGGTTCATGTCGTCGATCTGCGCCTGCACCGAGGTGACGATCGTCGGCGCGAACACCGGCCCCTGCCACGGGGTGACGCACGCCGGGGCGGAATTGGAGCCCTTGACCATGGCGACCAGGCGGTCGCCGACGAACACCGGCGCCCCCGAATCGCCCGGCGCGGCGCAGATCTGGGTGGACACGTGCGGCTCGGCCGCAGAACCCGGAGCGCCCTGCAGCCACGTCGGGCCGCACGTGCGACCGGTGGCGACGCCCTGCTTGCACGCCATCTCCCCCGCCTTCGGCAGCTGCCCGACCGACGCGACGCGGGTGTCGCCGTAGGTGGAGGTGGGCACCGCCTTGCCGTTCAACACCAGCACGGCGTAGTCGAAGCTGGCGTCGACGCGCTGGACCGTGCCGATGACGCCGGCTTCCGTCGCATCCATCGACCGCACCGGCGCGCCCGGCCCGCCGCAGTGCCCGGCGGTCATGCCGATGAGGTTGCCCGCGGCGTCGCGACCGGCGGCCGTCAGCGTGCACGCGTTGCGCGCCCCGCCGTCGCCGACGAGGATCGGCGTGCCCGGCCCGACGAGCGCCTTGCCCTGCTCCGCCAATCGGTCGGCCTCCGGCGGCGCGGTCGGCGACGAGAACCACACGCCATCGACGCGCTTGTGCACCGGCCCGGAGGTCGCGCCGAGGATCTTCGACACCGGGTCCTCCGCCACCGCATGCGGCTCCATGGCCAGCTCCAGCGCCGAATACTCGAGTGCATAGTCATGCTTGACGACGCTCGACACCACCTCTTCAGCAGCGCGGGCATCCGGTGCGGCAGTGGCCGGCACCATGCCGAGCCCGGCCGATGCGACTGCGGCGCAGGCGGCGACGGCCACGCGGGTTCCCCATCGACGTGCCAGTGCCCTCTGCTTGCCGCTCATGTTCGCGCCCACACCCCATCCACTATCCATCACCTACCCGAAAATGCGCCCTGGCCAGTGATTTCACCGGACACGGGCACGCAGTTCGGGATTACGGGGCAACCATACCCCGCAGCCCGGATCTGGGGCCAATGTTGCAGGAGTTGCGGGTGTGACGTGATATGCGAAACCTCTCGCGGAGAAGGGTCCTTCGATGGTACTTTTCGCCAATGTCGCCGGATTCACATGATGCAGCACAGCGCAGGCGGATCAGCCGGCGCCGCCTTCTCGGGGCGGCCGCGGCCGCCGCCGCCACTTCCGCCATGGCCCCGGCCCTGAACTCCTCGGCCTCCGCGTCCCCCGGGATCCCGGATCCCTCCGGAGGCCGGCCCGGAAATGGCATCGGCGACCCGAGTCGGCCGCGAACGGCCATCATCGTCGGTTCGGGATTCGGCGGCTGCGTCGCGGCACTGCGGCTGGGCCGGGCGGGATACCGGACCACCGTCCTCGAGCGCGGTCGCCGATGGGACACCGACGGCGGCGATGATGCGTTCCCGCTGCTCATGGCGCCCGATCGGCGCGTCGCATGGTTCGCGGACCATCCGAGCATCAATCAGCTCACGCGCATCACCCCCATCGAGCGTTACCCCGGCCTCGTCGATCGCATTCACGGCCAGGGCGCCGACGCGGTCTTCGGCGCCGGAGTCGGCGGCGGCTCGCTGACCTTCGGAACGTTTTCCATCCAGCCCCGGCGGCGCGAATGGGAGCAGTTGTATCCGGACTCGATCAGCTACGACGAGATGGATTCCACGTGGTACCCGCTGGCGATGGCGGAAACGGGCGTCTCTCCCCTGCCCGATGATCTCCTGGCCCGCCCGGAATGGCGCGGCGCACGGGCGTGGCTGGACACGGTGGCCGATGCCGGATTGGAAGCCACCCGGCACCACTTCGCCATCGATTGGGATCGCGTCCGGGAAGAGCTGGACGGGCGCCGCCCGCCGTCGGTATCCGTCGGCGAATACCTGTACGGGACCAACTCCGGCGCGAAACTCTCCCTCGACCGGACCTACCTCGCCCGCGCCGAAGCCACCGGCAACGTCGAGGTGGTGCCGATGACGGAGGCCATCGGCATCGACGAGCTTCCCGACGGCCGAATGGAGGTGACGTCGAAGTTCATCGACGACACCGGGCGCGAATTGGCCAGGCGCCGCGACGTGGCCGACGTCGTCGTCATGGCGGCCGGCTCATTTCATTCGACGGCGCTGCTCGCGACGATGCGGGCGGCCGGCCGTTTGCCCCGGCTGTCGCCGATGGTCGGCGAAAACGTCGGCACCAACGGCGACTTCCTCGTCGGGCAGACCCTCCACCGGCGCGATTTCGGCTCGAGGCAGGGTGGCCCCGGCGTGGGCGTGGCCTTCGACGAAGGGCCGCTGGGCCCGTATTCGCTGTCCTGGGAGGGCGCGCCCATCCCCGACATCGCGGGCGGCTTCACCACCACGCACCTGCTGCAGGTGCTGACGCCCCAGCGCGGCAGCATCACCGCCGATCCGGCCACCGGTACTGCGACTCTCGTCTACCCGCATCCGCGCGCCGACACCGACGTCGACCGCCAGGGCCGCGCCGCCGCACTGCACTTCAAGCACCTCGCCCACGATCGGCACGGATTCCCCCACGCCGGAGTGCCGGTGTGGACGCAGGCCGCCGACTTCGGCACCGCCTGCACGTGGCACCTCCTCGGCGGCATGGTGATGGACGGGGCGAAGGCCCATGGCGGAGCCGCCGGCGCCGCCGACGCCCAAGGACGCGTCCACGGCTACCCGGGGCTCCTGGTCGTCGACGGATCCCTGCTGCCCGGCAGCACCGGCATGGTCAACCCGTCGCTGACGATCACCGCCATCGCGGAACGGTGCATGCACGCCTTCTTGTCGTCGTAAAGCTGCCTTGAGGACCCCCGCGGCGACGGTCCTCGCCGACTCGCGACGACCGCAATGACGGCCACCGTGACCCGGCGCGTGGTCACCCGTTTCCGGGACTTCGCCTCCGGACCATGCCGAGTGCGTGCAAAAGACCGTTCCCCATGGAACACTCTGGATACCGCGGACAGCGGCACCCGGCCGCACGTCCGACGAACACCGGAGGGACCATGTACCCGATCCTGACTTCCGCGCGCCGCCGCCCGACCATGAAGATCGCCGCCGCGACCGTCGGCATCGGCGCCGCCCTCGCCATGGGCGCGGGCACCGCCGGCGCCGCCCCGCTCCCCGCCGGCTCGATCGGATCGCTGTCGCCGGCGGCTCCGTCCGCTCCGGCCGACGAGGTCCCCACCGAGGACTACCGCGTCGGCGAATTGGAGTACTCCGCGGACGGCGAAACCTGGAGCACCGACCAGAGCGTCGTCGGCGGCTACTCCGGAGGCTTGATTCCCGGCGGGGCCGGCATGAGCCGCAGCTTCCACGTGCGCAACGCCGATACGGAGGCCGGGACCTTCCTCATCGGGACCAAGGACGTGACCACGTCCGAGTACGCCCTCTTCGTCTACCGGGTCGACCTCGGCGACCAGCAAGGCACCGAGCGCATCTTCTGGGGCGACGGCTGGGACACCGCCGAGGACACCCAGGGCGTGGTCAAGGGCGCCTACGGCCCCGAGATCGAGTCCAACACCATCCTCGAGAGCATCCGGCTGGAGCCGGGCGAATCCGTCGTCGTCTCCGAATCCATGAAGCTTCCCGACGAAGGCGGCAACCTCACCCAGAATCAGAGGGTCAATCCCGGGCTGTACTCGGAGCTGCGGATCCCGCCGGCGACCCCGGGAGAGGAATGCCAGCCCTCGGGGGCGGGGTCCATTGGCTCGATCGGCAGTGGCTCGCTCGGCTCACTCGGCTCCCTGGGCTCCGTCGGATCCATCGGTTCCCTCGCCGACAACTGCGCCGATGACTCCGACGCCTCTGACGCCGCGGGCTCTTCGGGCTCCTCGGAAACCTCTCCCACCGAGGACGACGCCCCGGACGTGCAGGAGTTCCGCACCTACCTGCACTGATACCTGCACTGACCAGCGGCGGTGACCTTCGGCGGTGACCGGCGGGATCCAGGATCCGCGGAACCTGCCGGCCCCGCGCACGACCGAGCGTACGACCCCGCGCACGACGAAGGCCCCCGGCACAATGCCGGGGGCCTTCGTTCACGTGGTAGCGGGGGCAGGATTCGAACCTACGACCTCTGGGTTATGAGCCCAGCGAGCTACCGAGCTGCTCCACCCCGCGTCGACTGCTTGTACACCGTAACACGGAACCAGATGATTCCATAATCACGCCGCTCGCAGCGGGCGCCGATCAATCGAGAGAATCTCTCGCTGACCAACGAGACGTAACACTAACACCCGCACTCAACTCTTGGCCAATCCCCTGGTCAGCGCGATGCGAGGGCTTGACGACGGCCACCGCTCAGACGAAAACCGGGCCGCACCGGAAGGGATGGTCCCTTGGTGCGGCCCGGCTCGTCGCAAAGCAGGCGATTACCGCTACTGGCCGTTGGCCTTCTGGTAATCCGCCACGGCCTTGTCCAGATCGGCGAGCGCCTGGCCCTGGGCCGCGAAGTCGCCGTTTTCCTGGGCGGTCTTCAGGCGGCCGAGGATGTCGGCGATCCGGCCGGCGGCCTCATCGCGGGCGGCGACGTCGACCTGGCGATCGGCCTCGGGACGGGCCTCGGAGCTGGTCTCTTCGGCCGCGCCCTCCTCGGTGGCCTCCTGATCACCCTCGCCGTTGACGGCATCCTCCTCGCCGCGCTCGCGCGCGACGTCGCTGGAATCGATGCCCACCTGGCGCAGGGCCTCGGACACGGTCGGCGCGTAACCGACTTCGCCGCGGTAGGACACCAGGATGCGCAGCAGCTTCGGGAAGGCCGTCTCCTGGCCCTGGCGCTGCGTGTACACCGGCTCGACGTAGAGGATCTCGCCGTCGCCGACGGGCAGCGTGAGCAGGTTGCCGTTGGTCACCACGTTGGAGCCCTCGAGCAGCGTGCGGTCCTGGGCGACCTCGTTGGCCGACATCATCGTGTCCTGCGCCTGCTTCGGGCCCATCGTCTGGGTATTCGTCGGCAGCGCGCGGATGGTGATGCGCCCGTAGGTCTCCGGATCCGACGACACCGTCATGTGCGCCGACAGGAACTCGCGCTCCAGGCCACGGAAGGCGGAGATCAGCTGGAAGCTCGACTCGCCCGTCTCCGGGTCCGCGGCCACCACGTAGTACGGCGGCTGCGACAGGCCCTGGTCCTCCGGGGCGGTCGGGTCATTCGGCACCGACCAGAAGGCATCGTTGGTGAAGAAGATGCCCGGGTCGGAGACATGGTAGCGGGCCATCAGCTCGCGCTGGACCTTGAACAGGTCCTCCGGGTAGCGCAGGTGCTCCTGCAGGGCGTCGGAGATCTCCGACTTCGGCTTGATCACGTCCGGGAAGACGCCGCGCCACGCCTTGAGCACCGGGTCGTTCTCGTCGTACTCGAAGAGCTCGACGGTGCCGTCGTACGCGTCGACCGTCGCCTTGACGGAGTTGCGGATGTAGCTGACCTCGCTGTTGGGCAGCGGGCGCGACGTGCCGTCCGGGTTCAGCGAATCCTGCGTCGCCTCCTGCAGGCTCGTGCGCTCCGAGTACGGCATCTGCGCCAGGGTGGTGTAGCCGTCGACGATCCACTTGATGCGGCCGTCGATGACCGCCGGGTACGTGCGGGTGTCGGTGGTCAGCCACGGGGCGACCTTCTGCACGCGCTCGCGCGGGTCACGCTCGTAGATGATCTTCGACTCCGGGCCGACGCGATCCGACAGGAGGATGTTGACCTCCTGGTAGCGGGTGGCGAAGACCAGGCGCTCGAAGATGTTGCCCACGCTCACGCCGCCCGAGCCGTCGTAGGTGAAGTTGCGGCCGTCGGCGTCGTACTCGAAGTCCGTGCCGTCGCCGGAACCGCCGACGATGGCGTAGTCCGCATCGGAGTCCGCGATGACCGGGCCGTAGTAGATGCGCGGCTGCTCCAGCTCCAGGTTCATGCCGTTCGGGTCCTCGGACTCGAACAGGTCGGCCACCGTGTACAGCGGGTAACCGCCGCGCGACGAGCCCGCCTCCGCCGCGACCTCGTCGACCCGGTTGGCCGGCGCGGCGACGAAGCCGTTGCCGTGGGTGTAGACGGTGTGGCGGTTGATCCAGTCCTGCTGGTTGCCCTGCAGGGTCTGCGGGTTCAGCTCGCGGGCGGCGACGACGAAGTCGCGCATCTCGCCGTTGACCTCGTAGCGGTCGATCGACAGCGACTCCGGGAAGCCGTAGAAGTTCTTCAGCTGGCGCTGCTGCGTGAACGTCGGCGACAGCACCTCGGGGTCGAGGATGCGGATGTTGGCCAGGGTGTTGGTGTCCTGGGCGATGGACTCGGCGCCCTCCTCCTGCGAGGCGGCGTCCTCCTCCTCATCGCCCGGTACTCCCCAGTCGCGCTCGACGGACACGTTGTCGTCGGTCAGCCCGTAGTGGTAGCGCGTCGACTCGATGTTGCGGGCGATGTACTCCCGCTCCTTCGCCGCACGGTTCGGGGACACGGAGAACTGCTCGACGACCAGCGGCCAGGCCACGCCGATGATGCCCGCGGAGACCAGCATGAGCACGGTCGCCATCGCCGGGATGGCCAGGTTGCGCAGGAAGATGGACGCGAAGAACGCCGCCGCCACGACGATCGAGATGACCAGCAGCACGATCTTCGCCGGCAGCAGGGCGTTGATGTCGGTGTAGGAGCCGCCGGTGAACGTCTGCTGGCGGTTGCCCAGCATGTCGTAGCGGTCCAGCCAGTACGCGGCGGCCTTGAGCAGCATGAACACGCCGGCCCACGACGCCAGCTGGGCGCGCGCGGCACCGGAGACGCGGGTCTTCTCGCCCGTCGTCGGGTTGCCCGCGCGGATGCCGCCGAGCATGTAGTGCGTCACCAGCGACAGCAGGAACGCCACGATGATCGCCAAGATGGCGGTGTCCACCAGGAACCGCCAGAACGGCAGATCGAAGGCGTAGAACCCCAGGTCCTTCTGGAACTGCGGGTCGGTCTGGCCGAAGCTCTCGCCGTTGAGGTACAGCTGCACGGTGCGCCAGCCGGCCTGGCCGACCAGGCCCGCGAACAGCGCGAACACCAGCGGGATGCCGATGAGCACCGGCTTGTGCGAGGACTCCACCATGCGGCGGTAGATCGCCTGCGGGCTCTGCGGGTCGAGCGGACCCGCGTCATGGGGCCGATGGCGCCAGGCCAGCCACATGGACAGGAACACGATCGCACCGACCAGCGCACCAATGAGGAAGAACAGGATGACCCTGGTCACCCACGTTTTGGCGAAGACGCCGCGGAAGCCCACCTCCCCGAACCACTGGAAATCGACGTAAACGTTGACGATGACGGGAACGAGCAAAGCAAGGATCGCGAGGATCATCACCGTGGTGGCGAGCCACCCCGGTCTCGGCATGCCCGTGCGGCCCGGCCGGGTCGCGCTGGTGGACAAGGGGTCTCCTAGTCGTTACGGGTTGTGCGGTCTCCCCTACTCTATTGAAAAACCCCCGGGGGCACGCCGCCGCCCCTGGTTTTCGGTGAATCGAGTGAAAGGTCGTCACCCATGCCCGAACCACGTGCCCTCACCCCGCAGGCCCTCAACCGCGCCGTCCGCGAGGCCGTCGACTTCGTCCACGCCGAGGGCTGGGACGCCGCGCCGACGCTGTTCGCGCTGGTGCCCACGGAACTCGTCGCCGATGCGCTGGACCCGGAGCTGCTCGACGAGTCCCCGCTGACCGTCGTCGTGCAGGAGGAACTCCCCGACGGCATCGACGGCGGGTCCCCCGAGCTGTCCGACTTCATCGCGCGCACCTCGTGGCCCGAGGGCGTCATCGGCGCGGTGCTGGCGCAGGAGATCCTCATCGTCGCGCCGGAGGACGCCGATGCGGTGGAGGGCCTGAGCCTCGACGAGATCCGCGCGTCGGCGGGGGCGGGCGCCGCGCGGCAGGCCCGGCTGTTCACGGGCGTGCTTGACGACGGCCCCTCCCTCACCCTGATCCAGCCCCGCCCCACGGAAGCGGAGCTGGCGGAGAAGGGCCCGTTCGCCGAGGACGACGTCGAGCTGCGGTCGGGCGAGGGCCTGGCCGACGGCGTCGTCGGCGCGCTGCGGTCGACCTTTCTGGGCTGAGGCGGGCCACTCCGATATTCCGGGCGACACGAATCCCGGGCCAGCATCCCGGCCAGCATCCCCGGCCAGCATCCCCGGCACGATCCCCGGCGCAATATTGACTTCATTCGGCAAAACGTGTTTGATAACGCGAAGATAACGACGCCGTGACGCCAAGGCCCCGCCGGACGGGGTGCGCAGCGGCGTCGTAAAGCACTCGCGCGACGCGCCCGCACGACCCGAACGAAGAGGACCCGCATGAAGACGACCACGACCCGCCGCATCCTGGCCACCGCCGCCGCCCTGCTCACCGCCGGCGGCACCCTCCTCGCGGGCAACGCCGCGACGGCCAACCCCAACGGCGAATACGTGGCCTTCGGCGACTCCTTCGTGGCCAACCCCGGCGCCACCGACCAGGCCAACGGCACCGGCCGCCCCGGCGCCGTCTGCCCCGTGTCCACCACCAACGTCGGCCACAACGTCGCCCACCAGCTGGGCATGCACCTGCACGACTACTCCTGCAACGGCACCGTCGCCTACGTGCCCACCACCCCGAAGACGCTGGCCGGCTACGTCGAGACCGCCATCCAGAACGGCCACGTCAACGGCAACACCCGCCTGATCACCGTCGCCATCGGCGCCAACGACGCCATGCAGGCGTTCTGGGCGCCCACCGAGATCCAGAACGACATGTTCCACCAGTCGGTCACCGGCTCGATCAACCGCCTGAAGGAGCACGCCCCCAACGCCCGCGTCATGGTCATCGGCCTGCCCGAGATCGCCTCGCGCGACGGCGAGAACTACATGTGCCCCGCCAACGTCTTCGGCAACGCCCCGCGCGTGCCCGCCGCGCCGGTGCGCGTCATCGAGGAGAACCTGCAGGCCCGCCAGTTCGGCGCCGCGCAGGCGACGGGGTCGACGTTCATCAACATGAAGGACGTCTCCAACGTCGACGCCGCCATGTGCGGCCCGGACGGCCAGCGCCACGTGTCCGCGTTCCTCGACTCCGACACCGCCAACTACAACATGCCGAACCACCTCACCCACGAGGGCTCCCGCGTCGTGGCCACGCAGGTCGCCAACGCGTACCGCGGGTAGTTCGCGCTCGTTCCGGGTCGCGCGAGGTCGCCCGGCTCGCCCTTGATGGGCGGGCCGGGTTTCGCTTTGCGACGCCCACGCCCCGCACCCCACCGCCGCCCACGCCCACGAGTGTGCGGTACAGCCACTCCAGCGCACACTCGTCAGATGTGCAGCCCCGCCGGCGGTCCCCCAAACCACGGGGTCGGGGCCCCTCATCCCAAACCACGGGGTCTAAAACTCGGGTTCGGCCGAAAACGCCCCTCCAAACCACGGGTTCACCGTGACCCCGTGGTTTAGACCCCGTGGTTTAGAAATCGCAACCCCCTTCACGCCCACGAGTGTGCGGTGCGGAGCTCTCAGCGCACACTCGTCAGATCTGCAGCCCCGCCGGCGCCCTCCCCTCCTGGATGGCGCGCCGCCTCCACCGCCTCGCCGGGTTTCGTGACACAGAGATGCCAACGCCGCGTCGATAACTGCGTTCGACCAGGTCGCGAGATTCGGTGGCGCCCATATGACACGAAACGTCGCCGATGATGAGGGCGGCGGAGGATGAGGGGGCCGTATCGTCGTAAAGCATGACGGATGTGAACGACGGCGAGGCGCGCGCGACCGCGACGGAGATATGGACGATGTACGACGCCGACCGCATCCCCACCGGCACGACCATGCGCCGCGGCGACGATTTTCGGCCCGGCGAGCTGCACATGGTCGTGCACGTGTGCATTTTCGACGCGACCGGGCGGATGCTGATCCAGCGGCGCACCGACGACAAGGCCGGATGGCCCGGGATGTGGGACGTCAGCGTCGGCGGCAGCGTCACCGCCGGCGAATCCAGCGCGCGCGGGGCGGAGCGGGAGGTGCTCGAGGAGCTGGGGATCCGGCTCGACCTGAGCGGCCGGCGCCCGAACTTCACGTTCAACTTCCGCCACGGCTTCGACGACTTCTACCTGCTGCAGGCCGGCGAGGCGCCCGCGATCGAGCTCGCCGACCTGGCCATCCCCAACGACGAGGTCGCCGACGCGCGGTGGGCCACCCGCGGCGAGATCCTCGCGATGCACGCCGCCGGCGAGTTCATCCCCTACCGGCCGGCGGCGATCGACTTCATCTTCGACATGCTCGGCCGCACCGACATCCTCGACCTCGCCGACCAGGGCGGACGCCCGGGGACGGACGTCGCGGACTTCGGGTAGGCGGCGACGGCCATCCGAGTACGATGGGCCTCCAACATCGACTGACGGAGGTGACACCGATGACTGAGCGACGCGCCGCTTCTGCTCGTGTGCCCCGCAAGCCCACCCGCGGCCAGGTCGCCGCAGCCCGCCTTCTGGTGAAGCGCGAGAAGGAGGGCAAGGCCACCGTGCCCGTCAGCTCACGGATCAAAGAGCTGGCGGATTCCGCGCCCGATCGCTAGACCAGGTCCTGGCGGAGCACCATGACATGGTCGCCCAGCCGGGCCTTTCCGCATGCCCTTGCACTGAACTTCGCCGGCACAACTCGGCGACCTCACCTCGCCGGCCCCCACCCCACCAGCGCACGAAAGAACCCGCCCACCGTTTCCGATGAGCGGGTTCCGCGTGGAGCCGCCGGGAATTGAACCCGGCCTAAACCCGTACAAGCAAAGCGATATAACCCCTTACCTGCATGTTCGGATAGTGTTCGATAACGGCGAATGGCCACCATTGCGAAACGGTTGTGTCCAAAAAGTGTCCACGAGAACACTCCACGCCGTGCGCCTCAGCGGGCGGTCGCCCCGGACTCATGGGACACTCCCCTCGGCCGTCGCCCATCCCCCCGAAGCCGGCGGCCGCGCCCCGGCGCTCCCGCCACCCCCAGCGGTCGAGCGCCGGGGCAGACGGGCGGCCGCTAAACCCACCTTCCGCGCGCGCTTTTGAACTGGCCGGCGGGTGAATCCCTTCCGGAGAGGGAGAGGGCGAGACTGCCGAAGCGGAGGGTGAGTCTGGCGATGGACCCGCCGAAGAATGTTTGGGGTGTCAACTAAACGCCGAAGTCCCCCAGGGCCGCGGTGCGTGGCCGGCGGTGCCCCGGGGGACGGGTGGCGAGTCCTAGCGGACCCACGTCGACGCGGCGGTCTCGGCTTCGTCGTCAACGGACAGCGCGTGGCCGATTTCCTTCACCGGGATGGTGTTGGGCGGGTTGGCGCCGTAGTACGCTCGCGCGGTGGAAATGTCGCGGTGCGCCATCGCCACGGCCTGCCGGCGCAGCGCGGAGTTGATTCGGCCTTCGCGAATCCACTTGTCGACCTCGTCTTCGCGTGCCTTGGCGTCGCGCTGGGCACGAATGGCGATGCCTTCGCGGGCACCGTCCACGAGCTCCCGGTAGGTGTCCCGATCCAGCAGGACACGGCCCGCTCGTGCGAGAACAGCACCACCTTCCGAATCGGTCTTCTCCGGGTCGTCGCCGGCAAGCTTGTCGACCATCGCAGAGATCAGATCGAGTGTTTCATCGACGGTTGCGGCCGCCGGATCGAGGTCGAGCATCGTGGTGAGCTTGGTCCACTGCTCGACGGTGAAGACCATGCCGTCGACCGACTGGTCAAGCTGCTGGTTGGGCTGCTGTTCAGCCATGTGTGTTCCCTTCGTGTTGGGTTGCGGCGCTTCGGACCGCGAGCGGTAACGAAACCGCGCGAAGATCGGCGAGGCGCCGATGTTGTTGACGTTGGTCGTTGCCTGTCGGCCGTCGACCACTTGGTCGGCGAGACCTGCGGCGACGGCTTCGTCGGCGGTGAACCAGGTCTCGGCGGCCATGAGGCCGGCCCAGTGCTCTGGGGTGCCCCCGGCCTTGTCGGCGTAGATCCGGGCGAGGGTGCCCCCCAGGCGTTCGAGATCCCCGGCCGCTTTGACCAGGGTGGGGCCGTCTCCTTCCAGGGCCGTCCACGGGCTGTGCACCATGACTTCGGCGTGGGGCCGGATGATGACGTGGTCGGCGCCGCCGGCGACGATGAAGCTGGCGGCGGAGGCGGCGAGGCCTTCGATGATCGCGGTGACGCGGCCAGGGTGGGCGCGCAGCACGTTCATCAGCGCGACGCCCTCGTGGACGTCGCCGCCGGGGGAATTGACGTGGAGCTCAACGGGGCCGGTGTGGCCGGCGAGCTGGTTTCGCAACCACGCCGACCCCCTCCCCCGGGGGCTGATTTCTCCGTCCAGGATGATGTTCACCTGGGGGGCTCCTTAGTGGGCGAGGCTGATCAGCGCGTCGCCGCCGTCGGTGGCGGTGTCGACGGCCCAGCCGACGACGGCGCCGGTGTCGGCGGTGGTGGCCTTACCGCCGGTGCCGACCTCCACGGGGGAACCGGCGGTGATCGCACCATCGGCGGTGACGGTGACGATGCGGGCCGATCCGCGGGCGACGCCGACCATGTTGTCGGCGGCGGCGTCGTACTTGAACACGCCGACGGTGGGGGCTCCTGCGGTCGCCGTGGTCACCGACAGCAAGTTGTCCGACCGGGGTCCGCTTATGGCGGCGAAGGTCTTGCCGGCCACGGCGGTGGTGGCCACGACGGTCAGGTCGGTGCCGGGGTTGAAAATGTCGCGCATCTGGTTTGCGTACTGCATGTGCTGGTCCTTTCGGGTTAGACGATGCCGTTGATGACGGCGAGGGCGCCGGGCATGGTGGCGCCCATGACGGGGCCGGCGTAGGTCTGAATCCACGTCTGCCGGTGGTGCTCGTCGCGCCAGGTCTCGACGGTGAGGTGGTCTTCGAAGCTCACGAAGCCGAACTTGCCGGGGTCGATGAGGTAGGCGTGGGCGGCCGGAATGTCGATGCTGGTCTTCAGCGTCAGGCCCAGGTCGGTGAGCAGGTCACCGAGCTTGGGGCCGTAGATGTTGCGCAGCTCGGCCTTCGCGGCCGGGGAGACCAGCAGCGTCTTGTACGCGATGCCGAGCTGGTCTTCCTCGGCCTTGGCGGCCAAGGTGGCGAAGTTGGCGCCGGGCAGCTCGCGCGGGTTCGACAGCGTCGCCTCGGGGCCGTGGGCCAGCAGCGTCGACCACTGGGCGGACGCCTGCACCTGGTGGAGGTCGTCGCCACCTTCGGCGATGACCGCGGCGACGGTTTCGGCGGCGCGGCGATTGATCTTGCGGATGACCGTGTTGGCCAGCTGCGTGATGGCGTTGTCGAAGTCGACGGCGCGGTTGCGGCGCCGGGCTTCGTCGGTCACGGAGATCTTCGCGCCGAAGTCCTCGACCTTGGCGAGACGGTCTTCCGGGCGGGTCGGCTGGACGATGCTGTACTCGTCGCCGGGCAGCCGCGAGCTGGCGTCACCTTCGGGGAAGAGGTTGTCGCGGGTGGCGCGGGCGTAGATCACCGCGCCGCCCTCCGGGGCGGTGCCTTCGGTGAAAATGTCATTGAGCAGTGACTTCTCGTCGGCGATCGACGCGATGCGCTGCTCGATAACCTCCGGGGAGTTCAGGGCGGCGTCAACGGTGATGACGCCGTTGTCGTAGTCGGCGTTTCCGGGGTAGAGGGGCATCAGTTGTTCTCCTTCTTGGCGATCTGCTCGGCGTAGTGGGCGCGGCCGGCGAGCCACCCGTCGACCCATGCGGCCAGGTGCGCGGGGTCGTCGTAGACGGGCACGTCGTCGCCGTACTTGGCGCGGTCGAGGGTGTAGGTCTGCCGGCCGGCGGTGTCGCCGTCGTAGGTGTAGTTCGTCGGGCCGGTGGCGATGTAGCCGGGCACGAGCTCGATGGGCTTGGGATGGTTGACCATGTGTTGGTCCTTCCTTGTTTCGGGCATGAGAAAACCCCGCTGCCGACCGTGGTGGTCGGGGCGGGGTCGTGACGGTGTGAGGCCAGTTTCTATTCGCGGTAGTCGTGAAAGACCTCAATGTCTTCGAGGTTGAATTCCCAACGGCCGGCGGGCTTGGCTCCGGGGAGTCTGCCCTTTTCGGCCAGTTGGCGCACGCGCCGCGGCGTCAGGTCGAGCATTCTGGCTGCGACGGCGGTGTTTACAGTCGTTGCCTCACTTACTTCATGATGTGTGACAGGTGGCGAATCGGTTTCCGTTGTGGCCGGAACGGAAGGAAGTCCTGCGAGAATGTCGTAGGCGATCTTCCGGATTGGGGCGTACACGTCGAAGCCAAGGCGCAAGTCGGCTTCGAGGATCGTGGCGGCCAGAGCGCGGGCGTCGCGCGCCGACAGCAGGACCATGCGCCGGTCGATGTGCTGCACCATGTCAGGCGTCCTTCGTCGCGGCGATGATTTCGGCCTTGGACAGGCCCTTCGGGTCGATGCCGTGATGGACGGCGTAGGCGCGCCAGGTGGCCACGGGTGCGGCCTTCCGCGGCCGCTCCGGGACCGCGGCGGGGGCTTCGTCCGCAAGCGCGGGTTCGGGGTCTGCCGGGGTCTCGAGCTCCCGTTCCGGGTCGAGCTCCGGGGCAGCGGCTAGCGTGGTCTCGAGCGACGGTTCCGGGGCCGCGGCGCCGGTGCGCCGCAACCATTCGGCGGTGGCGTTGTCGACGTCGACGGTGTCGCCGGGCTGGTGTCCGCGCCACTGGATTGCCAGGGTGATCGTGGTCATGCTGCGAGATCCTTTCGCTGGGGTTGGGGTTCTTCGTGGAGGTGGCCGGCCCACACGCCCTGCCGGTGCTCGGCGGGCAGTTGGTTGGCCAGGGCTGCGCATTCCGGGGCGGCGGGGCAACGGGCGCAGAGGCGGCGGGCGGCGTCATGGCGGGCGGCACGGGCTTCGGCGGATTCGCGGTGAAGGTAGTCGTCAAACAGCTTGCCTCGGCCGATGCACAGCGCCCCGGTGAGGCGCGGGCCGCGGAGGATCGGGCGGATATCGGGCATATCCTTGACCGTCGGCCAGATCTCCGGTTTGCGGCGGGTCATGCGGCCGGCTCGCCGGCGTCGAGAAGGTCGGCAAGGTAGTTGGCCATGCGGATCATTTCGGCCGGCGGCAGGGAGCACCGGCGCGGGGCGTCGACGAAGGCGCGGCCGGGGTTGTCGCGGTCGGGTCGAATGATGATGTACGCGGTCGGGGCGCCGTCGAGTCGATGGGCTTTGAACTTCACGGGAGTCTCCTTCGTGATTTCTGGGGCGAGGTAAACCCGTTGCAACCGGTTGCACGGTTGCATGCAGGTCAGGGGTGGTTTTCGGGCGGTTGCAGCGTGGTTGCAACCGGGTTGCGGTCACGGGGGTTGCGGTTGCACGGTTGCGCGCAACCGGCAGGAAATACCCTTTGACCTGCTGCAACCAATGCAACCGGTTGCAAGAGAGTTCACTTTGAAAATTCCCACGGCTGTTCCTTCATGCCGAAGAAGTGCCGGCCCATCCGCCCGTCGATGCGCGTGTTCTTGTACGACACGGACGGGGCGGCGGACAGCACCCGCTGAATGAAGGTGTCCCGGTTGATCGGCCGCATCGACTGATCTTCGGACCACTGTTTGAAGGCGGCGAACACGTCGGAGACCTTCAACATGTCGGCGTCGTTGCCGGTGACGGCGTACCGCTCTTCGATGTACCGGGCAATCGGCGAGGTCATGTCGGCCATGAGGTCGTGCATTTCGTCCATCGTCGCTGGGCGGGTGAAGCCTCCCTGCTCGTGAAGGCGGTGCAGCCCGTCGACAGCCCAGTTGAAGATGCCGGGCAGCTCGGCGGCAATCCGGGCGCCCAACGTCGGGTCCGGGTTGTCCTCGTAGCTCTGCTTCAGCCGCACGGACATGAACCGGCTGGTGATCGCTCCGGATGAGTCGAGGAACCGTGGGGTTTCGTTGGAGACGATCATGAAGCGGGTGGGCAGGGTGCCGTTCCAGTAGTCGCGGTTCTTCCGATTGATGCTCACGGCGTCTTCGCCGATGATGTTGAGCAGTCGTTCGACGGTGGTGTTGTTGCGGCGGTCGTCGTCGGCGCGGGCGTCCTCGACCACGGCCAGGGGCTTGCCGATCAGGTCGGCCAGGCCGAATTCGCTGCCGAGGCTGCCCAGGGTCGGCGAGACGGTGTTGCCGGCGCCGACGAGCCGTTGCACGGTGCGGCTGATGGTGCCTTTGCCGCCGCGCCGCGGGCCGACGATCAGCAGCGCCTTGTGTAGGTCGGTGCGGCCGGAGATCAGATAGCCGGCGTATTCCTGCAGCAGTAGTTCCCCGGCGGGGTCGTGGGCGAAGACGTCGCCCAGGAACCGCGCCCAGGTGGGGCACGTGGCGTTCGGGTCGTAGTCGAAGGGCAGGTGCCAGGTGGTGAACAGGGCGGGGTCGTGGTCGGTGATCTGTCCGGTCTTCAGGTCGACCAGGCCGTTGTTCATGGGGATGATGCGGCCGGCGGGCGGGTGGTCGGCGGTGTCGAGCCATGCGGGTGCGTCGACGTGGCCGGGGATGCGGGAGCGGATCGCCAGCGGTTCCATGAGGTTGCCGACCTTCGCGGTCGTCGGTGCCCACGGTTTCGGGGAGCCGTCTTTGTCCATGAAGGTGGCCTGTTCGAGGCGGTTCCAGATGTGCTCTTTGACGTCGAGGTCGTCTTCGGCCTGCTGCCAGGACGCCCCGCCCCATAGCCACCAGGTGCCCCGCCAGAACACCAGCGTTTGTTTGCCGCCGGTGCTGAACAGGTCGGCCATGAGTCGGCGGGCGGCGCCCATCGGTTGGCTGGGGCTGGGGTAGACGTTGCCGTCGTCGCCGGATTCGATTTCGCCGGCAGCGTTGAGTTCGTCCTCGAAACGCTGGTTCTCGAAGCTGGGGTCGTAGTCGGCGGGATCGGGCGGCAGCCCATCGTCCCGCGGCGGAAATGCGGCGGGTGACGGCGCGTCGGAGTTGTACTTTTTCATGATCTCCTTGACCCCGGCGGTCACGGTGCGGGCGGTCATGCGGGCACCTCCAACACGTCGTGAAGCAGAGCATCGTGCGCCAGGCGCCTGGGATCTTTGATGCGCGCGCGGAGTCGGCGGAGCTCCGGCACGCCGTTCGACAGGGTCGCGTCGAGGTCCGTCAGCGGGGAGGTGTGGGAGCGGTCGAGCATCGCGGCGGCGAGCTGGCGGTATTCACGCCGGAATCGCGCTTCGATCACCTCGAAGACGAGGGTCGGCACCATGACCGCGTCGACGGTGGACGATGCCAGCTCGCTTAGCGCGCTCTTGATCTGCCGGCCCTTCGTTCCCTCCATGTCCCCTGCGTCGAGGTGGTGGCGGTGGAGTAGCTGAAGTGTCAGTGATCGGTTGCCGATCTCCGGGGCGATGCCGGCGATGGAGGTCAGGCCGTCGGCGAGCTCCACGCCAACGGCGTCGAGTCCGGTTGGCTGCGGGACCCGGAAGTCTTCGGGTTCAAGCGCCGCAAGCTCACGGGTCAGCGCGATGCGCCCCAGTGTCGGGAGGGCTCCCAGGAGTAGTTTCGTCGGTGTGTCCACGTTTCCCCTCTTCTCGTAAAACCGCGGCGGCTCTTCCCCAGCCGGGGCGGTTTTTCCCTTTCGGGCAGTGCCCTATTCCGGTCGTGAACCGGCGCCAGGCCATACCTGGATTAGGGCCGTATTCGTCACTGTGACGTAAGTTCCCGCAGGTCAAGGTTGTTGAGCAGGTCTTCGGCGTCGGCCAGTTCGCGAGCCTTGGCTTCGGCGAGAAGCTGGGCGTCGCGCTCGCGCTCTTCGCGGCGTGCGCGCTCGGCGAAGATGCGGCGGTCATGCTCGGCGATATCGTCGGCGGAGATGGTGACCGTGACGGAGCCGTTATGGTAGGCGGCGACGATCAGCTCCCAGGGGATGATTGCGCGGCGGTGGTCGCTCATTGGCAGCTTTTCGCCGGCGTAGGTGGCGTAGGCGATGCCGTTGGAGGCGCCGCGGTCTTCGAGGCGGATTTCGAAAGCGGGGCCAGTGGTATGGTCAGACATGGAATTACTCCTTGGGTTCCTTGGCCGTCAGTGCGTTGCAGCGCGCTGGCGGTTTTTCTTGTTGGGGTTGATGTTCATGCCGCCGGCCCTTGTTTGGGTCGGCAGATGGGGTGGGCTTCGCCGCCGTCGCCGGGGTATGGCGTACATACGGTGGGATGGGTGACGATCTCCGTGGTGCCATCGGGGCGGGGTTCGGCGGAGGTGTGCCGGCCTTCGGCGAAGACGGGCACGCCGGTTGAGTAGTGCGACGCGCCCTCGATGCCGTGGAGCAGGGCTTCGTAGCGCAGTTCTTTGCGCAGTGTTTCAAGTACGGAGATAGCCACGTCGTCGCCGTCGTCGTAGAGGCGTTCCAGGGCCACGCCGATGGGATCGGACGCGACCATGTAGAGCAGTGAATCGAGCGGTGAGTGCATGCTGGGCTCCTAGTTCCGATCCGCGAGCTGTTCGAGGTCCGCGGCCACGGCGGTGGGGCGGCGAAGGCTCCGGCGCTTCTCGGCTTGCCGATTCGACGCCCACATCGCTTGCTCGACGGCGCGGTGGAGGTGAAACAGGTCGTGGTTGGTCAGGGTCGTGCCGTCTGCGGTTCGGGCCGTGCTGTCGCTGAAGACGACGATCGAGCCAAGGGCGGGGACGTTGGTGACGCGGCGGACGCTGGCGCGGGTCATGCTGCGGCCTTCGGGTCGTCGGTGCGGGTGCGGGTGCTGTTCTCTTCCCAGGCGAGCACGTCTTCGAGCCGGTAGTAGACGCGGCGGCCGACCTTGAAGAAGGCCGGGCCGGTCCCCCGGTATCGGTGCTGTGCCCATGCCTGGCGGTTGGTGCCCGGATACCGGGCGATCATGTCCTCGATGGTGAGCGGGACGCTCATATCTCCTCCTCGTGCGATGGTTTTTATCGCCCGGGCGTTATCTTTTATCGCCCGTGACTTAAGTCTTACCGCATAGCAGGGAATAGTGCAAGATTAACGGGAGGGGCGATATTTTTTATCGGGTACCCTTCAGGCATGGCAGGCAAAAAGGCGACCATCGGACCGACCGGTCAGACTGTGAGCGCGAACGTGGAGCGCCTCCGCGAGGAGCAACGACTCACGTACGCGGAGATGACCCGGCAACTAACGAACCTCGGACAACCGATCCCGGAGCTGGGACTGCGCAACATCGAGAAGGGACAACGAAAGGTCGACGTTGACGAGCTTGTCGCACTCGCGCGCATCCTCCGCGTCGCCCCGGTCACCCTGCTTATCCCGGTGTCGAAAACGGGGGATCTTACAATCAAGGCCACCGGCTTTGACGACGTAACAGCCCGTCAGTTCTGGCACTGGCTCCGGGACGGGGGGATGCCCGGCGAGCGGATCAACCTCGATGATCTGCTTCGGGCGCGCCCGGATTGGGTCCTCGAAGAGGGGACGCCTGAAGCCGACGAGGAATTGGGCCAGATGCTCGACTTCATCCAACGAATGGCAGCGCGTAACCGTGGCGACGATTGAGCCGTACACACTGAAGTCCGGGGCGACGCGCTACCGCGTGCGATACCGGACACCCGACCGGCGTACGACGAGCAAGCGGGGTTTCACCACGAAGCGCGACGCCAAGGCCTTCGCTGCGACGGTCGAGGTGGACAAGATGACCGGCCAGTTCATCCCCGTAGCGGCCGGCAAAATGACGGTTGCCGACGTATCGAAGCAATGGCTGCCCAGCCTGATCGACGTCGCCGAATCATGGCGCCGCCGCCAAGAGTCAATCTGGAAGATTCACGTCGAACCGAAGTGGGGCCGCTGGTACGTCTCCAACATCGGGCACGACGACGTGCAGCAATGGGCCGCCGAATTGGCCTCCCCCACTCGCGAACCGCAACCCCTGGCACCGAAGACCGTGCGGCACATCGTCGGCGTCCTGGCGTCGATCCTCGACTACGCCGTCGCCGCCAACCGCATCGGCACGAACCCCGCCCGCGGGGAAATCCGTCTCCCCCGCGTCACACGCAACGAAAAGACCATGCTCACCGCCGGCCAGCTCCAAGCACTCACCAGGGAGGTACCGGACTTCTACCGGCCCATCGTGTGGCTGCTGGGATCGTCAGGGATGCGGTGGGGCGAGATGGCTGCACTACGGCCCGTCGACCTGATCGGCGGCGGGCGGATACGACTGTCGCGGTCGTACTCCAAGAGCGACACCCGGTCGATCCTGAAAGACCTGAAGGGGCACGAAGCCCGGACGATCATCGTCCCGCCGCAAGTCGAGGAGATGCTCACCGCGGTTGCCGATGAACAGGACCGCGACGAGCTGTTGTGGATCGGGCCGCGCAATGGCCTGCCGTTGAAGCCCCCTAAGTCCGGCAACTGGCTAGACGCGGCCGTGAAGCGCTGTCACGGGGCCGACCAGGACTTCCCATCGGCCTTGTCCGCTCACGAGCTCCGGCACACGGCGGCGTCGCTCATGATCTCTTCCGGCGCTCACGTCAAGACGATCCAGCGGCAGCTCGGCCACAAGTCCGCGGCCATGACGCTCGACCAGTATGGGCACCTGTTTGACGATGACCTCGACGTGATCGCGGACGCTATGGGCAGTGCCCTGTTTGCAGGGGATTGTGTCCAAAACGTGTCCACGGACGATCTTCCCGACTCCATGATCGAATAGAAAAGGCCCCCTACCTGCGTTAACAAGTAGGGAGCCATTGTGGAGCCGCCGGGAATTGAACCCGGGTCCTCCGCCACCTCGCCAGGGCTTCTCCGTGCGCAGTTCGCGCGTGGTCTCTGCTCGGCCCTCCGGTTCAGTCGAACATGACCGGATGACGGGCCCAGTCGCAAGTAGGTGTCCCCGCCGACCCTTGCGACCAAGTCGGCGAGCGAGCCCCACTAAACGATGCCAGGGTCCGGATCAGAGGCCTACCCGGTCTGACAGACACGCGGTCGCTGCTTAGGCAGCGAGGGCGTAGTCGCGCTGAGTGTTCTCGGCGCTTAATTGGTTGCTGCGACGCTTGCGGTGGTCTCCAGCCTGCACCGGCACGCTTCCCCTGGCTCACTGTACGGAGTCGAAACCAAGTCGGCCCCTCGAGTTCCCGCCGGACGGGATGCGGCTTGCTGTGCCCGGCAGGATGGTTCAGTTTATCTCCATGTGTTTCGGGGGTCAAGGTCGCGTTGCTTGACGACGTCTTGTTCAGCCACGAACCCGCCTTGCCGAGAGAAGTTCAGTGCCCGGCCCTTTAGCCCGAAGCGGGATTCCGGTATTCGAACGTCAGCTTCGCGTCTTCGTCGATGGAGTGGACGATGCCGGAGTAGAAGACCTTTGCCTGGTCCTTCAGCAGCGCAGTGTTGCGGCGGACGTGTTCGGCCTTGGCTTCGCCGTTGAGGACCTGCGTGATCACGTCCGCCGTGTCGATCTCCGGCGCGACGAAGCGCAGGGCCCCGCCGTCTTCCAGCACCGTCTCGAAGGTCGGGTCACTGTGACCGATGAACGTGAACGCGGGGATGACGATGGTGAACTCGTTGTCCGCCGTCTCGCGGATATCCACGTCCTTCCCCTCGATGCCGAGCTTCGCGGTGTAGGTGTACTGCAGGAAATGGGTGCGGCCGGAGCCCGGCACATTCTGCCCGAACGCGGTCCTGCGCGTTTCGGTCTTGTGCAGCCCCTGCACGGAGCTGCTGACCAGCACCACCTGTTCCTCGCGCTCGACGGCGTTGACGACTTCGGTGGTAGTCGATTCGGTTACCGTTTCCACGGGATCGTTGAATAACGTCGAAATCTGGCCCCAGAAAGAGACAACCAAAACGGCGACGAGTACCAGCGTCAGGATCATCCCAGTCAAGGCGGATCCCCACTGAAACCTCTTTAACCTCTTGATCACGCTTTCCTCCATCGATCCCGGTATGTGGTTATTTGCGTGGGGTTCCTGCGCCGCCTCTGCGACGCAATGAGCTGTGTCGCCTCGGCATTGCCCTCTGCCCACCCATTATTGACGTTTATCCCTTGATGCCCTTGATGCGCCGGCCGAGTTCGCGGGTGATTTCGCGCTCCTCGGTGCGGCGCTTGATGTCCTGGCGCTTGTCGTAATCCTGCTTGCCGCGGGCCAGCCCCAACTCGACCTTGAGGCGGCCGTCCTTGAAATAGAGCTTCAGCGGAATGAGGGTGTTCTTGCCGTCGCGGACCTTGCCCATCAGCGAATCGATCTCGGCCCGGTGCAGCAGCAGCTTTCGCGCCCGCCGCGTGGGATGGTTCGTCCAATTGCCGTGGGAATACTCGGGGATGTGCAGCCCGCGGAGCCACACCTCGCCGTCGTCGATGGTGGCGAAGGCGTCGTTGAGCGACGCCTTGCCCTCGCGCAGGGCCTTGACCTCGGTGCCCACCAGCACGACGCCGCACTCCCACGTGTCCACGATGTGAAAATCGTGGCGGGCACGGCGGTTGGTGGCGATCACCGGGTTGGCGTTTTTCGCGTTCGTCGACTTCTTTTTGGCCATAACCCTGCCCAGCCTAGTCGGGCGCGGGGACGAGCCCAATCCGCGTTTGCGCCGGGCCACGGCACCGGTCCGCGACTGCTGCCACCGCCGCCGGGTAACAACCGTGTTTCATCGCACCTTTCCAAAGCCATCGGAGTTAGTTTCGGTTACTTTCGGAAGAGTGCGCCGCTTCGCCGCGGCCCGACACACCGACATTGCACCGACGACACAACACACGGAGGACGCCATGGCGCAGTCCACGGGCACCGCGGAGAAAACGAGAGACGGCGGAGGTGGCGGCCGGGGCGGAGGATCCACCGGCGGGCACGACAAGCCGAAGGGATTCCTGGCGACGCTGGAACGGGTGGGCAATGCACTGCCGAACCCGTTCTGGCTGTTCGTCATCCTGGCGGGCGTGGTCGTCGTCTCGTCGTGGCTCGGCTCCATGGCGGGCATGTCCGCCGAGGACCCGGGCACCGGCGAGGTCATCGAGGTCCAGAACCTGCTGACCCCCGAGTACCTGCAGAAGATGGTCACGGACGCGGTGGACAACTTCGTCACCTTCGCGCCGGTCGGCCTGATCCTCGTGTGCATGCTCGGCGTCGCCGTCGCCGAGTACTCCGGCTTCATCGGCGCCGCCATCCGCTCGGCGGTGTCGAAGGTCCGCTCCCCCATGTGGCTGACCTACGTCGTCGCGCTGGCCGGCGTCACCGGTTCGGTGGCCTCCGACGCGGTGTACGTCATCCTCATCCCGCTGGGTGCCGCCGCCTTCCGCGCGGTCGGGCGCAACCCGATCGTCGGCGCGATGGTCGCCTTCGCCGCGTCGTCGGCGGGCTTCAACTCCTCGCTGGTGCTCAACATCACCGACGTTCTGCTGGCGGGCATCTCGACGCAGGCCGCGCAGTTCGTCGACCCCGAGTACGTGGTGTCGCCGCTGGCCAACTACTTCTTCTCCATGGCGTCGGCGCTCGTCCTGTCGGCGATCATCACCGCGGTGACGGAGCTGTTCATAGTCAAGCACGCGAAGAAGACCATCGACGAGTCGAAGATCAATTACGAGGCCGCGGCGTTCACGAAGCCGGAGACGAGCGGCGACGATGAGACCGCAGCCGACAACGCAGCCGCCGACGACCGCACCGGCGATGCCCCCGCCGCCAACGACGGGTCCGCCGACGACGGTGCCGGCAGGTCGTCGTCAAGCACGAACCTGGGCAATGGCGAAAACGCCGGCGACCACCGCTCCGAGGAGGAGCTGCGCGACGAGCTCGAGCTCGACCCGCGCGAGGTCCGCGCCCTGAAGATCGCCGGGCTCGCCGCGCTGGCGACCATCGCCGCGTGGGCGGCGCTGCTGTTCATCCCGGGCTCGCCGCTGCGGGGCGAGGGCGATGGCATCCTCAATTCCCCGCTGCTCACCGACATCGTGGTGCCCATCGCGCTGCTGTTCGCCATCGTCGGCATCGCCTACGGCATCGCGTTCGGGTCGATCCGCAACTCGTCGGACATCCCCGGCTTCATGGAAAAGGGCCTGACCACGCTGACGGCGATGATGGTGCTGTTCTTCGCCGTCGCCCAGTTCACGTCCTACTTCTCCTGGTCGAACCTGGGCCAGTGGACGGCGATCAAGGGCTCCGAGCTGCTCACCCGCGCCGACCTGCCGCCGCTGGTGCTGTTCGCGGCGCTGGTGCTCATGGTGGCGCTGCTCAACCTCATGATCACCTCCGGCTCGGCGCAGTGGGCGCTGATGGCGCCAGTCGTCGTGCCGATGCTCATGTACGTCGGCATCACCCCGGAGGTCTCGCAGATGCTGTTCCGCATCGGTGATTCGCCGACGAACATCATCACCCCGATGTCGCCGTACTTCGCGCTGGCGCTGACGTTCCTGCAGAAGTACTACAAGCCGGCGGGCGTGGGCACGCTGATGTCGCTGGCCATCCCGTATTCCATCGCGATGCTGGTGGGCTGGTTCCTGTTCTTCGCGCTGTGGTACCTGCTCGGCATTCCGCTGGGCCCGGGCGTGCCGGTGCGGTAGGCACCGCGCTCCCCGCCGCGGCGGGTTTCGCTTTTCGCTTTACGACGGCCCGGCCCGCACCCGTTCACGGTGCGGGCCGGGTTTTCGCGTCTTTCACTCACGCCGCCCGCCCACGCCACCGCTCCACGAGCACACCGGGGGGCTCATCGGGAACACCCCGAAGCCACCCCTATTTCTTGAAGTTCGACGCGCCTAAGTTAGATTGATCGACGTGACTCACCTCCCATAAAAGCCAAACCTCATCAACCCGAAAGGTCCACCGTGACAATCCGATCCACCACCAAGAAAGCAGTCGGCGTTCTCGCCGCGGCCGCGCTGCTGCTCACGGGCTGCTCCCCCGCCGGATCCGGCGATTCCGCCCCGGGCGGCGGCGAGCCGCTCAAGGTCTACGCGACCACCGGCTACCTGGCCGACGCCGTCGCCAACATCGCCCCCGACGCAGACGTGACCACCATGGTCGGCCCCGGCGGCGACCCGCACACCTACCAGCCATCGACGAAGGACATCGAGAACATCCACTCGTCCGACGTCGTGCTGTGGAACGGCCTCCACCTCGAGGCCCTCATGAGCGATCAACTGATCTCGCTCGGCGACCGGCAGCTCGCGGTCGGCGACCAACTGCCCGACGAACTGCTGTTGGACTGGCCGGAGCAGGACGACGAGGGCAAGCCGTTGAAGGACCCGCACGTCTGGAACAGCCCCGAGGCATGGTCGGAGGTCGTCGGCCTGGTGGCCGACAAGCTCGGCGAGGCCACGCCCGAGAAGGCCGACGAATACCGCGCCAACGCGAAGAAATACGCCGGCAAGATCCATGCGGCCGCCGAGGATGCCCGCGAAAAGCTCTCCGGCATCCCCGAGCCGCGCATGCTCATCACGGGCCACGATGCATTCAACTACTTCGGCACGACGTTCGGCCTGGACGTCCGGGCCACCGACTTCGTCTCCACGGACGCGAAGCTCAGCGCCGCCGAGTTGTCCGAGCTCGCAGACCTCATCGCGGAGAAGAAGGTGCCGGTGATCTTCCAGGACAACCAGGCCAACCCCCAGGCCATCACCAGCCTGAAGGAGGCGGTGCGGTCCCGGGGCTGGGAGGTGGAGATCTCCGGCGAGGAGCTCTACGCCGACTCCCTCGGTTCCGAACCGGGCGTCGACACCTACCTGGGAGTGTTCAGGCACAACGCCAAGGCCGTGGCGCAAGCGCTCGGAAAGGACTCGTGATGGGCGCCCCGGCGTGCGAGGCGGCCGGCCTCAGCGTCGCCTACGATTCCGCGCCGGTGCTGCGCAACGCCGACGTCACCGTCCCCGCCGGGGTGGTGATGGGCGTCATCGGCCCCAATGGCGCCGGCAAGTCCACGCTGCTGAAGGCCATGCTCGGGCTCATCCCGCCATTGACCGGCCGCGCCCTTTTCTTCGGCGAGCCCCTCAACCGCGTGCGCGGTCGGGTCGCCTACGTGCCACAGTCCACCAGCGTCGACTGGGACTTCCCCGCGCGGGTGAAGGACGTCGTGCTCATGGGCACCTACGGCGGGCTCGGCTGGTTCCGCCGCCCCGGAGCCGCCGAACGCGCCCGCGCGGCCGCGGCCATGGGGAACACCGGGGTCGCCGACCTGGCCGACCGCCAAATCGGGGAGCTGTCCGGCGGCCAGCGCCAGCGGGTGTTCCTCGCGCGGGCACTGGCGCAGGACGCCGACCTGTTCTTCATGGACGAGCCGTTCCAGGGCGTCGACGCTAAGAGCGCGCGGGCCATCGTCGAGGTCCTCCATCGCCTGCGCGAGGGGGGCAAGACCGTTGTCATGGTCCACCACGACCTGGCCACCGTCGCCGAATTCTGCGACCACGTCACGCTGCTCAACCGCAGCGTCGTCGCGTCCGGGCCGGTCGGCGAGACCTTCACCCGCGAAACGATCGCCGAAACGTACGACCTCGCCGCCGAGGTTCTCCAATGACCCCCGCGGACTTCTTCACCGACCACACCTACCGGATGGTGTTCTTCGGCACCGGGCTGATCGGGCTCGTCGCCGGCGCACTGGGGTCCTTCGCGTACCTGCGCAAGCAGTCCCTGGTCAGCGACGTCGTCTCCCACTCTGCGTTGCCGGGCACCCTGGTTGCGTTCCTCATCGCCGGGGCGATCCCCGGGCTGGGCGGGCGCAACATGGCCGCCTTGATCATCGGGGCGATCGCCGCCGGCGCACTCGCCGCCTGGTACTCCAATGCCGTGGCGGCGACGTCGAAGATCCGCATCGACACCGCGATGGCGGTGACGCTCACGGTCTTCTTCGGCGCGGGCATGGTACTCATGCGAGTGATCTCCAACCGCCCCTTCCCCGACAAGGGAGGCATCCAGGACTACCTCTTCGGCAACGCCTCGGTAATCACGCGCGCCGACCTCATCACGTCGCTGGCCGTCGGCGTCATCGCGCTCGCCCCGATGCTGTTGCTGTGGAAGGAGTTCGAGATCCGCACCTTCGACCCCGCCCACGCGACCTCGCTGGGCTTCCGGCCGCGGATCATCGACGGCATCATGTTCACCTGCATCGTCGTGTCCACGGTCATCGGCGTGAAGGCCGTGGGGCTGGTGCTGATGGTGGCCTTCGTGGTCACTCCCCCGGCCGCCGCGCGCCAGTGGACGCGGAGCTTGCCGACGATGGTCGGCCTTTCCGCCGCCATCGGCGCCGTGGGCAGCGGCGTGGGCGCCTACCTGTCCATCACCCTCGGGAAGATCCCCACGGGGCCGCTGATCGTGATCACGCTGTTCGTCGTTTTCCTGGTGTCGATGCTCTTCGCGCCGCGCCGGAGCGTCGTCACGCGGGCCATGGCGCGCATGCGCGGCCGGGCCGACCTGGCGCGCGGGCTGAGGGCGCAACGGGCGGTGGCGCGATGAGTTTCCTCGCCGGAACCCTCCTGCTGGCCGTGGTCACGGCGCTAGCCTGCGCGCTGCCCGGCGTGTTCGTGGTGCTGCGGCGCGACTCGATGCTCGTCGATGCCATCGCGCATTCGGTGCTGCCGGGCATCGTGGTCGGGTACTTCTTCACCCGGAACCTTGATTCGCCGTGGCTGATCCTCGGCGCCGCGACCGCCGGGCTGATCGTCGTGCTGGGCAGCCAATGGCTCACCGACTCCGGCCTCATCGCCGGCGACGCCCCACAGGGCCTGGTGTTCCCGGCCCTGTTCAGCGGCGGCGTCATCCTGGTGACGCTCAACTTCGCCAACGTTCACCTGGACACCCACGCCGTCCTCGTCGGTGACCTCAACCTCGCAGCCTTCCGCCACCTGACCATCGGCGGAACCTCGATCGGGCCGGCGTACATCTACGTCATGCTCGCGGTGCTGCTGGCCAACGTCGCGTTCCTCGCGGCGTTTCGCACGCAGCTGACCGCCACGACATTCGACGGCCCCTTCGCCGCGAGCATCGGCATCCCGGTCAATGCCGTAAACACCGTGTTCATGTTCCTGGTGTCGATGACCGTCACCGCGGCATTCAACGCGGCGGGGGCGATCCTGGTGATCGCGCTCGTGGTCGTGCCCGCGGCGACGGCGCACCTGCTGACAAATCGCCTGGGCACCATGTTCACGGTCACCGCCGCGGTCGCGGTGGGCGGCGGGATCGCGGGATTCTGGGGCGCATACGCGCTCCACGCCGCGACCAGCGCCGCGATGTCGGTCTGCTACGGGGCGATCTTCGCCGCCGTCCACTTGGTCACGCGCGTGCGGGCCCGGCGATTGCGCCGCTCGCACGGGGCCGATGCGCACCGGGCCGATGCGCATCTGGCAATGCCGCCGCTCAGTCGCGCGGCGTGACCCACATCGCGTCGGTGGCGGTGCGGCCCAGCGGCAGTGCCGGCGCCCCGCCGCCACCGCCGACGCCGGAGCCGGCATCCTCCAGCACCGTCACTTCCACCGAATCGGAGAAGGGCGCCCCGGCGCCCACCAGCAACTGCGCGCCGACCCCGATGCCATGGTCGGCGAAGAACTGCAGCAGCTGCGGATCCTCGTCGGAAATGCGCTCCACCCTCACCCGCCGGCCCGGCCCGATGCCGGTGAGCGCGACGGCTCCGCGCAACGACGGCTCCCGCCCCGCGCGGGGAATGAGATCGCCATGGGGATCGCGCTCGGGATGCCCGAGCTTGTCGTCGATGCGGTCGACCATGAACTCCGACACCGCATGCTCGAGCGACTCGGCCTCGTCATGGACCTGGTCCCACGTGTAGCCGAGCTCCGCCACCAGGAACGTCTCAATCAACCGGTGGCGGCGGACCATCTCCAGCGCCAGCGCCCGGCCCGAATCCGTCAGCGACACCGCCCCGTAGCGCTCATAGTCGACCAGACCCAGCCGACCGAGCTTGCGCACCGCGTCCGAGGCCGTCGGCAATTTCACCCCGACGCGCGCCGCCAACGCCGTCGGAGACACCGGCTCATCGCTCCACTCCCTCAGGGTCCACATGGCCTTCAGGTAGTTCTGGAAGCTCGCCGACAGGTCCGACAAGGCCGGAGCGGCGGCCGCGGGCTCCGTCGCAAAGCCCCGTACGGGCCTGCTCTCCCGGGCGGATGTGGACTCTGACATGCCCGAAACGTTACCGCACCCCGGGCCCGCCACCCGGCGGGCCCTTCGGTTTCAGCGTGAGAATGTGCCAGCTCACGCCCGCGCCGATGACCGCGAAGACGGCCCACGGCCACGGTTTGCCGATCACCCACGCCGAGACGATGAGGCCGATCCACATCACCGCCAGCGTCTGGATCTTGTACGCCAGGCTCATCTGCCCGGAGTAGTACTGGTTCAGGTACGAGCCGAAGACCCGGTGGCCGAGCAGAAAACCTAGCAGCCGGTCGGAGGCCTTGGCGAAACACAGCGCCGACAACAGCAGAAACGGCGTCGTCGGCAGCAGCGGCAGCACCGCCCCGATCGCGCCGAGGGCCAGGCTGACCAGGCCGACGGCGTTGAGTGCCCAGCGCACGGGCCGCGACGTCACGGGCCGCAGGGCGGGAGGGCCGGGTGGGCGCGGCGGGCCGGCCTCAGGCGTCATCGGCGACCACGCCGCGGACCATGCGGTAGAGCGCTTCGCGGACGGTGTCCTCGTCGGCGCGGCCGGCGGTGACCAGCTCGGCGCCGCGCTGGACCGCCGAATCGATGATCGGCAGCGCGGCGGCGGCGACGGGGCCGCCGATGTCGTCGAGCAGCCCGTGCAGCACGGGGTCGAGGGCGTTGTGCGCCTCCTGCACCCGCGGATCCATGAACGCCTCGGGGAACTGTTGGGCCGCGCCCATCAGCGGCCCGTGGTCGCCCCTGATGAACAGGCGGAACGTCTCGTCGACGTAAACCTTCAGGCGCGCCAGCGGATCGTCGCCGACCGCCTCCATCGCCTGGGTGATGCCGGTGGTCCAGGTGGGGATGACGTCGAGAAGCAGCTGCACCACCAGATCCTGGCGCGACTTCACGTACAAATACACGCTCGACCGGGCCAGCCCCATCGCCTCCGCCACCTCCGTGAGGGTCGGCACGGTGCCGCCCGAGGCGTTGATCAGCTGCTCGGCGGCGTCCAGGAGGGCGCGATGCTGCGCGGCACGGTGCTCCACGACGGTGGGGCCGGTGATCTTCGGCATGGCGTCTCCTCTCGGGCGGGGGTTGTGGTTGCGGGGGTTGTGGTTCTCACCGTACCCCGCCGGCCTGCGGCATCGGGAAGCTTGACGACGGCTCGATGCGAAAAGTCGGCAACCCTGCCCGTGCCGGCGCCACGCGCGTATGAAACTGCTACCACCGCCGCACAAAAGCCCAGGTGGGCGTTTTCGGGCGGCGGAAAATGTGCAGTTTCGTACGCGGCGGCCCTTATCGTGGCGCCGCCTACTCGTGGCCCCTCTTAGACCTCGCGCGGGCGCAGCTTGCCGTCGGCCATCTCCAGGACGCGGTCGCAGTGGCCGAGGACGCCGAGGTCGTGGGTGACCATGACGGTGGCCACGCCCTCGTTGCGGGATTCCTCGGCCAGCAGCGCGACGATCTCCTGCGAGCGGCGGGTGTCCAACGCGGCGGTCGGCTCGTCGACGAGCAGGACGTCGGGGCCGCCGACCAGGGCGCGGGCGATGCCGATGCGCTGGCGCTCGCCGCCGGAGAGCTGGCCCGGGCGGTGGCCGGCGCGGTGGCCCATGCCGACGGCGTCGAGGAGCTCCTGGTTGGACTTGCGGCCGCGGTGGCCGAGCAGCTCGGCGGCCAGCTCGAGCTGGTCGCGGGCCTTCAGCGACGACGGGAGGTTGCCGGACTGGAACACGAAGCCGATGTGCTCGCGGCGCACGCGGGCGAGGTCCTTGTCCTTCATGCCGGTGAGCACCTCGCCGCCGAGGCTGACGGTGCCCGACTGCGGGGTGGTCAGCGCGCCGGCGACGGCCAGCAGCGTCGACTTGCCGGAGCCCGACGGGCCGACGATGGCCACGAACTCGCCCGGCCGGACGGTCAGGGAGACGTCGTCGAGGGCGTGGACGGTGGAGTCGCCGTCGCCGAAGCTGACGGAGACGCCGTCGAGGACGAGCGCCGGTTCAACGGCCGACTCAGCGGCCGACTCGGTGGCGGGATTGGTGTCGGGGCGGGTGTCGGTCATCGGTTCTCCCCCAGTGCGGTGAGCGGGTCGGTGCGGGTGACACGGAAGACGGCGACGGTGGCGCCGATCAGTCCGAAGACGAACAGCAGCGCGGCGCCGGTGGCGACGGGCGCGAGTTCGGTGGCGTACGGCATGGGCGAGGCCTCGAGGCCGGCGCCGAGCGCCAGTGCCAGTGCGACGCCGACGCCGATGGACAGGGCGAGGATGACCACGGCCTGGCCGAGGCTGTCGCGCAGCAGGAAGCCCTTGGTGGCTCCCATGGCGCGCATGACGGCGATGTCTCCGGAGCGCTGGATCGTCCAGACGAGGAAGAAGGCGCCGGTGACCAGGGCGGCGATGATGTAGAGGAACCACTCGATCATCGACAGCGTCATCATTTCGGGCCCATAGCCGGGCGAGGACTCGAAGGACTGCTCCAGGGTGCGGGCGTCGGTGCCGGTGGCGGCGGACAGGGCCTCGAGGTCCGGCACGATGCCGTCGTCGCCCTTGGCCGCCACGACGCTGGCCTGGGAGTAGGCGTCGTCGGGGGCGGCTTCGCCGTCGCGGGCGCCGGCGTGGATTTCCTGCCAGACGTCCAGCGGGGCGTAGGCGATGTCGACGTGGCCGAAGGTGCGCTGGCCGTCTGCGAATCCGACGATGGTCAGCGGCGTCTCCAGGCGCTCGATGGTGATCACGTCGCCGATGCTCAGGCCTTCGTCCTTGAGCGGGGCGGACACGACGATCTCGCGCGGGGTGGCGGTGGGCTCGCCGGCGGCGCGCTCGACGGGGTCGGCCATGGCGGGCAGGGTTTCGCCCTCAACGGTGTCGCCCGCGGCGGCGGTGCCCGGGGACAGGAAGGAGTCGGGCTCGACGCCGACGAGGGTGAGGTCGACGGGCGTGCCGTCCTGATTCTTCGCGTTGACGATGGTCAGGCCCATCGGCGTCGCCTCGGCAACACCATCGGCGGCGGCGACCTCGTCGGCCTTGTCCGCGTCGACGATGGAGCGGGTGAACGCGGAGTCGGTCTTGGTGCCCTCCTCGAACGCGATGGTCTCGGCGTCCATGGCCTTGAGGCCGGATACGCCGTCGTTGACCAGGCCGGCGGTGAGGCCGGAGATGATCACGATGAGGATGGACATCAGGGCCAGTACCAGGCCCATCAGCAGGAATCGGGTGCGCGCGAAGAGCATTTCGCGCCAGGCCAGGAACATGGGGCCTCCGGGGTCGGGTGGGTGCGGCTGGTTGGGATTGCTTTGCGACGGCCTGCGCCTCCCCGCTTCGCCGGGTGTTAAAGAGGAAGGGAGAAAGAGGAAGAGCGAAAGATGCCGACGCAACGTCACCATGTTAACGACGCTATGTCGGCATCACTAAATGACAGCGGCTGCACTCAGCGGTTTTGTGGCGATTCTCACGAAAACGGCGGTCACGTGAACATCGATACGTCGTAAAGCCAAGCCCAGGAGGCGCGGGTACCCTTCCATTACATGCCGAGCAAGAACGTCACATTCACCGGATCGACCGGCGAAACCATCGCCGCCACCATCGACCTGCCCGACGGCGAACCGCGCGCCTGGGCACTGTTCGCCCACTGCTTCACCTGCAACCGCAAGGTGCCGGGCGCGGCGCGGACCTGCCGCGCACTGGCCAAGCAGGGCATCGCCTGCCTGCGATTCGACTTCACCGGCCTCGGCGAATCCGGCGGCAGCTTCGCCGACACGACGTTTTTAACCAACGTCGACGACCTCGTCGCCGCCTACGAATTCCTCGACGCCGAATACACCGCGCCGACGCTGCTGATGGGGCACTCCCTCGGCGGCGCCGCGGCGATCCTGGCGGGCCAGCGCATGCCGAAGGTCAAGGCCGTCGCGACGATCGGCGCCCCCTTCGACCCCGCGCACTCGATCTTCCACTTCGCCGACGCCATCGGCGCGATCGACGCCCACGGGACGCAGACGCTGTCCATCGCCGGCCGGGACATTCCGATCTCGCGCGAATTCCTGGAGACGCTCGCCGACATCAACCCGGAGACGTACATCCACAAGCTGCGCAAGCCCCTGCTGCTGCTCCACTCGCCCACCGACCAGACCGTCGGCATCGACAGCGCGCAGAAGATCTTCCTCGTCGCCCGCTACCCCAAGTCGCTGATGAGCCTGGACAAGGCCGACCACCTGCTGATCAAGCCCGGCGCCCCGCAGCGCGCCGCCGACCTGATCCGCACGTGGATCGAGCCGTACCTGCCGGCGGAGGCGAAGGCGTAGGTGTAGGGGCTGGCGCAGGGGCGGGGGCCGCGGGCGCGGGCGGGAACGCGGACGACGGGACACGAGCACGAGCGCAGGGACCCGGGCCCAGGGACGGCTTGACAGGGTCGGACAAAAATAGATTCCGGGGGACCCTATCCATCGTTACGGAATCGTGCTTATATTGTGCCGCGCAGTTCATTCCGATCCCCTACATGTTCCGGAAGGCACACGTATGAACCGATTTCACCTGACGTCCATCGCCGCGACCGCGGCGATCGCCGCCCCGATGTTCCTGGGCGCCACCACCGCCGGCGCCCTCGACTTCGGATCCTTCGACTCCGGCCGCTCCGGCGCACCCGCCGGCGAGCGCCCCGCGGCCACCGCGCCCGCCGACACGGCACGCGAGGGCACCGAGCCCGGCAACCGGCCCGCCGCAGAGACCGGCACCCCCTCCGACGAACCCGCCACCGCCGAGCTGCAGAAGCTCCACGACGAGACCAACGAGATCCGCCGCGCCGCCGGCAAGGCCCCGCTGGCGTGGGACCAGAAGCTGGCCGGTGAAGCCAAGAAGTGGTCCGAGCAGCAGCTCCGCGAAGGCCGGATGCACCACGACACCGGCCAGACCACCGGCCGCTACAACGGCGAAAACGTCTTCATGACCCGCGGCGGCTCCGCCGCCGATGCCGTCCAGGCCTGGCGCAAGTCCCCGGGCCACTACCGCAACATGATCGGCGACTTCGCCACGCAGGGCATCGGCATCGCCACCGACGGCCAGGGCACGTACTACGTGACGCAGCGCTTCAACCGCTGATCCCCACCGCCCCTCCACGAGATCGCGATCCAGCTGCGCAATCGCGATCCCGTGGGCCGGGCGCGGGGACCGGCGCCGCGACGATTCGCCCCACGCGTCCCCTGTGGACGTGGCAACATTGCAGTATGAGCGCGAATAACCAGGATCCGGTGCCCAGCCCCGAAGAAGTCCTCGCCGACGACGCCTACCGCAACGAGGCGTTCCGCTACACCGGCGAAGATGCCGGGGAAGCCCGGGCCAACACCGCGGCAGTCGAGGCCAAAGACGACGCCGACGCCGACACCGACACCCAGCCGAACCCGGCCCCGTCCGCCGGCGCACCCCGCTGGTACGCCCCGGCCGGCGTGATCCAGGGCTTCCACACTCCCGCCCCGGAGACCCGCGACCAGCATGTTCTCCGGGCGATCGGCATCCCCTACGCCTACGCCAACCGCCACGAGGTCCCGCAGCCGCTGACGACGCTGCCCAACGGCGGAATCATCGTCGCCGACGAACCCGGCCCGACGTGCCACCAGCGCCCGTCGCTCGCCGGCCAGAAGATCGCCCCGCACGCGACGCCGCGGCGCCACGACGAGCACTGCCAGCACGTGGCCATCACCGTGCCCGACGGCACGGCGGCCGACGCGAAACTGCCGGTCATGGTGTGGGTCCACGGCGGCGCGAACATCGCCGGCGGCGGCGACCTCCCCCGCTTCAATCCCTCGCAGATGGTGGCGGAGAACAACGTCATCGTCGCCTCGATCAACTTCCGGCTCGGCGCGTACGGCTTCCTCGGCGGCGGCGACGATCGCGCCGACGGCGTCCCGCCGGCCAACCTCGGCCTCATGGACATCCAGACCGGCCTGGAATGGATCCGCGACAACATCGCCGCGTTCGGCGGAGATCCCGAGCAGATCACCATGTTCGGCCAGTCCGCGGGTGCGGACCTGATCCTGTCGCTGATGGTCATCGCCGGCGCCGACAAGATCGGGGCGCCTCGACCGGGGCGCGGGGACGTCGCAAAGCCCTACCGCCCGCCGTTCCAGCGCGCGATCCTGCAGTCCCTCGCGTTCGGTTTCCTCGGCGGCCGCGGCCCGATGTACGACGCCATGATCGACGCCGCCGGGCCCATCGACCGCGCCACCTCCCACGAGGACATCGCCGACGCCGAGGACCGCGCCACCGAGGCCGCGCGCCCGTTCAAGAACGGGCAGGCCATGCCGTGGGGCGTGCGCTACGGCGCGGCGCCGATGCCCGACGAGTCGCTTTTCGACGCCGCCCTCGACGCCATCGCCGAGGACATCGACCTGTTGCTCGGGCACACGCCGCGCGAGGCGGCGCTGTTCTTCCACGACGCCGAGGAGGTCGCGCGGCTCAAGCGCGTGCCGGCCGTCGGCGGGCAGCTGTTCGAGCGGGCGCTGCGGCACTTCACGAAGAAGACCTACGGTGGTTCGGAGGCGTTCGCGCGGAAGTGGGCGGCCGCCGGCGGCAGCGCGCTGCACTACACGCTGAAGTGGGGGTCGAAGGACAGCGAGTACCGTTCCGCCCACACCTGTGACCTGCCGCTTTTGCTTGGCGACGAGGCCATCTGGCGCGACTCCGTCCTCCTCGAAGGGCAGATGTGGACCGACGTCCAGCGCGACCGGAAGGCGATGCAGGCGATTTGGACGCAGTTCGCGAAGACCGGCGCCGTCGCGCAGGCGCTGCTTCGCCGTGCGGGTTTCCTGAAGGTGGAGAAGGTCGCGGCCAAGTAGCCGGCCGGCGCGCGTCGTCGGCCCCGGCGCTGGCACTTCGCCCCGGCTCCGGCGCTCGCACCTCGCCCCGGCGTCCGTAATTTCCCACGGCGCTGACCTGCGCTATTCACACCAGCCCCAGCAAACCGGGTTTGCGTTCATTTCGTAGGATTTCGGCGGCGTTTCACCTGGTCGTTTGCCGTTGCGAGCCTACGAAATGAACGCGCTCGCCAACTTTGGGGCTGGTGTGACTTGACCCGATTCCAGCGCCGGTAATCCAGTCCATCGTGGGCCCCTGGTTCCAGGCCGGCCCACGTTTCCCGGCTTCGGCGCCCGGTTCTCGGCTCGGAGCTCCCGACTTCGAGCTCCCGACGCCGTACTCCGGGCCCGACCCCACACCACGGGCACCTTCCGTCCCAATTTTTCGGGGATCGCCCAAACCGGGACATGCCGGGCTACGGCGACCTGCACCAATGCCGCCGGCGACTGTCCCGTTTTCCGCGATTTCGGGGTTTCGTCGCCCAAAACGGGACAATCGCCTGGTCAGGAGCAGTCAGTTGAAGGCTTCGGAGGCGGCGGAGAGAGTAGTCGGGCGGAGTCGGCGGAGGGAGCAGTCAGGAGGAACGGCCCGATGGAGCGGCCGCTACTCCAGCTCCTCGCCGACCTCCATCCACCGCATCTCGATCTCGTCGCGCTCCTCGCGCAGCGCCGTGAGCTCCCGATCGATCTCGGCGAGGCGGGTGGTGTCGAGGTTGGCGACGTCCTCCGAAATCTTCGCCATCTCGTCGTTGAGCTTCGACTCCTTCTGGTCCAGCTTCGCGATCTGACGCTCGAGCTTGTTCATCTCCTTGCGCAGCTCACGCTCCTCCTGCGAGGACAGGGTCTTCGCCGGCGCCGCTGACTGCCCCGCACCGCCACCCGCGGCGCCCGAACCAGCTCCGCCGGCCACGCTCGCACCGGCTGCGCTCCCGCCGGCAGTTCCCCCACCGGCCGCACCCGCAGCGCCGGCACCCGCGGCGCCGGCACTGGTGGCCGAGGTGGAGGAGGCCGGGGCGTCGTCAAGCGAAGAACCGGAACCCTCACGCACCGGGGCCGCCCCGCCGACGCCCGCCGCGGCAAGGCGGCGGCGACGCTGCAGATACTCCTCGATGCCGCCCGGCAAGTTGGTCAGGCCACCATCGCCGAACAGGGCCCACGTGGTGTCGCAGACGCGCTCGACCAGGTAACGGTCGTGCGAAATGACCACCAGCGTGCCCGGCCAATTGTCCAGCAGGTCCTCCAGCTCCTGGAGGGTATCGATGTCCAGGTCATTCGTCGGCTCATCGAGCAGCAGCACGTTCGGCTCGGCCATGAGAACGCGCGTCAGCTGCAGGCGACGGCGCTCGCCACCGGACAGGTCGCCGATGGGGGTGCGCTGGCGCTTCGGCGAAAAACCCAGGCGCTCCGCCAGCTGCGACGCCGACAGCTGCTTGTCGCCGAACTCGATGTAGGTGGCCACGTCCTCGATGGCGTCGAGCACGCGCATGTCCATGGGCAGGTCGTCGAGCTCCTGGCGAAGCCACCCCAGACGCACGGTCTTGCCCTCGATGCGCTTGCCGGCGTCGAGCGGGTGCTCGCCGGCCAGCGTGCGCAGCAGCGTCGTCTTGCCGGAGCCGTTGACGCCGACCAGGCCGATGCGCTCGCCCGGCGCGAGGCGCCACGTCAGATCGCGGACCAGCTCGCGGCCGTCGGGCGCCGACAGCGCGGCGTCCTCCAGCTCCACGACGACCTTGCCCTGGCGCCGCTTGGAAAACGCCATCAGCTCGACGCTGTCGCGCGGGGCGGGCACGTTGGAGATCAGCGCCTCGGCCGCCTCGATGCGGTAGCGCGGCTTCGACGTGCGCGCCGGGGCGCCGCGCCGCAGCCACGCCAGCTCCTTGCGCGCCAGGTTCTGGCGGCGGGCCTCGGCGGCGTCGGCCTGCCGGGCGCGCTCGGCGCGGGCGAAGGTCCAGTCGTTGTAGCCGCCGTCGTAGAAGTCGACCTGCCCGTCGTGGACCTCCCACGTCTTGGTGGCCACGGTGTCCAGGAACCAGCGGTCGTGGGTGACCACGACCAGCGCCGACCGCCGCGCCATGACGTGGTCGGCCAGCCACTGCACGCCCTCGATGTCGAGGTGGTTGGTCGGCTCGTCGAGGATGAGCAGGTCCAGGTCCTGCACCAGCGCCGCGCCGAGGTTGACGCGCCGGCGCTCGCCGCCGGAGAGCTCCCCGACCTTGGTGTCCAGGCCCAGGTCGTTGAGGCCGAGGCCGTCGAGGACGCCCCGGATCCGCGCGTCGCCCGCCCATTCGTGCTCGGCGACGCCCAGCGGCGCGATGACGCTGTCGAAGATCGTGGCCTGCGGGTCCAGCTCGGCGCCCTGGGTGACGTGGGCCATGGCGAGGTCGTTGTTGCGCGACACGCGCCCGGCGTCGGCGGGTTCGACGCCGGCGAGGATCTTCAGCAGCGTCGATTTGCCGCCGCCGTTGAGCCCGACCACGCCGATGCGGTCCCCGGTCTGGATGCCCAGGCTGATGCCGTCGAGCAGGGTTTTCAGGCCGAAGGTCTTGCTGACGTTCTCCAGGTTGATCAGGTTCGCCATCGCGGCTTCTCGTGCTCCTCGGTCAGTGCTGTCAGTGCGGTCGGTGGATTGCTTTGTGCTTTACGACGTCCCGGCGTCCCCGCCGGATCACCCTCACGCCCGGCGCGGCGGGGACTTCACCAGCCGGGCGCCGGCGGCGGGCCCGGAGGCGGTGAGGGTGGCGGCGCAGGTGCCGGAGGTGGCCAGGTGCGCGGCGACGTCGAGGGCGTGTTCGCGGTCGCGGCACAGGAACGCCGTCGTCGGCCCCGAGCCGGAGACGATGCCGGCCAGTGCACCGCCGTCGAGCCCGGCGCGCAGGGTGGTGCGCAGCTCGGGCTTGAGCGAGATCGCCGCCGGCTGCAGGTCGTTGGCCAGGTGGGCGGCCAGCTCGTCGGCGGAGCCGGAGGCCAGGGCCTTCATCAGATCATCCGGCGCGGCGGCGCGGGGGACGTCGCGGTCGGCGCGCAGCCGGTCGATGGTGCGGAAGACCTCCGGGGTGGACAGCCCTCCCTTGGCCAGCGCCAGTGCCCAGTGGTACTCGCCGCGCACCAGCACCGGCGCCAGGTTCTCGCCGCGCCCGGTGCCCAGCGCGGTGCCGCCGATGAGGCAGAACGGCACGTCGGAGCCGAGGTCGGCGGCCAGCGACATGAGGTCGGCGTCCGTCAGCGGCAGCTCGAAGAACTCGCGGGCGGCGACCAGCGCGGCGGCGGCATCGGCCGAACCTCCGGCCATGCCGCCGGCGACGGGGATGGACTTGTCGATGTGGATCGCCGCCACCTTCGGCACCTTCGACTCGGCGGCCTCGACGGCGGCGATGACGGCGCGCCACGCCAGGTTCGACTCGTCGGTGGGCACGTGCGCCGCGGAGTCTCCGGACACCGTCAGCCGGGCGACATGACCCTCCGCATCGCCATCGCGGATCTCCGTCAGCGTGACGGTGGTCGGCAGCGACAGCGACTGGAAGACGGTGACCAGCTCGTGGAACCCGTCATCGCGGACGTCGCCGCAGCCCAGGTGCAGATTCACCTTGGCGTGCGCCGTCGCGGAAATGGACTGCGGCACCTTCGGCGGCATGGACGACGGATTCGGGGGGTTGGGCGGGTTCACGACGCCCGAGTCTACCCGCGCGCCACACGTCCCCCGCCCCGGTCGAATACGGTCGAGGGCAATGGAACAGCAGCGTCGCACAGCAACGGGCCCGGTGACCATCCTCGCCATCGCCGACGAGGAACGCCCCGCGCTGACCGTCCCCGGAGGCGTCGACTTCGGCGCGGGCAATCGGCCGGACCTGCTGCTGTCCGCCGGGGACCTGGACTTCGGCTACGTCGCCGCCGTCGCCGACGCCTTCGACGTGCCCTGCGCGATGGTGCCCGGCAACCACGACCCATCGCTGGAGGGGTTCACTCTGTCGGCCGCCGGGTGGATCCGCGCGGGCCGCCACGACGTCTGGCCCGGGCCCGCCGGGGCGTGGGCCGCCGACCGGGACGTCGTCGAGGTCGCGGGGCTGCGCATCGCCGGGCTCGGCGGCTGCGGGCGGTACTCGGCCGGACCCAACCAGTGGACGAATGCCCAGGCCATGCGGCGGGCGCGGCGCGTGCTGAGGAGGGCCCGCCGCTCCCCCGCCGTCGACGTCCTGCTCACCCACGCTCCCGGCACTCCCGGGGCCGAGAACCAGGGAGCATCCGCCGGCGGTCGCGCGCGTCTCGGCGGATCCCCGGTCACGGTGCGCGACCACGACACCGTCCATCGTGCGCTGCCGGCCGTCGACATGCTGGCCGAACGGCTCCGGCCCGCCCTGCACCTGCATGGTCACGTCCACTTGCACGGCGCGGACCGGCGGGTCACTTCGCTGCCGTCCGGCGACTCGGGGCCCGGCACCCTCGTGGTCAACACCGTCGGGTGGACGCTGACGCGGGTGCACCCCGGCCCCAACTCCAACTCAGTTTCCGGCCCCAACTCCCGCACCGACTCCGCCGACCCCACCCCGCGCGCCGAACTGATCCTGAAAGGACGCTGACCATGGCAGACACCGGTTTCCCCGACGCCGATGCCCAGGCCGACTTCTCCCGCGCCCGCCGCCGCGCCCGTCTCAACCGCGCGGTGTCCCGCCTGCGCCGCCAGCCGGACGACATCACCCAGGTGCTGCCCTACGACGAGGTCGTCGCCGCCCTGGGCGAAACCGGCCGCCGCGAACTGGGCCTGATCGACGTCCCCGTCGAGGCCATCGTCGGCTCCGTCGACCGCACCGGCCAGTTCGACCGCGACTTCCGCCCCACCACCTCGATCTCCCGCGAGCGCTGGGCCCGCATCAACGCCGCCCAGCGCCGCGGCGAAACGGTCCCGCCGGTGCGGCTGCGCAAGGTCGGCGGCATGTACTTCGTCGTCGACGGCCACCACCGCGTCTCCATCGCCCGCAACCGCGGCAACCCCACCATCGACGCCTACGTCACGGAGATCCTGACCAAGGTCGACGCCGACGGCATCCAGTCCAACCGCGACCTGGTGCTCAAGGACCACCGCCGCATCTTCCTGTCCCGCGTGCCGCTGCCGGCCGACCGCGCCGCGCGGATCGTCCTGCCCAACCCGTGGAAGTACGCGGAGCTGGCCGAAAACGTCGAGGCCTGGGGCTTCCGCGCCATGCAGGCCGAAGGGGCGTTCCTCACCCGTGACGAGGTCGCCGACCGCTGGTTCACCACCGAGTACGAGCCGGTCATCGCCGCCGCCCGCGCCATCGGCCTGGCCCCCAACCACACCGACGCCGAGCTCTACGTCTGGATCGCCGCCGAGCGCTACCGCCTCATCCGCCGCCACGAGTGGACCGACGAGGTCTTCGAGCGGGTGCGCGAAACCGGCCGCCAGCCCGACTGATTCGGGGCCGTGCGGCCGATTGCTTTGCGACGCCCCGGCGCGCACGTGGCGCGACCGGGGCACGTCAACCGGGATGGATCACAGCCCCAGGTTCTCGCCCGTCTCCGCGTCGAACACGGTGACCTTGGCGGGGTCGAACCACAGCGACACCTTTTCGCCGCGCCGCGCCGGCGACTCCGCCGACAGGCGCGCGACCATGGTGCCCGTGGACTTGTCGTCGAGCCCGGCATCGGCGGCCGCCGCCGACGACGCCACGCCGCCGGCGCCCTTTTCCCCCGTCTGCGGGGCGGTGAAGTGCGCGAACTTGTCCGAGCCCATCGACTCGAGCACCTCCACGTCGACCTCGGTGACCACGCCGTCGCCGCGCTGCGACTCATCGACGAGGGTGGCGTCCTCGAACGCTTCCGGGCGCAGCCCCACGATCACGCCGCGGTCCGAGGAATCGCCGAGCTTGGACGACAAATCGTCGGAAAGCGGGATGTCGCCCAGCCCCGTGGAGACCACTCCCCGATTCAGCCGGCCCGGGGTGAAGTTCATCGACGGAGAGCCGATGAACCCCGCGATGAACAGGTTCTTCGGGTGGTCGTAGAGCTCCTGCGGCTCGCCGACCTGCTGGATGACGCCGCCCTTCATGACCACCACGCGATCGCCCAGCGTCATCGCCTCCGTCTGGTCGTGCGTGACGTAGACCGTGGTGACGCCCAGCTGATCCTGCAGGCGCGAAATCTCCGCGCGCATCTGCACGCGCAACTTCGCGTCGAGGTTCGACAGCGGCTCGTCCATGAGGAACACCTTCGGCCGGCGCACGATCGCACGGCCCATGGCCACGCGCTGGCGCTGGCCGCCCGACAGATTCGACGGCTTGCGGTCCAGATACGGGTCGAGGTCGAGGATGCGGGAGGCCTCGGCGACCTTCTCGTCGATCTCTCCCTTGGACATCTTCGCCAGCTTCAGCGGGAACTCGATGTTCTCGCGCACCGTCATGTGCGGGTACAGCGCGTAGGACTGGAACACCATGGCGATGTCGCGGTCCTTCGGGGCGACGTCGTTGACGCGCTCGCCGCCGATGAGCAGATCACCGTCGGTGATGTCCTCCAGGCCGGCGATCATGTTCAGCGTCGTCGACTTACCGCAGCCCGACGGCCCGACGAGGATGATGAACTCCCCGTCCTTGATGTGCAGGTTCGCGTCGTCGACGCCCACGGCGCCGTCCGGGAACCTCTTGCAAACGTTCTTCAGCTCGATTTCGGCCATGACTTGCTATCCCTTCACTGCGCCGGAGGTCAGCCCGGCGACGATGCGGCGCTGGAAAATGACGACGAAGATGATGATCGGGATGGTGATGACGATCGCCGCCGCGGCGATCGAACCCGTCGGCTCCTCGAACTGGGATGAACCCGTGAAGTTGGCCATCGCGGCCGGGGCGGTGCGGGCGGCCTCCGTCGACGTCAGCGACACCGCCAGCAGGAAGTCGTTCCACGCGAAGATGAACACCAGGATCGCCGCGGTGACGATGCCCGGGATGGCCAGCGGGGCCACCACCTTGCGGAACGCCTGGAACGGCGTCGCGCCGTCCATCTGCGCGGCCTTCTCCAACTCCCACGGGATCTCCTTGAAGAAGGACGACAGGATGAAGATGGCCATCGGCAACGCGAACGTGATGTACGGCAGGATCAGGCCCGGCCACGTGTCGAACAGCCCCACGCGGCGCGTGATGTCGAACAGAGGGCTGACCAGCGACACCTGCGGGAACATCGCGATCAGCAGCGACACGCCGAGGATCAGCGACTTGCCCGGGAACGTCAGCCGGGCGATGGCGTAAGCCGCCATCGTGCCGACGATCACGGCGATGAGCGTGGTGATCATCCCGATGCCGATCGAATTGATCAGGGCGCGGGTGAACTCGGACGTCTGGAAGATGCCCTTGTAGTTGTCGAGCGTCCACTCGCGGGGGATGAAGTGGCCGTCGTGAAGCGTTGCCGTGGTCTTGAACGACAGTGACGCGATCCAGGCCACGGGCACGAGCGCGTACAGGACGACGAGAACGAGCGCGATGGTCCACAGCGCCTTCTCTTTGCCGGTTCCTTGTTGCATGGCGGATCACTCCTTCCCGTTGCCCGGGGTCGATGCGCCGAGCCCCTTGACGAAGATGAATGCGATGACGGCCACGCACAGGAAGATCAGCACCGAAATGGCGGAGCCGATGCCCAGGTTGAACGCCTTGAACAGGTTGTTGTAGCCGAGGATCGACACCGAGCCGGTGCCGTTGTTGCCCTTGGTCAGGATGTAGATGTTGTCGAACACGCGGAACGCGTCGAGCGTGCGGAACAGCAGCGCCACCACGATCGACGGCTTCATCAGCGGCAGCGTGATCTTGAACAGCCGGTGCCAGAAACCCGCGCCGTCCAGCGCCGCGGCCTTGAGCACGTCATCCGGAACCAGCGCCAGGCCCGCCAACAGCAGCAGGGCCATGAACGGCGTGGTCTTCCACACCTCCGCCAGGATGATGATGAAGATCGACGGCCACTGCTCGGTCAACGGCGCCGAGCCGTCGGGAAGCAAATTGGCCAGGTAGCCGGTGCCCGGCGTCCACGCGTAATTCCACGAATAGGCGGCGGCGACGGTGACGATGCCGTACGGCACCAGCACCACCGTGCGGACGATGCCGCGGCCGAAGATCGCGCGGTGCATGACCATCGCGATGGCCAGGCCGAGCACGAACTCGATGATCACCGAGATGACCGTGATGAACACCGTCACCCACAGCGACTCCCACCAGTAGCCCGACGACAGCACCGCGGCGTAGTTGTCCACGCCCACGAACTCGCGGTCGGCCGGGAAACGCAGGTCGTAACGCTGCATCGACAGCCAGACCGCGTAAATGATCGGGTACGCGGTGACCAGCAGCATGAGGATCACCGCGGGGGCGACCAGCATCATGCCCAGGCGGCGCTCGGCCTTGCGGCCGTCGGAGTACTTCACTTGGCCACTCATCACGGCACCAACCCTTCGGACTTGATGGCCCGGTCGATCTCTTCCGCCAGTTCGGGGACGAGGGACTCGGGGTCGATGTCGCCGGGCGGGCTGAGCCGCGAGGCGAGGAGGATCGACACGGACTGATACGCCGGCGAGGCCGGGCGGACCGCGACGGAGACGCGGCGTTCGTCGGGAAGCAGGCTCTGCTCCTCGGGGCCGAGGTCGGCCGGGTCGAGGGTGTTCAGCGACTCGAAGATCTCCCGGTAGAAGGGGTACTCCTCGATGAACTCGTCGGATGCTTCGGTGTAGAGCCTGGTCAGCGTCGGGGGCAGGCCGCCGGTGAGCGCGTTGTGCATCTGGTTTTCCTCGTTGCGCAGGCACTCGATGGCCTCGAAGGCCAGCTCCTGGTTCTTCGACGTCGACGGCACGGCGATGTTCAGGCCGCCGATCGTCGCCTTGGACGGTTCGCCGGCGTCCATGCCGGGGTAGACCGTCCAGCCGAGGTCGTCGAAGGCCTCCTTGGCGCGGGCGTCCCCGCCCTCGGCCTTCTCCTTGAGGCCCGCGTATACGAACGGGTAGTTGACCTGCATGAACGCGTCGCCGCGGTCGAAGGCCAGGCGCGCCATGTTCTCGTCGAGCTGGGAAGTCGACGGGTCGGCGCCCTTCGCGGTGGCCACGGCCTTCATGGCCGCGAGCACGCGCTGGGCGGCGTCGCCCTCGTCGATGGTGGCCTCGCGGCCGGTCTCGTCGACGATGCTGCCGCCGGCGGCCTCGAGCATGGAGTTGAACCAGACGACGATGCCCTCGAACTGCGCGGCCTGCACGCCGACGTAGGACGGCTTGCCCTCGTCGGCGAGCTGGCCGCCGAGTGCGGCGATCTCCTCCCACGTCGCCGGGGGCTGCGGCTGACCGTCGGGGCCCTGCGGCATCAGCGACTTGCGGTACCACATGAGCTGCGTGTTCGTGTTCAGCGGAGCGCCATAGACCTTGTCGTCCCACGTGGCGGTTTCCATCGGGCCGGACAGGGTGCCGTCCTCGACCCGCTTTGCGACGTCCTGCGGGAACTCGACCGCCCACCCCGCTTCGGCGAACTCGGCGGTCCACGTGACGTCGAGGCCCATGATGTCGAATGAGTCATCGCCGCCGACGATGCGGCGCGCGAGCTGCAGGCGCTGGTCGTCGGTCTGCTTGGCGGAGACGTCGTACTCGATGGTGTAGCGCCCGTCGGCCTGCTCGGAGCATTTCTGCGCGGCGGCCGTGTACTGGTCGACGCCGTCGGCCGGCCCCATGAACCGCAGGACGGTGGGGCCGCCGTCGTCGGTGCCGCAGGCCGCGAGCATCGGCGAGCCGATGGTCAGCGCGGCGAGCAGCGCGGCGGATTTCTTTTTCCACGATGTTCGCGGGCGAGGCCGTCGGCCCCGCCCTTCCCGATCCCCGGTCGGGGATCTTCCCGGCGACGCCGTCATGGTTCCATCAGCTCCTCGTGTAGCGGATTTGATAAGCCATTTCTCAGTGTACGGCCGTCACTGTTTCCACAGGGAGATCTTTATTGGATAGTTATCGATGGCGGCCGCGCGAGCAGGGGCGTTGCGGGTGTGCTCATCGCGGACGCGCGAGTTGTGCCCACTTCGGGGCGCGGACTTAAGATTTCCTCATGATCGACGACCGCCACCACGACAAGCCGGCTTCGAGCCGCCGCGAGCCCGCGGGCACGGCCCTGCTGTCCGAATGGCCGGACGACGATGGGTGGGTCTGCAATGTGCTGGTCCGCCGCGGCGACCGCCTGCTGGTGCTGCGCCGCTCCCCCGGCGGGTACCTCGGCGACCAGTGGGATCTGCCGGGCGGCAAGAGCGAGCCGGGCGAGGAACCCGATGTCGCCGCACTGCGCGAGATGACCGAGGAGACCGGGCTGGTCGGCACCCTCGGCCGGGAGGTCGCGCATTGGTCGAATCCCGACACCAATGGCGGGGATTTCCGGTATCACATCGTCACCTTCGAGGCCCACGAGCGTGACGACGATGCCGGGGCGCATGGAGAGGCGGATAACACCGAGAAAGACGTCGTGCTGACCCGCGAGCATTCCGATTATCTGTGGGCCACCCGCGAGCAGCTCGCGGAGCTGCCGTTGGCCTGGCACGTCGGCCGGGTGCTGGGCCTGGAGTCCACCTAAGTACGACCACCCCCTCCATTGACAGCCAAAGACACTGTCTTTAGGCTAGCCTCACCTAGACCCAATGGAGGTTCCATGGATTCCGCAGTTTCGCATGGCCAGGGCCTCGGCCGCCGGATTCTCGGCGGAGCCGGGGCCCTGTCGCTGGCGCCGTATCGGGCCGATGCCACTGCCACGATCCCGGTCGTGTCGCATCGGTTGAGCGATGGAGGCCGACTCATCGTCGTGTGCCCCGCCGCCGACGCGGTATTCTTCGGCGATGCCGATGTCCGCATCGACGGCGTGAAGAAGGCCCCCGAGGTCTCCGCCGACATCACCGTCGCGGGCCTGCACGCTTTGGGGAAGGTCCGCTGGCTGAGCAGCGAGGACGGCATGTACGCCCTGGGCGTCGTGGAGCTGGAGAAGGCCCTCGTGCACGGGCCGTCGGGCGTCGTGAAGCTTCCCGTCGACGAACTGCGGCCGGTGCGCGAGGAAGTGGAGCTCGCGGCCCGGGAGGTCGATGCGCGCGACGTCGTCGGCAACTTGTCGCAGGCCCAGCTCGGGCTTCTGCTTTCCGACGCCCTGGTCGGCTTCATTCCCGGATTCCGCTGCTCGGAGTTCGAGTTGGACGCCTCCGCCGCGATGCACGCCGGCGATGCCATGGGCGGCGACGTGTGGGTCGCGGACATCGACACGAGTGGGCTGATGTTGTCCACCGTGTACGGGAACCGCTTGACCAGTGTTTTCGTGTACTTCCCGGAGGCCATCCGGGACTTTTCGGACTTGGCCGGCGCGGTGTCCGCGTTGGCCGCCAGAACCTCGGCCCGGCACGCGTCACCGCGTATCTGACACCGGGACGAGGGAACGCGCGGGGTTCGTCGCCGAACCCCGCGCGTTTTCCATTTCCGATGGGAGCCAGGCCGATTCGGGACCGTGTCGGCCCGGTGCAGCCTCAGTGTCGACCCGGTCGTGAACCGTGTCAGCGCGCCTCGTAGCTGGCGCACAGTGCGGTGTCACCGGTGACCGAGATGTCGGCCAACCCGCACATGAGGTCGTCGTTGTGGCTGCAGTCCAAGCGCTTGCACGCTCCGACCTGGCCGGCGGCATCGGCGAGGCCGGCCCGGAGGTCGACCGTGGCGAAGGTGGTGCAGGAGGCGTCGCCGTCGCCTCCGACGTTCACGGCGAATGCGGTGCAGCCGCCGTTGTTGAAGGAGCAGGCGGTGGTGGTGCAGGAGGAAATCTTGGTGATGGACATGAGCGGGTCTCCTAAAGGGCACGAAGCGGTCTTGGGTATCTCCGCGTATCTGACAATCCCCAGAATAGCCACCTGACCTGCAATGACAAGGAAGGGGAGCCTCCGCTGCGGAGATTCACGTTCCCTTTCCTGCCCCAATCCGGATCCAATTCGGGCCCGATACACGCCCGATCCAGACTCGCTTCAGCTCACTCTCGGCCCGCCACAACGATCTCGTCCGCGACGGCGCGATGGACGGGCCACGAGCGCTAAAACCCTGCCGTGATCGCGGTTTTCACGTCCACGTCGTCGTGCCAGAAGTCGAGCGTTTCCCGCCTTTCCGCCGTCCGCGCCCGGTCACCGAACAGGCCACGGCGGCGCAGGAAGCGGTGCCGTTCCGAGTCGGGAATCGGCGCATCGTGGTCCGCACCGCCCCACACGACGACCGCTGGCACGATCTCCGCGTCGCCGATGACGGTCGTCGCCACGGTCGCCAAGGGCATCTGCAGCTCCGCCAACGGTGCTTTCGGAACCGTCACCGAAGGCGCCTGCAGCACTGCCGACGGCGCCTTAAGTACGGCGCCGGCGACATCGTCGACGATGCCGGCGGCCACGGCAGCGGCATGGTCCGCGTCGGGTGATCCCCAGTGGCCGGAGGGGCCTTCCACGACCACGTCGACTGCTCCGGCGTTCGACGCGGCATCGAACTCGAACCCCGCACCGGGAAACCGCTTGAGGTGGCGTTCCAGCTCCGGGGCGAGAGTGACTGCGACCAGACTCTCGCCGGCGGACTTGTTCCCGGCCGAGTTTTTCCCGGTTGGCTCAGCCGAAAGCCGGAATCCGACCCGTACCCGCCACACGTCCATGACCGTCATGCCGCAGTCCAATCCGCCGGGGTCGAGTTCTCGTCGTCCCACTCGATGATCGCCCGCACGCCGTCGTCGCCGATGAACTCGGCCGCCTCGGCGCTGGCCACCCGGCAGGCCTTGAGATCAGCCTCGCCGGCGCCGAGGTCCGCCAGGTCCGTCAGATCAAGCCACATCACCCGGAGCACGTCACGGCCATTCATCCGGTACCGGACCACCGCGTACGCCACCTCCGGTTCGTCGAACCCATCGAGCCAGTGATATCCGTCGAGGTCACCGCGGTGAGATTCCCGGTCCCCGGATTCCAGCGCACGGTGGATGTCCTCGAGCCATGCGATCGCCTTCGCCCGGTTGTTCTCCGTCAGCCGCCCCATCTGAGCGCGCCGCCGGGCGCGCATCCGGCGCATCTCGTCGGACACCCACCCCGCGACCATCCGCGCGACGGTCTTGCGCACCTCGTCCGCCGTCGTCACCGTCTTCGTCATCGCCGGCGTCGCGCCCGGCTTGGCCACGCCCACCGGCACCGGGAACCCGTCGGCGCCGAAGGCCGCCACCTCCCAGCCGGCTCCAGCGGCGCGCGTCCGCCCGAAACGATGGCGGCGCTCGATGACGGTGTACGACAGCGTCAGCATCTCCCCCGAGTCGGCCACGAGCGTGACCCGGGTGCCGTCGTCGTCGCGCCATACGTAGCGGAGATTGCGCAGTTCGCCGCGCATTTCCTCGACGACGTCGAAGGCGTCGCACAGCCCCAGATCATCGGCCCCGAAATCGAGGTCGGCGTCCGGGCAGATCAGCCCGCTGTCGGCGAAGGAGTCGTCGGCGCAGGCGTCGGCGAGCACGTCGCGGAACTCCTCTGCGCGGGTGAACGGTCGGTCGGTGTTTTCATCCGTGAAAGTCATGGCCCCAAGCTAGAACACGCTCCGGATGGCCTGGCCGGAACTCGGCCCGCCAGTCGAACATTCAAGGTCACGAGAGGTTTTCGTCCTCATTGCCCCCATCGAACTCGTCACCGTCCTCATCCTCATCTCCGCCTCCGATGAAGGGCCGCCCCGGTTCCCAGCCGGTGTCGGCGACCGCCTCGAGAATGTCGGCGTCTTCCACCCACACCGCCCGGATCCGCTGGCGCTTCACCTCGGGGAAGGCCGGGTCGAATCCGCCGCGGGCGCGGATGAAGGCCGCTCGCAGACCGTCGTCAAGCACCGGGACCTCGCCCCGCGCCTCGGCCGCGCGATCGGCCTCCAGCGCGCGCAATGCCACGCGGATCGGATCATCGTCGGGCCCGGACCAGGCGTTGACCAGCGTCGGCTCGGCCCGGGTCACCGTCACGCGGCCGAGAATCGGCGACAGCGCCCACTCGACGAACGCGACGGCCTCGCCGGCGGCCTCGGCTCCGGAATCCGCCCAGAAGGACAGCACCGTCGAGCCGTCGTGGCCGCCGGGCGTCATCATCACCGACGATCCGTACACGGCGCGCAGGGCACCGAGGATCTCGTCGAGATCGTCGTCGTCGAACGGTCGCTCCGTGCGGAAGGCCACCTCGACCCGCCACTCGGAGGTGAAGCCATCGTCGAGGCGGAGCTGATCGGGGTCATTCGTGTTGTCGGTCATGCCGACAGTGGAGCACACGGGGTGTTCCGGCTGGCCGGTGGAGATTCATCGCACCTGACCAGCGCCGATATCGGGCCGCTGGCGCGGGGCTGCTCGTGGCTACGGCAGCCCGACTACAGTCCGGCGAGCCTGACGAAGTCCGCCACGCCCAGCTTCTCGCCCCGCAGCTTCGGGTCGATGCCGGCGGCGACGAGCGCCTCCTCGGCCGCCGCGCCCGACCCGTACACGCCGGACAGCGCCGCGCGGAGGGTCTTGCGGCGCTGCGCGAACGCGGCGTCGATGAGCGGCCACACCGTCGCGCGGGCCTCGTCGGTGACGGGCCACGGGGCGTCGCCGGCGGGCGAGTCCCCGCCATCCGGGCCGGGTACGCCGAAGACGTCGATGCGCACCAGGCCCGAGTCGACCTTCGGCACCGGCCAGAACACGTTCGGGCCGACGGTGCCGGCGCGCCGCACGCTGCCGTGGAAGGCGGCCTTGACGCTGGGCACGCCGTAGATCTTCGACCCCGGCTGCGCGGCCAGGCGCTCGGCGACCTCCAGCTGCACCATCACCAGCACGCGCCGGATCGACGAGAACTCGCGCAGCATGTGCAGCAGCACCGGCACGGACACGTTGTACGGCAGGTTCGCCACCAGCGCGGTCGGCTCGGGGAACTCCGCGTCGCCCTCGCCCGCGGCATTGGATTGCTTGCCGACGATGTCGTCCCGCGTCACCGTCATCGCGTCCTTGAGCACCAGATTCAGGTGGCGCCCCGGCGCGAACTCCCCCACCGTCTTCGGCAGGCGCTGCGCCAGGCGCGGGTCGATCTCGACGGCGGCGGCGCGGCCGCAGTGCTCCAGCAGGCCCAGGGTCAGCGACCCCAGCCCGGGGCCGACCTCGACGGGGTAGTCGTCCGGCGACAGGTCGGCGGCGGCGACGATGCGCCGCACCGTGTTCGGGTCATGGACGAAGTTCTGGCCGAGCTTCTTCGTCGGCTGCAGATCCAGCTCCGCAGCCAACTGCCGCACCTCGACGGGGCCGAGGAGACGCACCTCGGTCACTTAGAGCAGCCCCAGGGAGGCCGAGCACGCCGGCCAGGCGCCCCAACCCTGCGACGCGCGGACCTTCTCCGCCACGGCGATCTGCTGCTCGCGGGTCGCCTGGCCCGCGGTCGGCGCGTACTGGCCGCCACCGTGGCCGGTCCAGGTCTGCGGGTGGAACTGCAAGCCACCGGAGTAGCCGTTGCCGGTGTCGATGTGCCAGTCGCCGCCGGACTCGCACTGCGCCAGCGCGTCCCAGGTGGAGCCGTTGGACACGGCCGGGGCCGCACCCGGGCGCGGCTTGGTGCCCTGGCGGACGGTGGTCGGCGTCGCGGCGGCCTTCTCCTCTTCCTTGAGCACCTCGCGCGACAGCTCCTGGCCATCGCGGGACAGGACCTTGACCTGCACCAGCTTGGTGCCCGGGGTGCCCTGGGTTTCCACGACGCGCTCGTCGTCGAACATCTCCGGATCCTCGATGATCTCCTCCGGGGAGGCGATCTCGACGTCCTCGGTGAGCACCTGCTCGATGACGCGGGAGACGTCGACGCGCATGCCCTCGGTGACCGGGGTCTCCGGCGCCGGGGTGACGGTCTCGCCCTCGCCCAGCTCGATGCCGCGCTGCTCCAGCACGTCGGCGACGGTGGCCACGGCCATCTGCAGGCGCCCCTCGCGGCCGGAGTCGTTGAGGAGGATCTCCTTGGCCGTGACGATGTCCAGCTCGATGCCCTCGGCCGGAATGCGCTGCGACGTCGGGGCCTTGACGGTGTCGGCCGCGCCGAGCTGCGGCAGCGAATCGATCAGCTCCTCGACGGTCAGGGCCGTCGACGTGGTCTCGGTGGTCACGCCGTCGATGGTCAGCGACACCGGCTTCGCGGAGCGGTAGACCAGCTTGCCGCCGTCGGTGATCTCGCCCTGGCGGATGACCTGGTCGCCGTCGCCGACCTCGACGCCGACCTTGTCCAGGATGCGGTCGTCGTCGCCGAAGATGGTGGAGACCTGCTGGATCTCGCCGTCGACGTCGACGGTGACGCTCTTCTGGGCCGCTGCGGCGGTGCCGCCGCCGGCGACGAGGGCGACGAGAAGGCCACCGGTGGCGACGCGCTTGGTCGTGGTGGCCTTGTTGTTGAGCGGGTTGACGTGGCTCTTGGAGTGCTTGGTCACGGTGCTGCGGTTCCTCTCGAAGTTCCCCGGGGGCTGCGGTCGGGCTGCTGGCGGGCATGGTCGGGCATGGCGGGCGCGCTCCGGCACGGGCTGGTGCGGGCGGCGAAAAGTGCACCCCGGTGGAAGTACTGCGGTCACGTTACGGTAAAGATCGCATCAAAGTCCACCAAATGCCCAGGTTGATCGGCAAATCGGGAGTAATTCGCGCCACAGTTGCCGTAATCGCAGCGTTACACACCCCCATTTGGTGGAACCACTGGGGCAACTGTGGTTGATGTGACAGCACCGCATGCAATTGCTTTGCGACGCGACCGCCCGTTACAGCGCCGGCACCTCGATGCCGTAGATCCGCTCGGCATTGGCGGTGAGTTGAGCGGCCATCTCCTCGGCCGGCACCCCGCGGGCCTCCGCCATGCAGCGGGCCTGCCAACCGACGAACGCCGACTCGTTGCGCGCCCCGCGGTACGGCTCGGCGGTCATGTACGGCGCATCGGTTTCCACCAGCAGCTGCTCCGCCGGCGCCTCCTCCACCGCGAGCCGCAGGTCCGCGTTGCGCTTGAACGTCACGTTGCCCGTGAACGACAGCACGTATCCCCGCTCCAGCGCCTCGCGCGCCACCGCGATCGGCGAGCTGAAGCAATGCAGGATCACCGTCCCGCCGAAACCGTCCAGCTCGCGCATCAGGTTCTCGTCGGCCTCGCGGTTGTGGATCATCAGCGGCTTGTCCACCGATTCCGCCAACCCCATGTGCCACTGCAGCGCTTCGATCTGCACGTCCAGCGGCGCACAGTCGTCCATCTTCCCGATCCAATACTCGTCCAGGCCGGTCTCCCCAATGGCGACGACCCGCTCCTCCGAGGCCATGGCGGTGAGGCGCGCCCGGGCGTCGTCGTCAAGCTCATGGGCCCTGGTCGGATGAATCGCCGCAGCCGCCCACACCCGCGGATGCGCGCGCGACGCCGCGACGGCCAACTCCGTCTCCGGCAACCCATCGCCGATCGTGCACACGCCCGCCACGCCCGCGGCCATCGCGCGGTCCATCAAGGCGGCGATCGACGCCTCATCCCGCGCACCACACGACGCGAGGTGCGTATGCGCGTCGAACAACGGCGCGACGTACGGGGCGGGCTCGGCAACGGGGCGCTTCTTCTTTCCCATGGTGGCCAAGTGTAGGGCGGTCCCCGCAGCACCCCGCGACCAATAACACTTTAAGCCCTTCAGTGTTACCCTCGCCTTACCTAAGCCAGGCACGGCCCGTCGATCGCGGCCGCTGCCGCCACCCCACCAGAAGGGAATGCGCATGACCAGCACCACACCGACCGGGACGGGCGCGACGACGGGCCCCACGGGATCGACCACGGCGACCACGGCGACGGAGACCCGCGGCAACCGCATGACCACCCGCGACTTCATCAACGTCGGCATATTCACCGCGCTCTACTACGTGGTCTTCTTCGCCACCGGGATGATCGGGTTCATCAACCCGATCCTCATGTTCGTCGGGTGGGCGGCGGGGCTGATCCTCAACGGCATCGTCATCGCCCTCTTCATCGCTCGCACGCCGCGCTTCGGGGCCATGACGCTGCTCAGCGTCATCCTGTCCATCCTGTGGGTCGCCACCGGCCACCCCATCTACCTGATCCCGGCGCTGCTCGTCATCGGCGTCGTCTGCGACCTCCTGCTCGGACGGCTCCGCGGCCGTCCCTCGCTCGGGGTGCCCCTGGTTTACGCCATCTTCTCGCTGTGGCTGATCGTGCCGCTGTTCCCGATTCTCTTCGCCGCCGACGAATACTACGAGCAGCTGTCCGCGCAAATGGGCGCCGACTACGTCGCCTCGATGCGCGAACTGTTCCAGCCGTGGATCATCGGCGCCTGGGCCATCGTCGTGTTCATCCTGGCCTGGCTCGGCGGCATCCTGGGCGTCCGGGTCGGCCGCCGCCACTTCTCCCGGGCGGGCCTGGCGTGACGGCGGCGATTCCCGGGATCGCGCCGGAACTCGGCGCCACCAGGGCCACGCCGGATCCCCGGACGATCCTGCTGGCCGTCGCCGTCATCAACGGCACCGTCCTCGGCCGCGGCGCCTTCGCGGGCGTTGTGGCGGCGGGCATCCTGGTCACCGTTCTGCTCGCCACGACGGGCCGGCCGCGGGCACTGCGGCATGCGGGGGTTTTCGCCATCGCGTTCGCCGCGTTCACGGCACTGTTCCTCATGGTGCCCACGTTCCTCGCCTCGACCGGCGCCGCGGCGCTGGTGGCCATCGGTTTCTGGTGCGCCCGCTTCGCCGTGTGCATCGGGCTCGGCGCCTACGCCATCGCGGTAATCCGCCCGACGGAGCTCACCGCCGGATTGCGGGCACTGCGGGCCCCGAACTTCCTGGTCATCCCCTTGGCGGTGGTGCTGCGGATCATCCCGGTGATCATCACCGAGGCCCGCGCCATCGGCGACGCCATGACTCTGCGCGGCCTGCGCCCGGGCGTCGGTTCATTCCTCGCCCACCCGGTGCGCACGGGTGAAATGGCGCTGATCCCGCTGCTGTCGACGGTGGTGCGCACGGGCGACGAACTCGCGGCCTCCGCCATGATCCGCGGCCTCGGGGGCCCGGCGCGCCCGACCACCATCACCCGCCTCGCCTTCCGGCTTTCCGACGCCGCAGTGCTCGCCGGCGTCATCGCCGTCGTCGCCCTGTCCTTCGGCCCCGGCGCCGGCGCCTACGGAATCGGGGGCACCTCGTGAGCGGCACCTCGACCACCATGGCCGGGTCCCACGTGACCGGCGCCACCTTCCGCTACGCCACCGGCCCCGAGGACGTCATTTCCGAGTCGGGCGGCATCGACGATGTCTCCTTCACTGCCGAACCGGGCACGGTGACGGTGCTGTGCGGACCTTCAGGGTCGGGCAAGTCGACGGCTCTGCGCCTGCTCAATGGGCTGATCCCCCATTTCCACCGGGGCCGCCTCTCCGGCGGGGTGCGCGTCGGCGATCTCGATGTCCCCGCCTCGCCCCTGCACGCGGCCGCGGGGTCGACTGCGACGGTGTTCCAGAATCCGCGCACGCAGTTCTTCACTCCCACGGTCCTCGGCGATCTGGCTTTCGCGCCGGAAAATCTCGGCGTCGATCCGGGCGTCATTCGCCGCCGCATCGCCGACGCCGCCGCGGCCACGGGCATCGGCCCGTTGCTCGGCCGCGACCTCGCCGGCCTGTCGGGCGGCGAACTGCAGCGGGTGGCCTGCGCATGCGCGATGGCCTCCGGTGCACGGACCCTGCTTTTCGACGAGCCGACGTCCAACCTATCCCCGTCCGGGATCCGGGAATTGAGGGGGATCATCGCCCGCCTCAAGGACGACGGCAATGCCATCGTGGTCGCCGAGCACAGGCTGCATTTCCTCGCCGGCCTTGCCGATCGCGTGGTGCTCCTGCGCGACGGCGCCGTCGCCCGGACGTTCACCGGCGACGAGTTCTTCGGCATGCCCGACGCCGAACGGCGGGACGCCGGGCTGCGCCGGCTCGGCCCGCCCCAGGCGTCGGCTCCACGGGGCCGCCGTAACCCCGATGCGGCGGCAGCCGGCACCGATGACGGATCCGGCCCGACTTCCGGACTGGTCCTGCGCGACGTCCGCTTCTCCTACGGCCACCGGAGGGTGCTCGACATCCCCCACCTGGCTTTCCCCGCCGGCCGGGTCACGGCGCTGACCGGGCCCAACGGGGCCGGAAAGTCCACGCTGGCCCGAATCGCGTGCGGACTGTCGTCGCCGGAGAAGGGCGGCACCGTCGAGTTCGACGGCGCCCCGGCGTCCGCGAAGGCCCTGCGCCGAGAGGGGTACATGGTCATGCAGGACACCGGCCGCCAGCTCTTCGCCGAATCCGTCGCAGAAGAGGTCACGCTCGGGTTGCCGCGACACCGCCGCGGCACCGTCGACGTGCCGTCCGTGCTGGCGGAGTTCGACCTCTCCGGGCTCGGCGACCGCCACCCGCATTCGTTGTCCGGCGGGCAACGCCAACGCCTGGTCATCGCCTCGGCGTCGGTGCAGGACAAGCGCATCCACATCCTCGACGAGCCGACGTCGGGGGTCGGCCTCGATCACCTCACCGCCATCGCCGGCCACATGCGCGGGCTTGCGGACGCAGGCGCGGTGGTCATCGTCATCACCCACGACGACGAGCTCATCGACGCCTGCGCAGATCACGTCATCGACCTCTCAGACCCCGCGATCAACCACGCCCCGGCGATTCCCGGGAGCGACCCCACCAACGACTGCGGGGCGTCGTCCGCCCCGGAAGGGACCGACCATGACAGCTGAAGTCCACGCCGGCACCGTCGACAAGCGAACGGCGGCCAACGCCGCGCTCGGCGAGCTCCTCCGTCCCATCCGGGGCCGCCTGCTCGCCGGGCGCATCCTCGGCGCCGCATCCGCCCTGTTGTCCATCGCGCCGTACGTGGCGCTGGTGCGGCTCGGCGAGATCCTCCTCGAGGCCCACCGCGCCGGCGTACCCGTCGACTCCGCGGACACCGACCCCGTGGTGAAGTTCCTGCTGGCCACGTTCCTCGGCCAACTCGCGCTGCTGTTCGCGGCACTGGCGCTGACGCATTTCGCGGATCTCGCACTCGGGTCGGTCCTGCGCCGCCGCATCCTCGACCGCATCTCACGGGCACCGCTGTCGTGGTTCTCCGACGCGACGTCCGGCCAGGTGCGCAAGGCCATCCAGGACGACACCCGCACCCTCCACATCCTCGTGGCGCATGCGCCGGTGGAGACGACGGTGGCCATCATCACCCCGGTGATGCTGCTCGGCTACGCGTTCACCGTGGATTGGCGACTCGGGCTGCTGGCGCTGGCGACGCTGCCCCTCTACGCGCTCGTGCAGGCGTGGGGCATGCGCGGAATGGGAACGAAGACGGCCGAGATGGACACCCACCTCGGCCGGGTGTCCTCCACCGCCGTGGAATTCGCCGACGGAATCGCCGTGGTCAAGGCCTTCGGGCGCACCGGCGAGGCACACCGCCGCTACCGTGATGCCGCGCGCTCGTTCTCCGACTTCTACCTGACCTGGGTGGGCCCGCTCATGCGCGTATCCGCCTTGTCCGAATCCGTCGTCTCGGTGGCGCTGCTGGTGCTGGTCAACGTCGCCGGTGGCGCGGCCCTGGTGGCCGCGGGCATCGTGTCGCCGGTGCAGGTGCTCACCACGACGCTCATCGCCCTGGTCGTGCCCGGCGCGGTCCAGAAGCTCGGCACCACCGCCTGGTCGTACCAGCTCGCCGGCAATGCGGCCCTGCGCATCACCGAAATCCTCGACGGTCCCGAACTGTCGGCACCGGACGCGGGTCGCACGAGGGAAGGATCGCTTTCCGACGACGCCGGCGCCCCTCCCCGTGCACCCGCTCCCCGCGACAACGGCGTGGAGTTCCGCGGCGTCGGGTTCTCCTACGGGAACACCAGGGCACTGTCGGACGTGACGCTGCGGTTGGCGCCGGGCACGGTCACGGCGCTAGTCGGGCCGTCGGGGTCGGGAAAGTCGACGCTGGCGACGATGGTCGCGCGCTTCCAGGACCCCGACGAAGGCTCGGTGGAGATAGGGGGCGTCGACATCCGCCACCTGCCCACCGCCGAGCTCTACCGGACCGTGTCCTTCGTGCTGCAGGACCCCCAGCTGCCGCGCATCAGCATCCGCGACAACATTGCACTGGCCAAGCCCGGCGCCACCGACGAGGAGATCATCGCCGCCGCCCGCTCTGCCCGCATCGCCGATGACGTCGAGGCGCTGCCGCGCGGCCTCGACGCCGTCGTCGGCGAGGACGCGCATCTGTCCGGTGGCCAATGCCAGCGCATCGCCATCGCCAGGGCATTGCTGGCCGACGCGCCGATCCTCATCCTCGACGAGGCCACCGCCGCCACCGACCCCGACTGCGAAGCGGAGATCCAGGCGGCGCTCAACCGACTCGTCGTCGGCCGGACCGTACTGGTCATCGGACATAAACCCGAGTCCGTCCGCGGCGTCGACCAGATCGCACTGCTCGTCGACGGCCGCATCGCCGACGTCCTGTCCGGAGACGCCGTCACCGCCGGCGCCGTCCATGAATTGATGAACCGAAAGGCCCCGAAGCATGTCTGAGCCCTCCACGGCCACCCGGCGCGCGCCCCGGCGGCCGGCCGTCAAACGCCCCGATTCCACCTCCCCGCTTTCCGTGCTGAAGGATCCCCTGCTGCTGAATGCCAGTGGCGGGTTGTTCGGTGCGGAGGGCCGAAGGCTGCGCCGGACATCCCTCGCATGGACGCTGGTGTCGGGGCTCGCCGATGGCGCGGCCCTCATCGTCCTGCTGCCGGCGTCGTCGTCGCTGGGCACCGGTGCCCCCGTGTGGGGCCTCGGCGTCGGTGGGTGGCTGGTGGTCCTCGCCGCGCTGGCCGCCGTGGGCGCCACGGCCCGATACCTGTCCACGATCAACGGCTACTCGTCGACTCTGGAGTTCATCCGCCGCGCCCACGGCGCCATCGGCGAAGCCCTGGCGTCCCTGCCCCTGGGATGGTTCCGGCCCGACCGCACGGGCGGGTTGTCCCGGCTGGTGTCGGACGGCTTCATGGCCGCGGCCAGCGCGTTCGCCCACATCATGGCTACCGTGGCGGCCAACGCCGCGGCGCTGGCCGTCATCGTCGTCGGCACGTGGTTCTGGGATCCCCGCCTTGGCCTGATCCTCACCGTTGCCGCGCCCATCACGGTCGCGGTGATGGTCATCGCGCAGTCGATCAAGCGCACTGCCTCGGCGCGGGTGCAGCCGTCGGAACGCGAGCTGGCCAACCGCATCGTCGAGTACGCCGCCTGCCAGCCGGCACTGCGCGCCGCCGGGCGCTCCGCGGATTTCGCGCCGCTGCTCCGGGCAGCCAAGGACAATGACCGCGCACGAGTCGCCGAAATGTGGCTGAGCATGGTGCCGCTGGTGCTCAACGGCATCGTCGTGCAGGCGGTCGTCGTCACGCTCATCACCGTCGCGGCGGGCCTCGTCGTCGACGGGTCGCTGGGCCCGATCGAAACCATCGCCTTCATCGGCATCGCACTGCGCTTCACCCGGATCCTCGACGACCTCGGTGCGGAGTTCATCGGCCTCGACATGGGCCGCGCACCGCTGGCGGAGTTGTCGGCGATCTTGGCCGAGCCGACGCTGCCGACGCCCTCCGCCGGCGCCGCGGCCTCCCTGGGCGCCCCCGGACGCGTCGAATTCGACGGTGTCGGGTTCGGCTACGACGCGTCGGGGCCGGTGCTGTCGGACCTGTCCTTCACCGTCGCCCCCGGCACCATGACCGCGCTGGTCGGGCCATCGGGTTCCGGAAAAACCACCGTGGCCCGGCTGATCTCCCGGTTCTGGGACGTCGATTCCGGGGCGGTCCGGGTCGGCGGCGCCGACGTGCGCGACCAGACCACCGAGCAGCTCATGGCGCAACTATCGATGGTGTTCCAGGACGTTTACCTGTTCGACGACTCCCTCGAGGCCAACATCCGGGTGGGCCGCGACGGCGCCACGGACGCCGAGGTCCGCGCGGCCGCCGACCTCGCCGGCGTGACCTCCATCGCCGAACGCCTGCCCGACGGTTGGGCCAGCCGGGTCGGTGAAGGCGGCCGGTCGCTGTCGGGCGGCGAACGCCAGCGGGTCTCCATCGCACGGGCGCTGCTGAAGAACTCGCCGATCGTGCTTTTCGACGAAGCGACCAGCGCACTCGACGCGGAAAACGAGTCCAACATCCTCGCTTCCGTCGAGGAGCTGCGCAAGAAGTCCACGTTCATCGTCATCGCCCACAAACTCGACACGGTGATGGCGGCGGACGAAATCATCGTCCTCGACGACGCCGGCGGCATCGCCGAGCGGGGCACCCACGCCCAACTCCATGCCGCAGGTGGGGCGTACCGCACCTTCTGGGATCGTCGCGCCGCCGCGTCCGGGTGGTCCCTGGCGGCCGGTTGATCCGGCCGCGGCCGCCGGCACCATTACAGTTGGGACCATGCCCACCTCCATTGGCGGGGGCCCGGCCGGCGGCCGCCGCACCGGCCCGAAACCCCGCTTCACCGCAGACGACGCCATCGACGCGGCACTGGAGCTAGGCCTGGATTCCTTCACCCTCGGTGCCGTCGCCAAAGAGCTGGGGGTGTCCACGCCATCGCTCTACCGGATCGTGGAATCCCGCTCCGACCTTGTCGAACTCTCCCTCGCCCGCACCGCTGATTCCCTGGTGGCGCCGCCGGCGGAATTGCCGTGGCCCGATCAGCTGCGCCACTACGTCGACACGATGTGGGCGCTGCTGGAAAACCACCCCGGCGTCGACCGCGCCATCATGGACTACCCGGGCGCCCACGCGGCGGCCCAACGATATTTCCGGGAACTCGCCGACTCGGTGATGGCGGCGGGATTTCCCGGGGATGGCGGGGCGCTCGATTTCGTCCTCGATTTCCTCGGTGACACCATCTTGATGACGCACGTGTCCATCGCCGCCATGCGCCGCGAAATCTCACCCGGGCGCAGCGGATTGGACCAGGCGGTGGACAAGCTGTTGGCCGAGGCGTCGAAAAGCGGGGGCCGCACCCACGTCCCACCGGATCGCTCATGGCTCGTCCGGGGACGACTCGACGCGAAAGTGGAATTCATCATCGCGGGTATCGAGGCGGGCCTCGCCGTGGACCTCAGCGTGAATCTCGGCGCAGGCCGCGACGCAGGCCGCGATGCCGTCTCTCCCACGGAACCGTGAGCCCGGCCCGCCAGCGCTCCGACCCGACACTGCGCCCCGAGTCCCGGCGACCCGAGGCGATATCATCGACCGCATGACGGTCAGCAACGGCAACCACGGCAGCAACGGCGCGAACTACCGCATCAGCGACGCCGAACGCGAGGCGGCGATGGCCAGCCTCGGCCGCGCCTTCTCCGAAGGGCGCCTGACCATCGACGAATACGACGAGCGCGTCCAGCAGGTCGCATGCGCCCAGACCGGCACCGAACTCCTCCCGCTTTTCGACGACCTCCCTGCATCCCGCAGGGGCGGTCTGCCCGGGCAGGCGCCCGCGAAGCTCTACGCCGGCGAGGAGATCGACGCCGCCTACCAACACGGCAAGAAGACCAGGTTGGGGCTGCTCGGCTTGACGACGGTCGGGTCCGCCGCAGGCACCATCCTCCTGTCCGCGATGGTGGCATCTCCCCTGCCCGCGGTGCTGCTGCTGCTCATCCCGACGGTGTGGCTGATGCTCTACGTGATGAAGATCGGCCCCGACTCCTGGCACGTCCCCAGCCCCCAGTCCGTGGAGCGGCAGCGGCTGCGCGAGCTGCGGTCGTCGGAAAAGCTCCGCGCCGCCGAGCGCAAGGCCGCCGAGCAGGAGCGCGCGGCGCGGCAGAAGATCCTCGAGGAAGAGCGCCTGATGGAGGTGCGGCTGGCGCGCAAGGCCCAGACCGAGGAGCTGACCGGACGGGCGATCGGCCTGGTGAACAAGGCCTTCGACCCGGAGACCATGAGCCACCTCGGCGAGATGGGCAAGACCGGCCTGAAGGGCACCGCCGGCCTGTTCAACCGCGGCGAGACCGGGCGCCACGCGAAGGGCAACGGTGGTGCTGGCAACGGCGGCGCGGCGGGCGGCGGCGCAACCGATCGAGGCACCGGCAACGGCGGCGCGACCGACGGCGATTCGAGCAACGGCGGCTCGGCGGGCGGCGGCGCTGGTAACGGCGGTGCCACTGGAAGCGCAGGCAGCGGCGGCACGGCCGGTCGTTCCAGCGACAACCCCTACGGCCGCGACTGACGGCGGCCACGGCAGCGCAATTCCCCCGGTACTGTTTCAGCGCCGATCCCCGCGCCGGCCCGGTCACCGCAGAAACCTACGTTTCGGCCAGGTACCTACGTTTAAACGTAGGTACCTGGCCCTGTCTCTTA
>NZ_JBHXCS010000009.1:0-88868 GCF_042725215.1 Corynebacterium sp. NPDC060344 | reverse complement strand
GGCCATGGCCGCCGGCGTCATAGACGCCGACGGCACCGCGGCCATGGGTGTGGGGGCTCTGGCGTGATCGGGGATTATTGCCCTGCTCGGGCAGGGCCCAAATGCCGGTAGATAGTCCGGCTTATTCGAAAGGTACGTACACCACTTCCCTGGACTTGACCCATCCCGGGGGACACGAAAGCTCTGAGCTTGAAGAAAAGGGGGTCCGAAAGTTCAATCTCCTGCAGGTCATGCCCCCTCCGACGGCCTCGAAAACTCCGAGCTTGAATAGGTTGTTCTCAGGTTGTCCCCACAGTCGATTGCGGCTCGCTTGACGACGGCCACCGCCCCCGTGACCAGTGAAAACCCACATTCGACGCTGTGTGCCCCTCAGCGTCCACAGCCGGTGCCGGAGCACACGCAGCGGATCTCAACGCAGCTACGGACCACGTGACGGAACCCGACACTGCTGCGATCCAACACATTGTGGCCCTTAACCCCCGAGTGACGCCGCCGGCCCCGCGCAACGAAAATCCCCGGCAGGCGATGCCTACCGGGGAAACCGTGCGCCCGAAGGGATTCGAACCCCTAACCTTCTGATCCGTAGTCAGATGCTCTATCCGTTGAGCTACGGGCGCATTCGCTGTTCGGGCTTGGCCCGTGCAACGGGATGTAACGATACCCCGCGCCCAACACCGGAACAAATCCCCAGTTCACTGCGCATTTTGGGTTGTTCTCGAGCAATACTCCAGCGTGGCTCAAGCACTGCCCGAGCACGGTCCGAGCACCACCCAAGCACCACCCGAGCACCGCAATCCACCGCGCCGCGCACGCCCTTAGAGTGGTGGCATGACCTCCCCGACCCCCTCGCATCAGGTGATCGTCATCGGCGGCGGGCAGGCGGGCCTGGCCACGGCGCGGTATCTGCTCCGCGCGGGCATCGACGTCGCGGTCCTCGATGATCAGGCCGGGCCGGGCGGCGCGTGGCGGCACGTGTGGCCGTCGATGACGTTGTTTTCCACGGCGGAGTTCTCCAATCTCCCCGGCATCCCGATGCCCGATTTCGACGGCTTCCCGCCGGCTTCGCACGTCATCGATTACCTGGACATGTACGAGGACCGCTACGGCATTCCCGTCGAGCGCCCCGTCCATGTCACGCGGGTCGAGTTCCGGGGCGGTTCAAAGCGCCTGCTTGACGACGCTTCTTCCACCCCACACCCCGACGATGCCCGCTTCGTGATCCGCGGGGAGAAGCTCGCGGGGCCGGAGGAGGGGGCGGACGAGGAGGAGTCGTCGACAAGCACAACGTGGACGGCGGATCATGTCGTGGCGGCGACGGGCACGTGGGCGGCGCCGTTCGTGCCGGGCATGCCGGGGAGGTTCGGCGGGACGCAATGGCATTCGGCGAATTACCCGGGGACGGGGCCGTTCGAGGGCGCGCGGGTGGCCGTGGTGGGCGGCGCGAATTCGGCGGCGCAGATCGCGGCGGAACTGACGGCCGTCGCCGATGTCACGTGGTTCACGCGCCGCGAGCCGCGGTGGATGCCCGATGACGTCGACGGGCGGGTGCTGTTTCGGCGCAATCGCGAACGGATGCTGGCGATCCTGCGTGGCGAGGGCGATCCGGGTTCCGATTCGCAGCTCGGCGACATCGTGATGTTGCCGGAGGTCCTGGCCGCGCGCGACGACGGCCGGTTGCGGGCGACGCCGATGTTCGCGTCGCTCGATGAGTTGAACGGTGCGGGCGGCGGTCATGTCGGCGATGCCAGCGGCGGCAGCGACGGCGGTGCGGGCCCCGGCGATGAGCCCTTCGACCATCTGATTTGGTGCACGGGTTTCCGGCCGGCGCTGGGACCGGTGCGGTCGCTGCTCAATGGCCGGGAACCGGCGGTTCCGGGGCTCCACCTGGTCGGATACGGCGATTGGGCGGGGCCGGGGTCGGCGACGATCACCGGACTCGGCCCGCACGCGAAGGCCACTGCCCAGTCGATCGCGGAGACCTACGGCAAGCGCGTCCGCTGAACGCGACGCTCCCGATCAGGCGCCGAGGCCCAGCGCCTGCGCGGTCAGCTCGACGGAGCGGAGACGCTCGTCGAGCTTGGTCGCCTGATGCACGACGATGAGCTCGTCGGCGGTGGAGTACCGCCCGAACTCGGCGATCTGCTCGCGCACGCGATCCGGCTTGCCGACGGCCACGTGCCCGAACATGTTCTTCACCTTCATCCCCTGGGGAGTGTCCAGGAGCATGTCCGCCTCTTCGTCGGTCAAGCGCTTGTCGCCGCGGGCCAGCATCGACCGGACGAGGCCGCGCTGGACGGCGATGAGCTGACGGGTGGCGTCGTCCTCGTCATCTGCGGCGATGACGTTCATGGTGGCGAAAGCGTGCGGCTCCGACAGGTGCTCGGACGGCTCGAAGTTGTCGCGGTAGACCTCCATCGCCTGCAGCATCGCATCAGGCGCGAAGTGCGAGGCGAAGGCGTAGGGCAGGCCGAGCGCCGCTGCCAACTGCGCGCCGAACAGCGACGAGCCGAGGATGTACAGCGGGACATTCGTGCCCTTGCCGGGGATGGCGTTGATGCCCGGGATGAGCGTCTCGTCACCGAGGTAACCCTGCAGCTCCTGGACGTCCTGCGGGAAGGAGTCGGCGGAGCGGGGATCGCGGCGCAGCGCGCGCATAGTGCGCTGGTCGGTGCCCGGCGCGCGGCCCAGCCCCAGCTCGATGCGGCCGGGATGCAGATTGGCCAGAGTGCCGAACTGCTCGGCGATGGTCAGCGGCGAATGGTTGGGCAGCATGACCCCGCCGGAGCCGAGCTTGATCCTCTCGGTCCGCGCTGCGATCGCGGCGATGAGCACGGCCGGCGCCGACGACGCGATGGTCGGCATGTTGTGGTGCTCGGCGTACCAGACCCGCTCATACCCGGCCTTCTCGGCGGTCTGCGCCAAAGCGATGGAACCCTGCAACGCCTCGGCGTGGGTCTGATTTCCGCCAATGGTGGCCAGGTCGAGGATGGTCTCGGTGCGGATCATGGTCGCTCCTTGCAGATCGGGGCTCAATTCCTTCTCGGTTCAACGCCGGGGTACCGCCGTTTATTGCCGCATCACCAATTTCGGTCGAGTCACCGCCCGCTTCCTGATGGACCATGCCCACCACTCAGCCCCGGGCAGCAGGACCACGCTCACCACGCGGTCCCGGCCAACTGGACCACGCCCAGCACACGGCCCCGGCCAGCAGGACCACGCCGTGGGCAATCCGGATCTCCGGCCCGAAGAAGAACTGCGGCAGATAGGTGGCCAACCCAATCGCCAGCACGACCGCCGCTCGATCCCGGAGTGCGAGAAGCACGGCGCCGGCGGCGATGGCCAGCAGACCGAGCCCGAAGGCCGTCAGCTGCGGGAGCCCTTCACGAATCCCAGCGGCCGTCGCGATCGCGATGTCCTGCGGCGCCGTGGCCGCGACGACGTGCAACCCAAACGTCTCCGCGCCGAAGAACGGCAGGATCAGCGCCACTCCCCCGGCGATCCACCACTGGGCGACTCCCGGGCCTCGCGCCCGGCGCCGGCCCCACGCCAACACCGCTGCCGCGATCAGCACGAATCCGGCCATGCCGGACATGTGCGCCACGACCCACATCGGCGACGCGAACGCCTCGATCATCTCCGGCGCACCACCGGTCTTGTCGCCCCACGGCCGCAACAGCGGAAAGGCGGCCATAAAAACTCCGCCCACTATCGCGAGCACGCCCGGCAGAACCCGGCCCGCCGCTGGGCGCGGACTCGCTGGCTCTGCAGCCCGCTTTGACACCGCCTCCGGAGGCACCGTCGTCACCGCCCGTGACGCCATCCCCGAATCCTCCATCGCAGCGCCCATTGCCACCGACTTTGCCTTCGACATTGCCTTCACCCTTGCCTTCAACATCGCACCCACCACCTCACCCATTCGATTCAAGAGCACCGCTCTTGCTTACACCACCCAACGTAGAGCACCGCTCTCGAATTAACAAGAGCAGTGCTCGCTTTTTCTCCGGCTTTCGTGCGACACTGGTCCCATGACCGGGAAAAGGGAGCTCAACCGCCAGAAGCTGGAGAAGGACATCCGCACCATCGGTCGCACGCAGCTGGCCAAGGTCGGACCGGTCGCCCTGTCCATGCGCGCCATCACGCGCGAACTGGGCATGGTCTCTTCGGCGGTGTACCGCTACTACCCCAGCAAGGAAGCCCTGCTCACGGCCCTCATCGAGGAGAGCTACGCCGAGCTGGCCGCGCGCCTGGAGTCCGTCGACGGCCCCTCGCCCGCGGAGACGTGGCTGCGGCGCGCCAACGAACTGCGCAGCTGGGCCCTGGAATCCCCGCACGACTTCCAGCTGATCTACGGCACCCCGATCCCCGATTACGCCGCTCCCCCGGAAACGATCCCCCTGGCCGAGCGCGTCGCCCGGTGCTTCCTCGACCTCGCCCCGGCCGCACCGGCCTCTCCCGTCGAGGCCGCCCTGGCCGCACAGCTCGCCCCGGTCGGCGGCGACCGCGCGGCCCCGGTCTTCGCCGCGCTGTCCCAGATGATCGGCGCCCTGACCCTCGAGCTCGGCGGCCACTTCACCGGCACGGCCGACCCGGCGGACCACCTGTGGACGCACGTGGTCCGCACCCAGCTCGATGTTCTCGGGCTGGATGCGGACGGTTCGGGGTCTGCCCCGGGCGGAATTGCTTGACGACGGCCGACCGCCCCGCGCCCCGCTGAACTTGCGGGGGCACGGGGCGCAGGGCTCGGGGTGCGGAGCACCAACCGTGAGCCTTAGACGATGCCCGCGGCGTTGAACAGGCCCGCCGCCATCGCGCCGGAGACGACGCCCCACACGACCACGGCGACGAGGGTCCACGCGACGACCGTGCCCCGGTGCGCACCGGCGCCGACCAGGGCGCTCGACGTGAACTGCGAGGGCAGCAGCACGGGGCCGATGAGGCTCGCACCCGGGACGCCGAAGCGCTTCATGTTGTCCAACACGCGGGAGGAACCGCGGCTCTCCCCGGGTTCGGGCTGCTCGGAGGCGCCGCGGCGGCGTCGAAAAGCAGCGCGGACGGTCGAGCCCGCATAGACGAAGGCCAGCACCGACAGCGTGTTGCCGACGGTGGCCGCCAGCACCGCCAGCGGCATGGGCACGCCGGCGGCGACGCCGATGACGGAGCCGAGATGCGACTCGACGAACGGGATGAGGCCGATGACGGCGACCCCGAGAAACTGCACGGCGTCGGGCATGGTGGCGACGAAGTTCTGGAGGGTGGCGATGAAGTCCTGCATGACGGTTCCTTCCGATTCCGGCCCCGGTCCGATCCGGGTGCCGCTGGTGTGTGGTTCGGTGTCCACTGTCGCGGCCAGGGCGGTGCGCCGGTAGGGCTTTGGCGTCATGACCTGCCCGGATGTCTGTCATGCGCGGACCGTGACAACTGTCATTGCTCTACGGTGGTGCCCATGACCGACGCCGCCGACTCCACGGACGCCGCCGCCCGCGAAGCCGCACCCTCCCCCCACACCTCCACCCACACCGACTCCCGCACCTCCCGCTCCGTCCCCCGGGGCGCGGGCCAGCTGCCCGGCGCCGCCCCGGACCGCCCCCGCGGCACCATCTCCGGCGGCGTCCGGGCGAGCTGGTGGTATTCGCTGTCGGGCCTGGTCATGCTCATCGCCACAGGCCACGCGCTCCTTCTGCTGCCGGCCTTCGTGGCGGGCGGCACCGACGTCGCGCGCGCGGTGCTCATCGCGGTGACGTGCGCGGTGTCGGCGGGCGTGCAGCTGTCGTTCGCGCCCGGGCTTCGCGACGGCCTGGGCAGCGGCGTGCGCACGTGGCCGGTGCCCGCCGCGATGCTCGTCCTCGGCGCGGCGATCCTGGCCATCGCCGCACCCCTGCAATGGTCGTCGTTGCCCCTGATCACGGCCATATCCCTGCTGGCCTGCCGCGCCGGCGGACGCTGGTGGTGGGCGGCGATCGCGGTGTCCGCGGCGGCCATCGCCATCGAGCGAATGGCCGCGCCCGACGACGCCGGCTCGCTCCCCGGCTCGATCATCCTCCACGTGTTCTTCCCGCCGATGATCTGGGCGACCGCGTGGAGCTGGGACGTCATCCGCCGCACCGACCACGCCCGCGCGACGGAGAGCCGCCTCGCGGTAGCGCGCGAGCGCCTGCGCTTCGCCGCCGACCTCCACGACATCCAGGGTCACACGCTGCAGGTCATCGCACTGAAGGCGGAGCTCGCCGAACGGTTGCTTCCCGACGACCCCACGGCAACCCCCGCCCCCGACCCCTCCCGCATCGCCGCCGCCCGGGCGCAGATCGCGGAGATCCGCGCGCTGGCCGCCGACGCCATGGCCGACACCCGCGAGCTGGTCCAGGGCTATCGCGCCCCGGAGCTGGAGGAGGAGCTGGCCAACGCCCGCGACGTCCTGGCCGCGGCGGATTTCCGCTGCACGGTCGACGCCGCCGAGCTCCCCGCCGCCCCTGCCGCGCGCGCCATTTTCGGCCGCGTCCTGCGCGAGGCCACCACGAACGTCCTGCGCCATGGCGCCCCCGGCCCGGTGGACATCACCATCGCCCGCGCCGCGGCCCCCGGCGCTTGGCTGCTCCGGATCGGCAACGACGCACCGGCTGGGGATGGGCCGTCGCCAAGCAAGAACGGGGGTTCGGGCCTGGCGGGCCTGCGGGAGCGGCTCGCGGAGGCGGGCGGCACGCTGGCGGTGCTTGACGACGTCCCGGCGTCGCCCCCACCAGGCCACACCCGGCGATTCACCGTGACCGCGACCGTTCCCGCCGATACTGGGACCACCCCAGGCACCGGCACCGACCAGGAGGTTTCCCGATGATCCGCGTGCTCTTCGCCGACGACGAGGACATGATCCGCACCGCACTGGCCACCCTGCTCGATCTTGAGGAGGACATCGAGGTCATCGCGTCGGTCGGCGACGGCATCGAGGCCGTGGCCCGCGCCGTGGAGCTCAAACCCGACGTGTGCCTGCTCGACCTGGAAATGCCCGGCCACGACGGCGTCGAGGCGGCGGAGAAGATCGCGGGGAAGGTGGCCACGAAGTCGATCATCGTCACCAGGCACGCGAGGCCCGGGGTGCTGCGGCGCGCGATGGCCGCGGGCGTGGCCGGATTCGTGACCAAGTCGACGCCGGCGTCCGAACTCGCCGAGGTCATCCGCGCCGTCGCCGCCGGCAAGCGCCACGTCGACCCCGACATCGCCGCCTCGGCGCTGACCGCCGAGCGCACTCCCCTGACCGACCGCGAACTCGACGTGCTGCGCGTCGGCCGCGGCGCCGCGACCGTGCAGGGCATCGCCGGCGAACTGCACCTCGCGCCCGGCACCGTGCGCAATTACCTGTCGCAGGCCATGCGCAAACTCGGCGTGGCCACGCGCCGCGAAGCCTCCGACATCGCGTGGGAGGAAGGCTGGATCTGAGAGGCGCACCCCGCGCACGCAAAACCCCGGCACGCTGTCGCATGCCGGGGAAAAGTGGTGCGCCCGAAGGGATTCGAACCCCTAACCTTCTGATCCGTAGTCAGATGCTCTATCCGTTGAGCTACGGGCGCTTGTGGCGGAGGCGAGAGGATTCGAACCTCCGGCCCGTCGTGAGACAGGCAACTCCTTAGCAGGGAGCCCCATTCGGCCGCTCTGGCACGCCTCCGTGCACCAGGGGGATTCTAGCCGAGGGCCGCGCCGCGTGGCAAAAACCCGCCGGTGGCGCCCCGGAACGTCCCCGCCGCACCCGATGGGCGGGGCGAAGGTGTGCCCGGCGGGCGTCGCAAAGCAGGCGGGCGCGTATGGTTTTCGCCATGACCGGCAGCGCTTCCACCGACCAGACCCGCCCGTTGACCCGCGAGGATCTGAGCCTGATCCCTTCGTATGTGCCGGGCCAGACGACGCCGGGGGCGTTGAAGCTGGCCAGCAACGAGATGACGCAGGGGCCGCTGCCGTCGGTGCGCGATGCGATCGTCGATGCCGCCGCCGGCGTCAACCGTTACCCCGACATGGCCGCCGTCGACGTGCGCGCGACCATCGCGGAGCACCTGGGGCTGTCGACGTCGCAGGTCGCGGTGGGGTGCGGTTCGTCGGCGCTGTGCCAGCAGCTGATCCAGGCGACCTGCGCCGATGGCGATGAGGTCGTCTTCGCCTGGCGCAGCTTCGAGGCGTACCCGATCCTCGCGCGCGTGGCCGGGGCCGTGCCGGTGGCGGTGCCGCTTGACGACGCCCACCGCCACGACCTCGACGCCATGGCCGACAAGATCGGCGAGCGCACCCGTCTGGTGTTCGTCTGCAACCCGAACAACCCGTCGGGCACGACGATCACGGCCGCGGAGTTCGAGGCGTTCATGGCGAAGGTCCCCCGCGACGTCATCGTGGCGCTCGACGAGGCCTACATCGAGTTCGTCCAGCCGGCCGACGGCGATCTCGGGGCGGCGGGGCGCGCGTCGGGCGTGGACACCCCCAATGCGGTCGATGCCACGGCGAAGTACCCCAACGTCGTGGGCCTGCGCACGTTTTCCAAGGTCTACGGCCTGGCGGGGCTGCGCATCGGCTACTGCTTCGGTGCGGCGGAGCTGATCGAGGCCATCAACAAGGTCTGCATCCCCTTCTCCGTCAATGCTCTGGCGCAGGTCGCGGCGATCGAGTCGCTGCGCGCGGTCGACGAGCTCGAGGCCCGCATCGCCGGCGTGCGCGACCAGCGCGTCCGCGTCACCGCCGCCATCAACGGCGCCGCCGGCGCGGAGGTGGTCATCCCCGATTCCCAGACCAATTTCATCTGGATGCCCGAAGAGCGCCTGGCGTCCCTGGCCGGTGCCGGGACGCTTTCCGACGCCGACGTCGCCGATTCCCAGTCCCTCGGCGAGTTTTTGGCGGGCAAGGGCGTCGTCGTGCGCTTCTTCCGGGGCGAGGGCGTCCGCATCTCCATCACCGACGCCGCCGAAACCGACCGCCTGCTCGCGGCGCTGGGGTTGTAGGACGCTGGGGTTGTAGGGCGGCGGGGCTGTAGAGCGCTCGGGATGTAGATCCCTGCGCCTTTAGGAGCCGTCCTCGCAGCGCCCGCCATGCGGCGAATGCTCCGCGATCGCCTCGGCGATGGCGTCGAGCATTTCGCGGGCGGTGTCGTCGGTGGCGTCGCCGGGCCGCGCCGCGATGGCCACGCCGACCACGCCGCCGTCGGCCGGGATCGTGCCCAGCTGGCGCGACAGGTACTCCCCGTCGAGGTTGGGGCCCCAGCCGCCCTTGAACATGGCGCCGTCGATATCGCCGAGCCCGTAGGACTGGTAGTCGACGATGTCCCCCATCGCCTCGAGCACCGGATCGGCATCATCGAGGCACGGCAGATTCGCCGCGAACGCCGCCTGATCGGGCAGCTCCCATTCGACGTCGCCCGGCGCGGTCCACGCCTCGAATTCGGTGCTGGTGTCGCCGCCGTCTTCCAGGACCTCGTTGACGGCCTTCGCGGCGGCGGTTTCGCCGCCCAGCGACACCCACAGCGATTCTGCGGCGTAGTTGTCGGACTCCGAGATCATCGACGGAATCAGATCGTCGACCCACGGGTTCTCCCGGTGCGCGGCGATGGCGACGGGAACCTTGGACGTGGACCAGGCCGCGACGTCGGAAAGCTCTCCCGTGCTCACCGGCCCATCGCCGGAGGTGGCGCCGGGCAGGGCCAGCGCAATGGCCGCCTCGCCGTCGAACTCCTCGGCGATGGCGTCGATCTCCGCGGCCAGGGCGGGGTCGACGGCGTCGTCGATGATCCACTCGCCGTCGCGCAGATCATCGGCGCCGGAACCGGACTCCGAGCCATCCGGCGCGGCGCAGGCACCGGCGACCAAAGTCGCGGCGAGCGCGCACGCGGCGGTGGCGCGGCGGGCAGTCATGGAGGAAGGCACGGTGCGCGACCTTAGCAGGAGCCTCCCGCGGGCATGTGGCGTTGGAGCGCGGCGGCGATCTCCGTCAGCATCGCCTGCCCGGACTCGTAGGTGCCGTCGGTCGGGCGGGCGGCGATGGCCACGCCCAGCTCACCGCCGTCGACGGGGATGGAGCCGAACTGGCGGACCAGGTACATCCCGGACTCGTCCGGGCCCCAGCCGCCCTTGAAGCGCACGCCCGGGATCGTGCCCAGGCCATAGCGCTGGTCGGCGGCGATGTTGCCCATGGCCTCGACAACCGGGGCCGCACCGCTGATGCAGGTCAGCCCCGCCGCGAACCGTGCCTGATCGGGCAGGGCCCACTGCGTCTGGCCGAAGGCGGTGAACTCGGGGCGGATGCGCTCGGCGTTGATGTCGGTCATGACGTCACCGCCATCGCGGAGGACGTAGTCGGCGGCGGTCGCTGCGGTGGCGGGGTCGCCGAGGCCCGCCCACATCGCTTCCGCTGCGGCATTGTCGGACGCGGAGATCGCCGCGGTGACGTTGGCGTCGGCGCCGCCGTGGAGGCGCACCGACGCGATGGCGATGGGCACCTTCGACGTCGACCACGCGACGCCGGTGAGGAAGTTGCCCGCCAGCTGCGGGCCGTGGCCCGTGACCCCGGGGGCCACGACGGCGAGGCCGGCTTCGCCTCCCCAGTCGGCCAGGATGTCGTCGATCTCGGCGGAGAGCTCCTCGGAGAGGCCGTCGGTGCCGGGCGTCGTGCTGCCGTCGCCGGGGCCATCGCCGGGGCCTTCGCCGTTCCCCGGCCCGGCGGATGCCGGCGAGGTCGGGTTCGGGCGGCCGTCGTCGGTGGTTTCTGCGGCGCCGTTCGTCCCGTCCGCGCCATTGGCACTGCCATCGCCGCTGCCGCCGGGAAGCGTGCAGCCACCGAGCGCGAGCCCGCCGGCGAGCACCGCCGCCAGCAGCGCGCGCCCGGACCACCTAGACAATGTGCACCACGGCATTGTTGCCGCCGCGGCAGGTGACGTAGTCGCCGTCGTCGGTGCAGCTCATGGAATATGTCTGGCCGGTCACGGGGCTGTAGGCGGTGATGGTGCCGTCGAGCTGATCCGTCGCGTTGTAGTGGTCGACGAAAGAGTCGCGGACTGCCTTGGTGAACGGGCAGCTCGTCGTCGACGTCCCCGCGTAGTACAGGTTCAGATCGCCGGGCTCGCCGGAGCCGCCGCACTTGCCCCAGCTCGCCGGGGCGACGAAGCCTTCGGCACGGCCAGGCGCGGACGTCTCGGTGGGCTGGGACTGCGTCGGCGCGGCGGTCGTCTGCGTGGGATCGCCGCCGCTGCCGCCGTCATCACGATCCGCCAGGAGGAAGTACCCCAGTGCACCACCCGCGGCGACGATGAGCAGCGCCGCGAGAATGATCAGCGCGATCTTGCCGCCGCCCGATCCGCCCTTGCCGCCGGACTGCTGCGACTGCGGGTACGCCCCGGAATAACCACTCGGGTAACCACCCGGATAGCCGCCGGGGTAACCGTCCGAACTGGGCCGATACTCGCCTTGGCCGGTCGGGAACGCGCCGGGACCACCCTGCGCGCCATAGCTTCCCTGCGCACCGAAGCCACCCGAACCGCCGTAGCCACCCTGGCTTCCCTGGCCGGACTGCCCGCCGCCGGCATACGAGTCGCCCGGAGCAGCCGTCCCCCATCCGCTCCCGTCGTAGGCGCCGGGAGCGTTGGACCACGCTTCCCCGTCGATGGGCTCCCACTGCTCGGTGCGGTCGCGGCCGCCGCCATTCGCGCCGCCGTTGCCGCCGTTCGCGCCGCGGCCGCCGGGCCGGTCATCGCCAAAAGGACTGCTCATGGTTGTCGTGGCTCCTTCTCAGACGTTCATCGTCGATTCTGGCACAGGCCCCGGACGGGGCCACCCCGCCTTCCCCGCGAACGGGGAGGACGGGGTGGAAAAAGCTGCCGCCGGGGCGGGCACCGAAAACTGCCGCCCGGTGGGGTCTAGCTGGAGCCCAGCGAGCCGAAGGCGGCCGGCAGGGAGTTCTCCACGGTGATCGGGGTGCCGCCGTTGACGCTGCGGAACTCGGGGCCGATCAGGGAGCCGATGCGGACGAAGCCGCCGTGCTGGTACTGGCCCAGCTCCTTGGGGGCGCGGTAGGTGAAGTCCACGACGATCGACTTGGACTTGGACACGGTGGGGTTGTCCGCGAACAAGCCGAGGAAACCACCCTCGGTCCACGACAGTCGGATTTCCTGCATGCCGTTGCCCACCGGCACGGTCGTGCGGTCCTCGGCGGGGACGACGTGCAGGGCCTCGCCGAGGGCGTTTTCCTTCATGCGGGTGACGGAGACCAGCTCGAAGCCCTGGGGCATGATGTCGGCGAGCTCGCGGACCTTGCCGCCGTTGTCGTTGTTGCCGATGATCTCGATGCGCGTGGTCACCAGGCCACCCGGGGTGACCGTGGCGCCGCGGGTGACCTGCTTGTACATGGTGGCGCTCCAGATCAAGCCGGTCGTCGAGCCGAGCTCCTTCTTCGGCGCCGACGACTCGCCCATGCCGGGCATGAGGGAACCGAAGTCGGGCAGGACGGGGTTGACCTGGGCGGAGGCCGGGGAGGCGACGCCGATGGCCATCGAGGCCGCGATGGCGGCGGTGGCGGCGGCGCGGATGATCTTCTTCATGCTTGCTCCTTGATTCGTGGGGCTGCAACCGCGGTGCGGTTGTGCTTTACGACGCCAACGGCGCCGCATCGGGCGTCTTAGTTGGAGGAACCGGAGTTCAGGGAACCCCAGTCGATGGAGCCGGAGGAGTTGTTGTCGCCGCCACCGGGCAGGCCCGGGATGTCGATGATCGGGCGGGGGGTGACGTTGACGGACGGGCCGCCCTCGTCGACCTTGGTGGAGTGCGCGAAGTAACCGCCGGCAGCGGAAACCTCCATGCCGGCACCGGTCTGGTTCCAGCCGGTCTGCTCGGGGGCGACGTAGGTGAAGTCGACGGAGAGCGAGCCCTGGCCGATGTGGATGCGTCCCATGCCGTTGTTGTTGAAGTCGACGCGGGTGTCGCGCTTGCCCTCGCGCTCGACGCTCGTGTACTGCTCGGCGGTCAGCGTCTTGGCCTCGCCGCCCGGGAGGTTGACCACGACGGAGTCGATCTGGAAACCGGCGGGCATGACGTCGGTGACGGCCTGGACACGAGCCTCGGAGAGCAGGCCGCTCTTGCCGCCGACGACCTCGACGCGGAGGGTGATCTTCTCGCCCTGGACGACGTTCTGGCCGCCCATGACCTGCTTGAACAAGGACGCGGTGTAGACGCCGCCCTGGCTGATCTCCTCGCCGATCGGCAGGCGCTGGCCGGGGACGAGCGCCTGGGCGGCGCCGGCGATCTCGCCGAGGGGGCCCGGCAGAGTCGGCGCGGCGACGGCGGCACCGGCGGCGCCGAGGAGCATGGTGGTGGCGGCGGCGCCGGCGATGGCGGCGCGGGTGATGTTCTTGCGCATTGGGTTTCCTAACGGTGAAGGGGAATTCCGGTGTGCGGAAAAGGTGGGTGGGGTGGGTGACGGCGAGCCGTCGTCAAGCTGGGTGCTACTCGTCCCCGTCGCCCTGGTTGAGCGAACCGAGGTCGACGGAATCCAGGCCGAGGGACCCGAGGATCGAATCCCAGTCGATGCCCGCAGAACCGGCCGGCGGGGCAACCGGGGCCTCGACGACCTCGATGGGCTGGGCACCGGTCGCGGCACCGCCATTCATCGGGTAACCCGACGGGACCCACGACAGGAAGGTGCGGCCACCATGCTCGTACGTGCCCAGCTCCTGCGGGGCGCGGTACACGTACTCGAGGGTGACGGTCTCGCCGGTGCGGATCTGCGGATGCTCGTACGGGCTGCCGCCGAAGGTGACCTCGACGGTCGAGCCCTCGGCACCGTTGTCGCGGAAGCGGTAGTCCTCGGAGCCGAGCTTGGTGACGGTCTCGGCGCCGTCCTTCTTCTCGACCCGCGCCACCGACACCAGCTCGAAGCCGGCCGGCATGGAGTTGTGCAGCTGGCCGACGCGGGCCACGCCCTGGACGCCCTCGGCCTCCAGGCGCATGGTGACCTCTTCGCCCGGGGACACCTTCGCGCCGGAGGTGAGCTGCTTGAACAGGGCGACCTCGTACAGGACGTCATAAAGGCCGTCCGCCTTGATGTTCTCGCCGATCTGGACGCGCTCGCCGGCGGTGACGGCATCGGTGACGCCTTCGACGGCCTCGGCGCCGGTGGAGCTGCCCGGCACGGCCGGGGCGGCGGGGGCATCGGCGGGCTGCGCGAACGCGGCGGCGCCGGCTCCGACGGTCAGGGACGCCGCAATGGAAATGGTGGCTGCGGTGCGGATGATTCTTGTCGCGCGGTGGCGCATGAGAATTCCTCTGCTTGTTCGGGGTGGTCGGTCATGGGCGGCGGGGTGCCCACCAGCCCACATCCGTGGGTTGCCACGTGGACTCGACGAACGGAAAATGCTCGGCAACCAATGCGGTGGAACAATCTCTGTTCCCGGCAATTACAACCCAAGTTCGTTCGTCACGCCATTTTCGGGCCAAAACTTGCCCCGTCCAGGTGACCCCAAGGATTGGGGCCTCACCTGTGCGGGGCTCGTTCGGGACTACTCGGCGGGCTCGGCCGGCTCCTCGGCGGGCTGGTCGTCGCCCTCGTTGTTGGAGCCGGCACCGCCGAACAGCGAGCCCCAGTCGATGGAGCCCCAGTCGATGGAACCGGACTCGTCGCCGGGCACCTCCGGCACGTCGATCGGCGGCTCCGGAATGATCGGGCGCTCCTTGACCTCGATGGGCTGGGCACCGACGTGGCTGCCGGGCTCGCTGGCCCCGAAGCCACCCCAGGCGACGGCACGGGCGTATCCGCCGTGCTCGTAGGTGCCGATCTCCTCCGGCGCGCGGTACACGACATCGACGGTCAGCGTCTGGCCGGCTTCGAGGGTCGGGCGATTTCGGTCGTTCGTGCCGAAGTTCACGCGGATCTCGCGCAGGCCGTCCTCGCGCTCGACGACCTCGTACTCGCCCTCCTGGAGGATGGTCGGGTTCTCCCCGTCCTCGCCGACGGTGATGCGCGCGACGGAGACGAGCTCGAACGACGACGGCATGATGTCGCGGATCTCGCGGACGTGGGTGGTGCCGCTGACGCCCTCGGCCTGCAGGCGGACGCTGACCGGGTCACCCGGGTAGACCTCCTGGCCCACGGTGACCTGCTTGAAGAACGCGGCCTGGTACGCGCCGCCTCCGAGAACGCCGCCCCAACCCTGCGTTTCACCGACCTGCACGCGCTCACCGGTGTTGAGCAGCGGGACCTCGGGGACCTCGGGGGTTCCGGGCAGCTCCGGGACGCCGGGCACTTCGGGCACCTCGGGCGCGGCAGAGCCCGGCAGCTGCGGCATGTTCTCGATGGACGACGCCGCGGGGGCCTCCGGCGCCGGGTTCTCGGCCGGCTGCGCCGAGGCGGGCGCGATCACGCCGGCGATCAGCGCCGTCGACGCGGCACCGGCGATGGCGGCGCGGCGCACGGCCGCGGTTCGGGTGGTGTTGTTTCGCATGTTTGCTCCTCGTTAGTGCACTTCACAAGATTGGACTGCTTGACGACGCCCACGTGGACGTCGTCAAGCCATCACCTAAATCGAGCCGACGCCGTAACCCTCCAGCGAACCGAAGATGTTCTCCGGGGCCAGGCCGACCTTGATGGGCACGCCGCCCATGTCGCCGCCCGCGGTCTTCGGCGCAAGATTCGCGACGGTGCTCACGCCCATGACGCCGCCATGCTCGTAATCGCCGGCCTCCATCGGGGCGCGATAGACGAAGTCGACGACGACCGACTCACCCTTCTGAATGCGCGGATTGTCCTGGTACAGGCCCAGGAAACCGTCCTCGCTCCAGGCGACCTTCACCTCGCGCAGGCCATCGCGCTCGGCGACGGAGTACTCCTCCTCGCCGAGGACGTGCGCCGCCTCGCCGAGGGCGTTCTCCTTCATGCGCATGACGGAGACCAGCTGGAAACCCTCCGGCATGACGTTGCGCAGCTCGCGGACGAAGGTGTGGCCGCCATTGCCCTCCGCCTTCAGGCGCACCGTGACCAGACCGCCCGGCAGGACGCGCTGGCCCGCGACGACCTGCTTGTGCAGCGTGGCGTCGTAGACGGTGCCGACGAACGGCAGCGCGAGCTTGGCGTTGCCCAGCTCAACCGACTCGCCGGTGGACTCCGGCAGGCTCGGCATGATCGGGCTCAGGTCCGGCATGCCCGGGATCGCCTGGATGGCGCCCGGGGGGATGTTGGGGAGGCCGTCGCTGCCGGGGAGGTCTGCCTGGGCCGACGCGGGGGCGATGGCGCCGGCCATGAGGCCGACGGCGATGCCGGCGACGGCGACCGGGCGCAGGGCGCGGCCGGCGCGGGTGGCCTGGCCGGCGCGGGTGGCGCGGGATGCTCGAGTACGCATGGGGTTCCTCTCGGGATCGGACATCACGTGGCTTCAGCACGGACGGGACCGACGGGCGGCCCGGCTCGGTCGACGCCGGGGAGTCCTACGGGTTCAACGGCGTTCGGTGACATCACCACAACCTGATTTAATCCCAATAGTCACTTAAGCACCACCCGTCACACCCGTTTCGCGGGCAAATACACCGGAACGGGGTCACCCGAATGACGAAATCCGCCGCCCCCGATGCGGTCGGGAGCGGCGGACTATCGCCTGGTTCGCGCTGGTCCAGCGGGTGGACTACCTCATGCGCCGTTACTTCATGCGCTCGGCGGCGGCCTTCGCCTCGTCGATGTTGTCGTAGGGGTAGAGCTCCATGGACATGCCCTTGTTTTCGTCGGCCCAGAAGATCTTGCTGGAGCCGCCGTCGTAGGACGCGACGACCAGCTTCACGCCGCCCTCGTCCTTGACCATCTCGTAGTCCATGGTGCGGGCCTGGTCGGTGGCGGACTTGGCGAACTCATCGTCGTCGATGATCTCCACGTTGTTGCCGTCGATCAGGCTGCCCGACGTGCCCGAGCAGCGCATGCCCGGCACCGTGCGGTCGTCGACGCCGGTGTCGTAGGACGTGATGGTCACAGTGCCGGTGCTGCACGAGCGCACGTGGTCTCGCACGTACGCCGGCACCGCACTGGCGTAGGGCTCGGCGAGGGTGCCGTCGCCGGACTCCGCCGCACCGTCGTTGCTTGGCGACGCCTCCGTCGTCGTCCTTTCGCCGTCGTCCGTCGCAGCGGAGTCGTCGCCTTCGGCGGCGTCGGCGGTGGTGGTGGCTTCGTCGCCGCCGGTGTCGACGCCATTCGCGGTGGTTTCGGACGCCGTGTTCTCCGACTCGTCGTCGCCGCCGATGAACATGAAGGCCGCCACGGCCAGCACGATGATGCCCACCAGTGCGGCGATGCCGATCATGATGCCCTTGCCGCCGCCGCCCGATCCGGAGCCGGAGTTCGAGCTGGAGGGGCCTTCATATCCGCCGGAACCATAGGGGCCGTTCGGGCCACCGGGTCCGCCAGGGCCGCCGGGGCCGCCCGGGCCATTCGGCCCACCCGGACCACCGGGACCACCGGGATTGTTCGGCCCACCCGGACCGCCGGGATTATGTCCGCCGGCGCCGCCGGGCCCACCCTGCGCCCCATAAGCGCTGTACGCGCGGGTATCGGCGTCGCCGGCCCCGTATCCGCCGCCGTCACCGTACTGACCGGGGCCGCCGGGACCATTCGGGCCGCCCTGCGAACCGGGGCCGCCGAAACCGCCCTGATCACCCTGGCCGGCCGGACCGCCCTGGCCACCCTGGTTGCCGTAGGAATTCTGCGGGTTCGCGTACGGATTCGCCGGGCCATTGCCCTGCGCGTACGGATCCCCCGATCCCCCGTACCCGCCGCCGTTTCCCCCGCCATTTCCGCCACCGGGGACGCCGCCGGAAACGCCGTCGCCTCCGGGGTTGTCGCCGTATCCGTAATTCCGGTCGTTCATGACTTCTCGCCTTTCCGGTTCGTGATCGGGTTTCGGCCGGCGGGCCGTGCGCCCGCCGCCTTCGACGATGGGATGCACGAACCGGTCGGAAATGTTCCCGGCCCTGCCAAGAATTTCTCCACGCTTCCCGAAACGCCTGGACAGCACCGGTTTCCAGCTTCGCCACCGGCCACCTTCGCGAGGCCGATCACGTCCGGCGACATCCCCGTACTTTTGGGAAACATCGTTAATCCTTGCCCTCAGGCTACGCCCACATGTGACGTGTGTCACCCGCCAATTCACCCGCCCCATTCAACCGAACCGCTCACCCGGCCACGGCCCACATCGCCACCTGCCCCACTCATCCGTCCCATCCCCGCGATGCGACACCCCCTTAGTTGCATATTGCAGCCACACGCCGAGTGAACGCCGGTAAAAGCCCAGGACGCGAAATCGTGTGGCTGCGCTGGGCGACTAACTCCCCCGACGGCGGCCACGATCACCACTGCGCGGTACGCATGGTGCGCATGGGACGGGGCCCCGATGGCCGTCGCAAAGCTGCTTTACGACGCCGGCCCCCACCCTCTCAAGCCCTCACCCGGAGCGTCGCAAACTACTACCACCGCTCCACAAAACCGCAGGTCGCGGCTTTTGGTCGAGATGGATTGTGGTCGCTTCACACGCCGACCCCACCTCGAGCCGGCCACAGCTGGCATCATCACGCGCACCATCCGCCCCATCCCCGCGATGCGACACCCCCTTAGTTGCATATTGCAGCCACACGCCGAGTGAACGCCGGTAAAACCCCAGGACGCGAAATCGTGTGGCTGCGCTGGGCGGCTAACTCCCTCGACATCAGCCGTGATCACCACTGCGCGGTACGCATGGTACGCATGGGACGGGCTGTGGGTGGGCGTCGCAAAGCAGGACGGTGCGCATGGGACGGGCTGTGGGTGGCCGTCGCAAAGCTGCTTTGCGACGCCGGCCCCCAACCCCTCCGGCCCTCACCCGGATGCGGCGACCCCGAAAGCGACGAAAGCCCCCGGTCACAGGGTTGCTGTGCCGGGGCCCTCGCCACGCATTGCGGAAGTGGAGGGATTTGAACCCCCGGTCCGGTGAAGGACGCTCGCTTTCAAGGCGAGTGCATTCGGCCGCTCTGCCACACTTCCCCGCCCGCCGATCGCGGACCTCCCAATACTAGCCACGCCCCCGGCCTGCGCCCCAACCCCGCCCATCCGCGTGACCTCGACCACAAAGGCGCTAACGGTGGTTATGGTGGATTTCATGAAGGCGATCATCCAGACCAACCCCGACGACCCGCGTGCCCTGGAGTGGGGCGACGCCCCGACCCCCGAGATCGGCGATGGCGAGGTGCTGGTCAAGGTCCGTGCGGCGGCGGTCAATCGCGCCGACATCCTGCAGGCCCGGGGCCACTACCCGCCGCCGAAGGGCGTGACGGAGATTCTGGGGCTGGAGTGCGCGGGCGTCATCGAGGAGGTCGGCGGCAATGCGGGCGGCTGGCAGGTCGGCGACGAGGTCTGCTGCCTGCTGTCGGGCGGCGGTTTCGCGGAGTACGCGGCGGTGCCGGTCGGCCAGCTGCTGCCGGTCCCGCAGGGCTGGGAGCTGGAGCGCGCGGTGGCGATGCCGGAGGTGGCGTGCACGGTGTACTCGAACATCGTCATGGTCGCGGGCCTGAAGCAGGGCGACACGCTGCTGGTTCATGGCGGTGCGGGTGGCATCGGCACGTTCGCGATTCAGCTGGCCAAGTCGCTGGGCGCGACGGTGGCGGTGACGGCGGGCAGCGCGGAGAAGTTGGAGCGCTGCCGCGAGCTGGGGACGGACATCCTGATCAATTACCGCGAGGAGTCGTTCGAGGACGTGCTCAAGGAGCATGGCGGCGCGGACGTGATCCTGGACATCATGGGCGCGAAGTACCTGGACCGCAACGTCAAGGCGCTGGCGATGGACGGGCACATCGTCATCATCGGCATGCAGGGCGGGGTGAAGGGCGAGCTGAACATCGGCCGGCTGCTGTCCAAGCGCGGGTCGATTTCGGCGACGGGCCTGCGCTACCGCGACAAGGCGGACAAGGCGCGGATCGTTTCCGCCACGGAGGACGTCGTGTGGCCGCTTCTGGAGGACGGCACCATCTCCGACCAGATCCACGCCACCATGGACATCCGCGACGCGGCGAAGGCCCATGACCTTCTGGATTCGGGCGAGGTCACGGGCAAGATCGTGCTCACCGTCGGCGAGTAGCGGGCGGTCGCTTTACGACGGCCACCGCCCAACCCGTCACCGCTCAGCCGAGCAATGGCCGCCTCTCCCAGGGGCGGCCATTTTCGCCGCTCAGCTGTTGCGCCGCTCAGCCGAGCGAGGCGACGGCGCGGACGAGCTGGTCGACGTCGTGGGGCGTGTTGAACGGCTGCAGCCCCACGGTGACGGCACCGCCGGCCTCCATGACGCCCACCGCCTCGAGCAGGGCGGACCCGCCCGGCGCCACGGCGCTGGTGACCAGGTGGTTGTCCAGCAGGCGGCGCACCACGGTCGCGGCGGGCACGCCGGCGACGATGAAGCTCACCCGCGGGACGCGCTCGACGTCGGCGGCGCCGGGGACATCGGAACCCTCGCCATCGACCCCGATGATGTGGACCTGGTCCAAATTGCCCAGGGCGTCGATGAGGCGGGACGTGAGCGTCGACAAGTAGCGGCCCACCTGCGGCATGGACGCCTCGATCCGGTGGCGGCGCGTGCCGCGGGCCGTGGAGTCGAGGTCCGCGAGATGGCGGACCGACTCCGACACGCCGCCGAGCAGCGACGGCGACACCGGCGTGACCTCCAGGCGGCGGCGGCCGCGGGCGCCCGGCACCAGCGACATCGACGTCAGGCGGTCGAGCTGCGACGGATCGCGGAACACCAGCGCCGACACCTCCGGGCCGCCCCACGAGGACGCGTCGAGGAGCACGATGTCCGCGCCCATGCGCTGCATGTCCACGACGCGGTAGGGGGCGTAGGCGCAGGCGTCGACAAGCACCGACGCCCGCGAATTGGCGTGGACGATCCGCGAAATCTCCGCCACCGGGGCAACCGCCCCGACGTACGGATCGGCGGCGGGGACGACCACCAGGCGCGTGTCGGCGTCGACGAGATCGTCGAACTGCCACGCCGGGACCGCGCCCGTGGACAAATCGGCCTCCGCGACCCGCACCCGCGCGCCGAACATGTCGGCCGCACGGCGGAACGGGACCTGCGACACCGGATCACCCGTGCGCGTGAGCACCATCCCCGTGCCCAGCGAGAGCCGCCGGCCCATCGCCTGCATGAGCATGTGCACCAGCGCCTCGCGCGACGGGCCCAGCACCACGCCCTCCACGCGGCCGCCCGCGACATCCGCGAACGCCCGGCGCGCCATCGCCGCGAACTGATGGCCCGCCGTGATGCCGGCCTCCTGCCCGCGCGAATGCGAACCCGACGCCGCCTCCCCCGGCAACGACTTCGGCGCGGCACGGAACGCCGTCGCCATGGACGACAGGACGCGCTCCGGGATCTGGGCGCGCTCCCCGCCATTGAGGTACGTCCATCCGTCGGACAGGGACGAGTAGTAACCCCTGGTCGTGGGCACGTCGAAGGCCATGACCACCCTTTCCGGTCGCGAGCGCCAATACCGCCGATACGCGGCAGAAGCGAAACAATACCGACCGCGCCCACCGACTTTCCAGCCGGACCCCGCTCAACCCCACCGCGGCCCGACCGCATGGCCAACAGTATGCCCGCCGACGGCCTCAGATGAGACGGCGGGTAGGGCGCCGGGTACCCCGCCGGGTAGGTTGGACTCCGTGACGAACGCAGAACAACCAGGTCACCCGCCCACCGGATTGCGGGCCGACATCGACCGCATGACCGGCCACGGCGACCACGCCGCGCCGCCGCGGTCGCGGTCGCGCACCATCGCGGCGTCGTGGCAGGACCTGACCCGCGGCTACGGCCAGCGGCAGCTGTGGCTGCAGCTCGGCTGGCAGGACATCAAGCAGCGCTACCGGCGCTCGACGCTCGGCCCCTTCTGGATCACCATCGCCACCGGCGCAATGGCCGTGGCGCTGGGCCTGCTGTACTCGCTGCTGTTCCAGCAGGAGCTGTCCTACTTCCTGCCGCACGTGACCGTCGGCCTGATCATCTGGGGCTTCATCTCCGGCTGCGTGCGCGAGGGCTCGACGGTGTTCATCGAGAACGAGGGCCTGATCAAACAGCTGCCGTCGGCGCTGAGCGTCCACGTGTACCGCCTGGTGTGGCGGCAGCTGCTGTTCCTGGCGCACAACATGATCATCTGGGTCGTGCTGGTCGCCGTGTTCCGCCCCGACCTGGGGTGGGAGTTCCTGCTGGCCATCCCGGCGCTGGCGCTGCTGGTGGTCAACGGCGTGTGGGTGACCATGTTCTTCGGCATCGTGGCCACCCGTTACCGCGACGTGGCGCCGCTGCTGGAGTCGATGATCCAGCTGGTGTTCTACATGACCCCCATCGTGTGGACCACCAAGACGCTGCAGGAGCAGGGCGGCGCCGTCGCCGAGCGCGCGCGCATCGCCGAGCTCAACCCGCTGTACCACTACCTGGAGATCGTCCGCGCCCCGTTGACGGGCGAGCCGCTGGCGGCGTACCACTGGTGGATCGTTCTGGCGTGCACGGCGGCGGGCCTGCTGCTGGCGCTGGCCGCCATGCGCCAGTGGCGCTCGCGCGTGAGCTACTGGGTGTAGACGGCCACCGCTCGACAGGTACGGAAGCCACGGAAAGAAGGCACAACATGGTCAGCATCGACACTTACGACGCCTGCGTCGACTTCCCCATCTTCGACGCGAAGTCGCGGTCGATGAAGAAGGCGTTCCTGGGCGCCGCCGGCGGGGCGATCGGCCGCAACGACTCCAACGTGGTCGTCGTCGAGGCCCTGAAGGACATCAACCTGCATCTGCGCGAGGGCGATCGCGTCGGCCTGGTGGGCCACAATGGCGCCGGCAAGTCGACGCTGCTGCGGCTGCTGTCGGGCATTTACGAGCCCACCCGCGGCACCGCCGACGTCCGCGGCCGCGTCGCCCCGGTCTTCGATTTGGGCGTGGGCATGGACCCGGAGATCTCCGGCATGGAGAACATCATCATCCGCGGCCTGTTCCTGGGGCAGACCCGCAAGCAGATGAAGGACAAGCTCGACGACATCGCGGATTTCACCGAGCTCGGCGATTACCTGCACATGCCCCTGCGCACGTATTCCACGGGCATGCGGGTGCGTTTGGCGTTGGGCGTGGTCACGTCGATCGAGCCAGAGATTCTGCTTCTCGACGAAGGCATCGGCGCCGTCGACGCCGCATTCATGGCCAAGGCGCGGGATCGCCTGACCTCGCTCGTCGAGCGTTCGGGCCTGCTGGTGTTCGCGTCGCATTCCAATGAGTTCCTGGCGCAGCTGTGCGACACCGCCCTGTGGATCGACCATGGGCAGATCCGCGAGGTCGGCCTGGTCGACCAGGTCGTGGAGGCCTACGAGGGCAAGGAAGCCGCCGACGCCGTGCGCCGCATCCGCGACGAGCGTGGCCACCGGCCGCTGTAGGCGCGCACCAGTTCCTCCGCCCCGCCGTTCCGCGGGCGCGATCATGGCCGCGGGATCGTCTCGCGCCGTAGCGCTTCTCTGAGCTCTTGACTGCCGGCGGACGCACTCCAGCCCCGGCCGAGGACGCTTAGGGGCACACAGCGCCACTTTTGCGTTTGCGCTGGTCAGGGGTGCGGTGGCCGTCGCCAAGCAAGCCGAAAATGGCCGCGAGACGAACCTGAGAAGAACCTATTCAAGAACGTCCCGTACGTGGCCACCGACGAAGCCACGCACGGGATGAGATTGAACTTTTGGCCCCTCGATTCTTCAAGATCAGGCCGTACGTCTCCCTCGGACGGGACACGTACGGGACGAGATTGAATCGATGGGCCGGCACCAACGGCTTTCCGGGGTTCTCCGCACCGGCACCCGCACGATCCCGCTCCACGACAACACATTCACGGCCCGCAGCGGCCCCACCGCCGCCCCGCAACGCCGCCGCCGCGCCGCGGTGTGGGAAGATGACGCCATGACCGAGGGACCGAAGAGCAGCACCGCCGTCGTCGTCGTAACGCACAACCGCCTGCGGGAGCTGACCGGTTCCCTGGAGATCCTCGTCGGGCAAACCCACGCCCCCGAGTGGGTCATCGTCGTGGACAACGGCGACGACCCCCGCGTGCGCACTGTCGTCCAATCCGCCGACGCCAGCGCCGACGGCGGCCCGCAGACGATCTACCTGGGGTCGAAGACGAACCTCGGCGGCGCCGGCGGCTTCGCCTACGGCATGCTCCACGCCCTCGCGCTCGGCGCCGACTGGATCTGGTGCGCCGACGACGACGGCCGCCCCGAGGACACCACCGTCCTGGAGAAGCTCCACGCCTGCGCCGCGCGCCACGACCTCGACCAGGTTTCGCCGGTGGTCTGCAACATCGACGACCCCGGCAAGCTCGCGTTCCCGCTCCGCCGCGGCCTGACGTGGCGCCGCAACCGATCCGAGTTGCTTTCCGACGGCACCAACCCCAACCTCCCCCGCGTCGAAGACGAGGACGGCCGGGTGTGGTTCACCGGCTTCGCCGACCAGGAAGCCGCCACCGGCGTGCCGCTGCCCGAGGACCTGCAGTGCGCCGACGGCGAGCACGACCTGCTGCCGGGCATCGCCAGCCTGTTCAACGGCGCCCTGTTCACCGCGGCGTCGCTCGAGCGGCTCGGCGTGCCCGACTACCGCCTGTTCATCCGCGGCGACGAGGTCGAATTCCACCGGCGGCTGGCGCGGTCGGGGCTGCGTTTCGGCACCTGCCTGACCACCGCGTACCTGCACCCGTCGGGCACCGAGGAGTTCCACCCCATCCTCGGCGGCCGCATGCACACGCAGTACCCGTCCGACGACTTCAAGCGCTACTTCACCTACCGCAACCGCGGCTACCTGATGAGCCAGCCCGGCATGCGCAAGCTCCTGCCACAGGAATACGCCCGCTTCGCGTGGTTCTTCCTGATCCAGCGCCGCGACGTCCCCGGCTTCGTCCGCTGGTGGGCGCTGCACCGCCGCGGCCGCCGCGAGAACTTCGAGCGCTTCCGCCCGAAGAAGGAAGACTAGGGCGAGAAACCGAGCCGGGTAAACCGCGCCGGACACGACGCGACCCGGGCCCCACGCGGGGACCCGGGTCGACTCGTTCGGCGCCGGATAGCTAGAAGCCGTAGAGGCGCTCCCAGTTCTCGCGGCTGGTCAGCTCCGGCACCGCCTCGCGGTACGCCGCCGCCACCGCCGGGCCCTCCTGCACCAGCTGCCGGGTCAGCCCCGCCAGCTCCTTCAACAGCGCCTTCGCCTTCTCCGCATCACGCACCCGATGGCGCACGGCGGTCTGGCTGGCATCGGTGACGTACGCGTCGTCGTAAAGCGATACGTTCCACCACGGCGCATCCTCGAACGGCACGTACACCGGCCCCGGGCGCAGACGGCCCCGCAACTGCGACGCCAAGCGCTTGGCCAGCACCAGATCACCGCGGCGCCAATCCGGGTCCGGGCCCTTGCGGCCCACCGGCAGCACCGCCGGCACCTGCTCCAACGGCAACGGCATGGTCTCCGGGAAATCGCGGCGCTCCGCATTGACCTCCGCCAACGCCGCCCGGCCACCATCGGCCAGGAACTCCGGCCCCCGCAGGAAGTCCCGCACCGCCTTCAGGTGCGTGTGCGCCAACCCGTACTGCATGCCCGCAATCGACTGCGACACCTGGCGGGCCATCTCCTTGGCCACGCCCTTGGCATCGAAACGATTGCGCACCGCGGCGGTGACCATGCCATTGCGCATGGAGAAGTAATGGCCGAAGCCGTCGACGTCCTTCCAGTAGAAGTCCGCGTGCCACACCGCCGCACCCGGCACCGTCACCGTGGCGATGCCATGCTCGCGGCCGCGCAGGCTGTACTCGACGTCATCCCACTGGAAGAACACCGGCAGCGGGTAGCCGATGCGTTCGACGACCTCGCCCGGGATCAGGCACGACCACCAGCCGTTGTACTCCGACTCCGCGCGGCGCTCGGGCAGCTCCTCCGACGCGACGTCGTAATTGTGCACCGTGTACTGGTCGGTGGGCAGGCCGCGCGCCATGCGCCGCAGCTCCACCGCCTCCGCCGACGCCAACAGGTAATCCGGGTTGAACAGGTAGAGCATCTGCGCGCCCAGGATCGTCGGCTCCGTGGTGAACCGCGCCATCGCCGCCAGGCGCAGCACGCTCTCCGGCTCCGCCCGGACGTCATCGTCCATGAGCAGCACGTCGACGCCCTCGCACCCGCCGCGCGTGGCCTCGACGATGCCGCGCGTGAAACCGCCGGCGCCGCCCAGGTTCGGCTGGCGGATCAGGTTGAGGGTCTCGCCCAGGCGCTCCTGCGCCTCGCGGAACGGCGCCTGCTCCGCCACCGGCTGATCGCCCTGGTCGGTGACGTGGATCCGGTCGATGACGGAGACGACCCGCTCATCCGACGCGATCGTCGCCACCGTCGCCGCGCAATCCACCGGCCGGTTGAACGTGCAGATGGACAGCGCCAGCTTGCGCTCCGGGCGATCGGCCGCGGTGGTCCACCGCACGTCCGACACCGACGCGCCGGCCTCCGCGGTGCGGACCTCGATCCACATCGATCCGCCGTCGAGGAAGTCCCGCACCGGCACGGCGATGGAGATCTCGCCGGACTCCGCGACGACCTCCGCCCCCACCGTGCGCACGTGCGCGCCGATGTCCGAGGCCCGGACGAACACCTGCACCGGCGCGCCCTCCACCTCGACGCGGCACGACACCGCCACCTCGCGCACCGTGGTCCACCGCTGCCAATACGACGCGGCGAAACGGCCGAAGTACGTGTTCGTGGACACGATCGACTCCGCCGCCAACCGCACCCCCGACCGCTCGCGCACGCACGAGCCCGCCAGGATCCGGGCGTACAGGTCGGGGTTGACCCACTCCTGCGGCCCCCGGAAAAGGCTGCGCTGGATGAGCGCGGGATCGCCGCTTCCGGTGGTGGTGGACTCGGCGGGAACAGACTCAGACTCAGTCGATGTCATGGATTGAACGTATCAAAGCCCGGTCGACCTCGTAGATGGTCACGCCGCCGCGGTCGTAGACCTCGTCGAAAGCCGGGCTCTGGTCCAACTTGAGGAACCCGCCCGGGATCGAGTCGTGCCCGCCGACCCACGTTTCCGCGGAGATCACCCACCGCACGTCCAGCTTCTCGATCGCCCGCGCGGCCTCATCGCCCCACGTCGAGTACGGCATGCCGGCGTCATGGGCGACGCGGTTCAGCAGCATCCGGTCGGGGCCGTGGGTCGCGTTCGCGCGGCCCGTCAACGGCACGTGGAACATCACCGGCACGCCGTGCAGGGTGTACAGCCACGACGAGCCGTCGAAGGAATCGTTGAGCACCACGCCGCCGTCGTAACGCTTGGCCAGCCAGTCGTAGGCCTCGAGCTCGGCCTCCGTCACCGCGCCGTCGACGTCGCCGTAGTAGCGCCCGGCCAGCTCGGAGCGCGTCGGATTCGACGCCACCGCGACGAACGCCACGACGACGACCAGCACCGCACCGACGATCGCGCGCCGACGGCCCCCGGCCGCCCGTGCCCGGCGCATCAGCCACTCGGCGCCCGCGGCCGCGGCGACGGCCCAGCCCATCACGCCGATGGCCGCCAACCGCCGCCAGTCGTTCCACCACAGGCGGGTGATCTCGTCGGCCCACTCGGCATCGCTGCCGCGCGCGGCGGTGGCCAGCCACACGGCGACCGCGCCGACCAGGATCGCCGGCACCGCCCGCCGCAGCCCGGGCCGCCCCGACACCGCGGCGACGATGCCCGCCGCCGCCAGCGCCAGCACCACCCACTGCACCGCCGTCGGGGTGTCGCGCAGCAGACCCAGGTTGCCCGCGGCGGTCCAGAAGTCCTCCCGCGCCGGCCACGTCGTCCGCGACAGATCGTCCGACGCCCCGAAGTCGATGATCCACAGCAGCACCCCGGCCGCCAGCGCCCCTCCGAGCACCGGCCACACCAGGGATGCGGGGCGGGCGGAGGGTGCGGAGGGATCGTCGTCACGCACGCCCACGGCACGACGCCGCAGCGCCCCCGCGACCCGCCCGACCAGCGTCGCCGCGCCGAGCACGCCGACCACCGCCAACGCCGCCAACCCCACCGACGGATGCAGCGCCGCCACGCCCACCAGCGCAAACCCCACCGGCACGACGGCCCCCGGCGACGGATCCCGCACCGCCGCCGACGCCAGCGCCACCGCACCCGGCAACGCCGCCACCGCCATCCCCAGCGGCCCCAACTGCCCGTAATGCACCAGCATCCACGGGAACCACGGCAGCATCAGCGCCACGACCGCCGCCACGACGACCGCCGCCCCGCGCGCCCCGTACTCCACGGCCAGCGCAGCCGCGCCGAGCACGAAGATCAGCGCGGTCAGGGCGATCATCGCGGTGTACGTCGCCGGCATCAGCCCGCCATCGAGCAGGAACGCCAACGCCCCCACCGCGTGGTAGGCCGTCGGGTAGTAGTGCTCCGCGGCGGCCGGTTCGGAGATCGGCACCATGCACGTCGGGCACGCGCCGCCCGTTTCCGCGATCCACCGCATCGCCGAGCCGTGGAAGAACGCGTCCCAGCCCGGCACCACGGTGCCCAGCCCGCCGATGGCGTCGACGATGGACCAGCTGCCCAGCGCGCCGATGACCCACACCAGCGGCCACGGCCACGCCCGCCCCGCGAACCTGGGTGCCCGCCTTTCGGTTTCGGCCCCCTCGACCTCGGACACCCGGGTCGCGGCGGAGGCTGGGGCTTCCGGTTCGGCTTCGGTCACCGCTTCTGCTTTACGACGCCCACGCGCACCCCCCACCGCCTTCAACCCCGCGGCCACCAGACCGGCGAGCACCGCGACGATGGCGAAGGCGACCGCCGCCGAGCCCTGCGTCCACCGCAGGCCCCACGCATCGAACACGACGGTCAAGGTCCCCGCCACGCCGAACGTCACCGCCACCGACCCGGACAGCGCCGCGCCCACGCGGGACAGGCCGCGGGCCGGGGAGGAGGGGTCGTCGTCACGCAGCAACGGACGGCGACCACCGGCCACCGCCGACACCAGCGAGATGACCCCGCCCGGCACCACGATCACCGCCGCGACCAGCACGATCGCCGCCAATTGTTCCGACCAGGGCATCAGGCCTCACCACGATTCCGGGGCGCGCGGACGGCGACCGACACGATGGCCTCCACGCGAACCCCTCTCAATCCCACCCGCGGCAACAGCGCGCGGCTTCTACTTGACCTTGAAAATCACCGTGCGCTGCACGATGAAATTCACCACCGTGGCCACGCCCTGCGCCACCACGAACGCACCGAACTGCGCCAACTCCACCGACCAGCCCTGCTCCGCCAGCCACGGATTGAGCGTGGTGAAGATGCCCACCTGCGTCGCATACGTGAGCAGGTACAGCACCGCGACCGCCAGGATCTGCTTCGGCGACGACTTCGACTTGAACGTCCAGCGCACGTTGATCAGGTACGCCGTGATCGTGCCGAACACCCAGCCAATCGACTTGCCCCAAAAGTCCGACGCGCCAACGAAGTTGAGCATGACGAACGTCAGCCCGAAGTCCACCACCGCCGCAATGACGCCGGAGATGATGAAGCGCGTCATCTGCACCATCAGCCCGTGGTCATCGCGCGGCTTGTCGGACAGCGGCGCGGACGCGGACGTTTCGGCGCGGACGCCGTGGGGGTCGGCGGCGCGGTCCTCGCCGGCCGCGGCATTGGCGCTGGCCGCTGCATCGGCGCCCGCCACTCGCTCGGCGGCGCGGTCCTCGCTGGCCGCGGCATTGGCGCGGTTATCGCTGGTGGAGTCGTCGTTGGCCTTGTGCACGGAACGGAAGCCTACGCCACCGCGCGGCGCGGTCAACAAAACCGCGCGGCGCCCCCGGAATTGGTGCTCGGCCGGTGTTGAACGGCACTAACTGCCGACGCTTCCGCGATTTCGTTGCACGAAAACCGGGAAGCGTCGGCAGTTAGTGCCATTCACGTCAGCGGCGGAGGGCCTCGCGCAACAGATCGAGCTTGTCGACGACCCCCACCTGCTCCTCGCCGACCACCCCGACCTCTTCGAGGACGGCCCACGTGGCGGGGCACAGCTCCTCGACGTCTTCGCCGGTCAGGGGCGTGCCGTCATCGGCGACCCACCCCAGGGCGTCCATCACGTGGGAGGTGACGTCGTGGCGGATGTCGTCGTCGGTGAGCGCGGACAAGCAGAGGAGCGTCGCCAAGGCTGCGTCGCGGCCGGCGCCGTCGTCCGGATCCTCGGCGGGCAGTGCCCGCATGCGGTCGCAATCCTCGGCGACGCAGGTGCAGCCGGGCGTTCTGCGCAGGTCAAGAGCCTGCAGCAGCGGCACGAACTCGAACACGCCGGAGCGCTCGATCAAATCGACGACGTCATCCCGCGCCGTGGCCAGCGTGTTGCGGATCGACTGCTCGCCGGTCAGCAGCTCGTTGATCGCCGCGATGTCCGGGCCATCCGCACCATCCCGACCATCGGGCCGGTCGCCACCATCGGGCCGAACCGCACCGTCATCGAAGGCGAGACCATCGGGACTGGTGCGGCCTCCGGAAGCGCCGCGACCAGCGGATCCGCCCGGCGCGGGCACCACGCCGGCCGCCCCGGCCGCCCCGGCCGCGCCCGCGGCCCCAGGCGCCGCGACATTGGCCACGCGGCCACCGCGCCACAGCCCATCGATGGTGCCGGACCCGCCGATGCACAGCGCATCGGGCGTGGCCTCGTCGCGGGCGAAGGCCTCGCGGACGTCCAAACGGTGATCCCACAGCCCCCAATGCCAGGTCAGCGTGTCGCCGACATCCTGCAGCACGTCTCCGATGACGGTATCCAAAGGCACGTTGACGCTGATCCCCGCATCGAACCCCCGCGCGCCGCCTCTTCCCCCGGCCCCCGCGCGCCCATCCCCCACGCCGCCGCCCAGGGTGAACTTGGTGGGGGCGGATTCGCCGGGCCAGCCGAACATGACGCGCAGCGCGTCGGAAAGCTCCCTGAGCGTCAGGCGGTCGTTGATGCCGAACTGCCTGTGCACGACCTGGGGTTCCTCCGCCAAAACGGCACCGATGATCAGCGTGGCCGGTTCGGCGGCCACGCGCACGCCCGGGAAGGCGATGACGTTGTCGGTATCCGTCGACATGGCCACAAGCGTACCGACGCTCCCGAAACCCCGTCGGCCCCCAACGCCCTCGCCGGCACCCCGGATGGCTACTGCGCGGCGTACTCCAGTGGCACGGGCCGCGCGTCGGCGCCCCACGGTTCCCGCAGGTAGTCGCGCCGCCGCCGCTGCGACTCGACTTCGGCCCACGTCGCGGTGAGCTCCTCGAGCCCGCGCGCCCACGCCAGCACCGGCGCCGCGGCGGCCTCCCCCACGTGCGCGAATTCGATGGGTTCCACGTCGTCGATGGCGGGGAATCGCGGCGCGACGAGCTTGTCCTTGCCGGGCTTGGCCTTTTCCTCGGCGACGCGGTCCTTCAGTTCCTGCACGTGCGCGCGCAGGGCGGCGACGGTCGCGGGCAGGTCGACGCGGGGCCCGGGGGTCTGCTTGACGACGTCCGCCTCCTCCCCCACGACCAGCACCGCCGCCCCGGCGAACAGGCTGGCCAGCGTGCCGGCGGCGGCGTCGGATGCGGGGTCGACGAGCCACGCGCCGGAGAGCCGGTCGCCGGTGAGCTGCGGCGCGAGCTGCACGTGCCACACGGCGATCTCGCCGGAGCCGTTCGCATCCCCGGCTCCATCGGCGCCCTCGGCGGCACCGGCACCACCGGCAGCGCCCGGCGCGCCGACGACGGCGATGGTGGTGGGAGAGACGGGAGTGGTGGCGGTGTTGTCGCTCATGACGGAGAGGATACTGTTTGCCCCATGTTCGGATTCCTGAGGAAGAAGAAGAAAGACCCCGTCTACATCGCCGCGGAGCACACGGACACGCCGATGTCCGGCGAGATGACGCGCCTGGTCGCCCAGGAGCTGCCGCTGCTCGACAGCGTCAGCCGCACGCGCGTGTACCGGCTCCTCGAGGACTACGACGGCCCCACCATCACCTCTCAGGAGGAGATGCCGGCCGAGCTGCGCGAGCTCCTCGACCTGTAGGTCGGCGTGTAGGCCCCTCCCGGGCTTTGCGACGACGATGCCCGCGCGGGCCGTCGTCAAGCAAGAAAGAAGCCGGGGATTCTCAGGTATTTCTACGCCCGCTCGCGGGGCGCGCCCCCCTGTGGACTCATGCCGCCGGGAGTAGCCTGTTCCGTGATGTCTGCACACAACAACGGCACGTCCAGCACCGACGCTTCGAACGGTGCCCCCGGAGCCGTCTCCACAGAAGCCAGGACCCTCACCGGCTGGGGCCGCACCGCCCCCTCGACCTCGGAAGTCCTGTCGACCTCCGACGTCACCGAGATCGCCGCAGCGGTCCGCGCCGTCGCCGAGCAGAACGACGGCAAGCCGCCGCACCTCAAGCGCGGCGTCATCCCCCGCGGCATGGGCCGCTCCTACGGCGACCCCGCGCAAAACGCCGGCGGCCTCGTCGTGGACATGCAGGCCCTCAACCACATCCACTCCATCGACCCCGACTCGGCCATCGTCGACGTCGACGGCGGCGTCACCCTCGACCAGCTGATGAAGGCCGCGCTGCCCTACGGCCTGTGGGTCCCCGTCCTGCCCGGCACCCGCCAGGTCACCATCGGCGGCGCCATCGGCCCCGACATCCACGGCAAGAACCACCACTCCGCCGGATCCTTCGGCAACCACGTCGCGTCGATGGAGCTGCTCGTCGCCGACGGCCGCATCCTCCACCTCGAGCCCGAGGGCTCCGAGGACGACCCGTCCGGCGAACTGTTCTGGGCGACCGTCGGCGGCATGGGCCTGACCGGCATCATCCTCCGCGCGAAGATCCGCATGACCAAGACGGAGACGGCCTACTTCATCGCCGACGGCGACCTCACCGCCGACCTCGACGAGACCGTGGCGTTCCACTCCGACGGCTCGGAGCACAACTACACCTATTCCTCCGCGTGGTTCGACGCCATCTCCCCCGAGCCGAAGCTCGGCCGCGCCGCCATCTCCCGCGGCTCGCTGGCCACCCTCGACCAGCTGCAGGAGCTCGCCCCGAAGCTGGCGAAGGACCCGCTGAAGTTCAACGCCCCCCAGCTGGTGACGGTGCCCGACATCTTCCCGTCGTTCACCATGAACAAGCTGTCCATGATCGCCATCGGCGAGCTGTGGTGGCTGAAGTCCGGCACCTACAAGAACCAGGTGCAGAATCTGACGCAGTTCTACCAGCCGCTCGACCTCATCGGCGAGTGGAACCGCGGCTACGGCAAGAACGGCTTCCTGCAGTACCAGTTCGTGGTGCCCATGGACGCCGTCGAGCCGTTCAAGGACATCATCCGGGACATCCAGAAGTCCGGGCACTACTCGGCGCTCAACGTGTTCAAGCTGTTCGGCGAGGGAAACCGCGGCCACCTGTCGTACCCGATGCCCGGCTGGAACGTCTGCGTCGACTTCCCCATCAAGCGCGGCCTCGGCCCGTTCCTCGACGAGCTGGACAAGCGCGTCATGGAGTTCGGCGGCCGCCTGTACCTGGCCAAGGAGTCCCGCACCTCCGCGGAGAACTTCCACGCCATGTACCCGCAGATGGGCGAGTGGCTGCGCATCCGCAACGACATCGACCCCACCGGCGTGTTCCAGTCCGACATGAGCCGACGCCTCGAGCTGCGCTGACCGCGCGTCCCCGAGCAGCGACAACAACTTAGGAGCAACGAACATGATCAACGCCGTGGGCGTCCCCCAGTCCATCCTGGTGCTCGGCGGCACCAGCGAAATCGGGCTTGCCATCACCGCCGCTTTCCTGGAGAAGGGCCCGGCCAAGGTCACCCTCGCCGCGCTTGCCGACGACCCCGGCCGCGAGGCCGCCGTCGCCCAGATGCGCGCCGCGGGCGCGACCGACGTGCGCGTCATCGATTTCGACGCCATCGACTTCGACTCGCACCCCGACGTCGTCGACGAGGCGTTTTCCGACGGTGACGTCGACATCTGCATCGTCGCCTTCGGCCTGCTCGGCGACGCCGAGGAGCTGTGGCAGAACCAGCGCAAGGCCGTGCAGATCGCGCAGATCAACTACACCGGCGCCGTGTCCATGGGCGTGCTCGTGGGCCAGAAGTTCAAGGCGCAGGGCCATGGGCAGTTCATCGCCATGTCGTCGGCGGCCGGCGAGCGCGTCCGCCGCTCGAACTTCGTCTACGGCTCCACGAAGGCCGGGCTCGACGGCTTCTTCCTCCTCCTCGGCGAGGCGCTGGAAGAGTACGGCGTGAAGTCCCTGGTCATCCGCCCGGGCATGGTGCGCACGCGCATGTCCGCCGGCGTGAAGGAAGCGCCGCTGACGGTGAACAAGGAGGACGTGGCCACGCTGGCCGTCCGCTCCGTGGAGTCCGGCAAGTCGCTGGTGTGGGCGCCGCCGACGTTCCGCTGGGTCATGATGATCCTGCGGCACATCCCGCGCCCGATCTTCCGCAAGCTGCCGATCTAGGCGTTCCGCCGCGCGGGCCCGGGCAGCGCTCCGGCGCGCGGGCCCGGGCAGCGCTCCGGCGCGCGGGCCCGGGCAGCGTTCCGGCGTGCGGGGTCCGGGCAGCGTTCCGGCGCCCGGGGTCCGGGCAGCGTCCCCGCTCACCCCGGCCCCGCTCACCCGCCCCGAACCGCTAACCCACCCCGAATGGCTTAACCCACCCGTTGCAGCTGGTGGGTTAAGCCATTCGAGGTGGGTTTGCTCATGTGGAGCGAGGTCGGGGTCCGCGGCATATGCCAAACTGGGGCGCATGGCAGACAGCACCCCGGCGCCCACCACCGCGTCCACCCCCGACCCCGGCGCGACGGCAACGGCGACGGCGAGCCGGGCGCACCACGGCGGCTCCTTCGCCACCGACCCGGTCGGCGAGGTGTTCGCCGACGACCAGCTGTCCCTGAAGCACGCGGCGATCGGCATGGTCGCGGCGACGATCGGCGGCGCGGCGCTCGCATTCGTCGCATGGTTCGTGCTGCGCAGCATGTCGCTGCCCGCCTTCGGCGGCTCGATGGTCACCCGGGCGATCTCGTCGGCGGTGACCGTGGTCCTGCTGCTCGCCGTGACGGTGCTCCTCTACTTCTGGGCCACCCGTGGCGCAGGCGCCCGGCCCCGCTGGATGGAGCTGCTCACCTACGCCGCCGCGTACCTGTCGCCGGCGGCGCTGGTCGTGTCCACGCTGGCCATCCCGCTGGGCTCGACGCGGCTCTACCTCGACGGCATCAGCATCGACCAGGAGTTCCGCACCGAGTATCTGACCCGCATGACCGCGGAATTCGGGCTCAACGACATGGCGTACATCGACGTCCCGTCGTACTACCCCGCCGGCTGGTTCTTCGCGGGCGGCCGTCTGGCCAACCTGCTGGGCATGCCCGGCTGGGAGATCTTCCAGCCGTGGGCCCTGATCACCCTGGCCGCCGGCGGCTGCCTGCTGGTGCCCGTGTGGCAGCGGCTGTCCGGCTCCCTGCCCGTCGCCGCGGGCATCGCGCTGCTGACGACGGCCATCACCATCTCCACCACCGCCGACGAGCCCTACGCCGCCATCGTGGCCATGGGCCTGCCGCCGCTGGCGATCATGGCCCGCCGCGCACTGGCCGGCGCCTGGTCCGCGCTCATCGGCGTCATCGTCTTCCTCGGATTCTCCGCGACGTTCTACACCCTCCACACCGCCGTCGGCGCGCTGATCGTGATCACGCTGACTGCGGCGGTGTGCGTGGCGGAAAGGTCGTGGCGTCCCGTCGTCAAGCTTGTCGTGATGGGCGCGGGATCCATGCTCATCGCCGCCACCGTGTGGGCCCCCTACCTGTGGGCGACGCTGACCGGCGCGCCGTCCTCCGGCGCGACCGCCATGAACTACCTGCCCGACAACGGCGCCCGCGTGCCGCTGCCCATGTTCGCCGCGTCCGTCATCGGGCTGATGTGCCTGCTCGGCCTGATCTGGATGCTCGTGCGCGTGCTCGAGCCCGACACCCGCGCCATGATCATCGGGCTGGCCGTGATGTACGGGTGGGTCGTCGCGTCGATGATCGCCACGCTGGCCGGGCGAACCCTGCTCGGCTTCCGCCTGGAGACGCCCATCACCCTCATGCTGGCCACCGCCGGCGTCTTCGCCATCGCCGACATGAAGCTCAACGGCGTGGAAAAGCTCTGGCCCGAGGCCATCCGGCCCTCCGTCGCGCGGGCCATCAGCGCCGTGCTCGCCGCCGTGATCTTGCTCGCAGGAGTCGGCTACGCGCAGTCCATCCCCAACCGCCTCCACGGGCCCATCGACCTGGCGCACACCGACACCGACGGCTACGGCGAACGCGCCGACCGATTCGCCCCCGACGCCGGCGCCCACTTCCCCGCCGTCGACGCCGCCCTGCGCGAAGCCGGGCTCGACCCCGCCCAGTCCGTGGTGCTCACCGACGAACGCAACTTCCAGGCGTTCTTCCCCTGGTACTCGTTCCAGGCGCTGACCAGCCACTACGCCAACCCTCTCGGCGAGTTCGACCGCCGCAACGGCGCCATCGGCGAATGGGCGGACATCACCGACCCCGACGAGCTCATCGCCGCCATGGACGCCGACCCGTGGCGCGGCCCCGACGCCATCATCGTGCGCGGCGACTCCACCGACCCGGATTCGCCGTACACCCTCGACGTGGCCGACGACATCTACCCCAACAACCCCAACGTCCTCTTCCGCGGCGTCGCCTTCGATCCGGCGGCGTTCGAGGGCCGCTGGAGCACCACCCAGGTAGGCCCGTTCGTGGTCCTGATTAGGCAATAGGGGGCTTTTCCGTAAACTGGGTTTCCGTGTCTGCCGAAACCAGTGAAATCAAACGGAGCCCGGACCCGGACGAACCCGTGGTCACCGTCGACCGCATCGAGCGCCCGCCGATGGACGGCCCGAAGCCCCCGCAGGGCGTTCGGATCGCCGCCATCGCCGCGGGCATCATCGGTTTCCTGTGCTTCGTCGCGCTCCCCTTCCTCCCCGTCACCCAGACGCAGTCGACGCTGAACTGGCCGCAGAACGGCAGCCTCAACTCCGTCGACGCGCCCCTGATGGCGCAGGCCCCCGTGTCGCTGGACATGGACGTGCCGCTGTCGCTGGTGGACGAACTGCCGGAGGACCGCTCCGTGCTGGTCGGCACCCTGCCCCCGATGTCGAAGAACCCGACGGCCGAGGGCATGCAGGTGCGCCGCACCGACAACACCGTCGACGTGATCTTCCGCGACCGCGTCGTGCTGTCGCTCAACGAAGAAGAGGTCGGGGCCAACCGCGGCGGCGTCATCACCATCCGCTCCACGCACGAGGCGACCGAGGCGTTCATCGCCGGCGCCGTCGATGCGGAGGGGCAGCCGCTGCGCGGCGTCGTGGAGGAGGACGTCCGGCCGCAGACCACCGGCGTCTACACCTCCCTGCGCGCCGACGGCGACGCGGCGGCCGCCGTGGCCTCCGGCCTCGACGTCACCGTCGAGATCGACAGCCGGTACACGTCGAAGCCGACGGTGATCAAGTACATCGTCATGTGGCTCGGCCTGCTGCTGGCGCTGGTGTCGTTGTGGACGCTGTGGCGCATCGACAAGGTCGACGGTTCCTCGCCGACCCCGTGGCTGCGCAAGGACGCCTGGCGCGTCCGCCCGCTCGACGCGCTGGTCGGCTTCATCCTCGTGGCCTGGCACTTCATCGGCGCGAACACCTCCGATGACGGCTACATCTTCACCATGGCCCGCGTCTCCGACGAGTCCGGGTACATGGCCAACTACTACCGCTGGTTCGGCGTTCCCGAGTCGCCCTTCGGCGCCCCGTATTACGACCTGCTGGCGCTGATGGTCAAGGTGTCCACCGCCTCGGTGTGGATGCGCCTGCCGGCGCTCATCGCCGCGCTGGCCATCTGGTTCGTGCTCTCGCGCCTGATCATCCCGCGCCTGGGCAAGGACATCGCCGAGCGGCGCGTGGCCTACTGGTCGGCGGCCGGCGTGCTGCTGGCGTTCTGGCTGCCGTACAACAACGGCCTGCGCCCCGAGCCGGTCGTCGCCCTGGGCGCCCTGCTGACGTGGGTGTTCATCGAGCGCGCCATCCTCACCCGCCGCCTGTTCCCGGCGGCCATCGGCGTGGTCATCGCGACCCTGTCGCTGAGCTGCGGCCCCACCGGCCTCATGGCCGTCGCCGCGCTGCTGGCCGGCTTGCCGATGCTCGTGCGCATCGTCGTCGAGCGCCACAAGGCCCTCGGCGGCGGCGCCGCGGCCCCGCTGATGCAGACGGTGCCGTTCCTGGCCGCCGGCACCGCGATCCTCGTGGCCGTCGTCGGCGACCAGACGCTGGCGTCGGTGCTCGAGTCGACCCGCGTGCGCGGCGTCATCGGCCCGTCGATGCCGTGGTACGAGGAGCCGATTCGCTACTACTGGCTGATCCTCCAGTCCGTCGACGGCTCGTTCACGCGCCGCTTCGCCATGCTCGCCGCGCTGATGGCGCTGGTGATCACCATCGCCGCACTGCTGCGCCACCGCACCGTCCCCGGTGCCCTGGCCGCGCCGTCGATGCGCCTGGTGTTCATGTTCGCGGGCACCATGTTCTTCCTGACGTTCACGCCGACGAAGTGGACCCACCACTTCGGCGTCTACGCCGGCATCGGCGCGGCGCTGGCCGCCCTGGCCGCGATGGCGATTTCCCACTGGGCCGTCGGCTCGCGCCGCAACCAGGTGCTCTTCGCGGGCGTGGCCATCTTCATGCTGGCCTTCTCGCTGATGGGCATCAACGGCTGGTGGTACGTGTCGTCCTACGGCGTGCCGTGGTTCGACAAGACCGTGCAGCTCAAGGGCATCGAGGCCGGCAACATCGTCATGGCCATCGCCCTGATGGTGCTCGCCGCCGGCGCGGTGCTGCAGTTCATCCAGGAGTTCCGCGGCAAGGACCGCAAGCCCTCGACGCTGGCCGCGCGCCTGCGCCTGGGCACCGTGGCGGCGTCGCCGTTCGCGGTGGTCACCTTCATGGTGGTCATCTTCTCGGTGCTCAGCCTGGGCAAGGGCTTCGTGTCCCAGTACCCGGCCTACTCGGTGGGCCTGGGCAACCTGCGCGCCCTGACGGGCCAGACCTGCAACCTGGCCGAGGACATCCTCGTCGAGCCCAACGCCAACGACGGCTACCTCACCCCGGTCGGCGGCGTCTCCCTCGGCGATTCCCTCGATCCGGAGGGCAACGCCCGCGGCTTCGACGCCAACGGCCTGCCGGCCGAGATGACCGCCGACGCGGTGTGGGTCAACGATGGCCAGGCGAACACGGACCGCAGCGAGAACCCGGATTCCAACTGGGTCTCCGGCGGCGAGAACGCGTCGACCGACGGCGGCGTCGAGGAGGAGGCCGGCGTCAACGGTTCCCGCGCGTCGCTGCCGTACAACCTCGATCCGAAGCAGATCCCGGTGCTGGGCTCCTACTCGGATGAGATCCAGGTCCCGGGTTCGCTGGAGACGTCCTGGTACGAGCTGCCGGAGCGCTCCGAGGACGAGCACCTGATCGTCGTCACGGCCGCCGGCCGCATCTACCACCACGACATCAACGGCGTGGAGCAGAAGGGCCAGAAGCTGGTCGCCCAGTTCGGCCGCTGGACCGGCGCCGAGTGGGAGACGATGCACGAGGCCGAGCCGCTGGACATCGGCCCCGCCCCGACGTGGCGCAACCTGCGTTTCCCGGTGGATCAGGTGCCGGAGGGCGCCACCGCCGTCCGCCTGGTCGCCGAGGACAAGAACCTGTCGGGCGACGAGTGGATCGCGGTGACCCCGCCGCGCCTGGCGCAGATGCAGACGATGGGCGATTACATCGGCGCGGACACGCCGACGCTGCCGGACTGGGCGGTCGCGTTCCAGTTCCCGTGCCAGCGCCCGTTCGATCATTTCGCCGGCGTCGCGGAGATCCCGCGCTACCGCATCATGCCGGATCGCGAGCTGAAGGTCTCCTCCACGGATACGTGGCAGGGCCAGGCGGCGGGCGGCGTGCTGGGCATGGTCGACGTGGTCAACCATGCGGTGGCGCTGCCGACGTACCAGATCCACGACTGGGCCCGCGATTGGGGCTCGATCGAGGAGCTGACCACGCGCGCCAACGGCGATGACGTCCGCCCGGATGTCGCGGTGATCGACCACGAGCGGATCACGCGTTCCGGCCTGTGGTCGCCCGGCCCGATGATCGCGGAAGAGGAGTAGTCCTCCCGGGCGCGGGTGTTGCTTGACGACGCCCACGTCCCCGCCCCCGGCCCCGAGCCCGGGTGCCCCGTTTTCCGCGGGGCGCCCGGGCTCCGGCGTTTCCGGGGTGTGGCGGGGAATGCGGGTGGGCCGGGTGCGGCGGGTGCGGCGCCCTCTCGAGTCCGGCCTCGTGTCCGGCGGCGGCGCCCGGTTTCGCGGACAATGGGGCGGTGAGCAACTTCGACGGCAGTGGATCTGATGGCATTCGGGACGGCGGCGCCGGATCTGACGGCGCCAATGGAGAAGGCGCCGGAGGAGAGGGTGCCGGAGAGAACGGCCGGGCGCCCATCGTCGTCGCGGCGGTGGTGGTCACCGATGATCGCGGCCGCGTCCTGACGGTGCGCAAGGCCGGCACCGACCGCTTCATGCTCCCCGGCGGCAAACCCGAGGTGGTGGGCGAAGGGGGTGGGGGTGGACGTCGTGAAGCTCCCGCCGAGACCGTCGTCCGAGAGTTCCGCGAGGAACTCGGCGCGGACCTCGACCCCGCCCACCTGAGCGACTGGGGGGTCGTCGCCGACGCCGCGGCGAACGAGCCGGGGCACGTGGTGGTGGGGCATCACCAGCGCTACCTCGGGCCCGTGCCGGAGGTCGCGCCGCGGGCCGAGATCGCCGAAATCCGCTGGATCGACCCGCATGTGCCGACCGGGCGGCTCGCGCCGATGCTGGAAAACCACACGCTGCCGAGGCTTCGCGACGGCCACCCCGCCCGCGTCATCTCCGCCGTCACCGTGTTCGCCGGATCCGCCGACGGGACCGACCCCGCGTGGCGCGAGGCGGCGACGGCACTGGGCGCGGAACTCGGGCGCGAGCGGGTCGAGCTGGTCTACGGCGGCGCGTCGATAGGCCTGATGGGCGCGGCCGCCGATGCCGCGCTGGAGGCCGGCGGCGGCGTGACCGGGGTGATCCCGACGCTGCTGCGAGACCGCGAAATCGCGCACCGCGGCCTGACGCGCCTGGAGACCGTGGAGACGATGGCCCAGCGCAAGGACCGGATGTACGCCCTCGGCGACGCGTTCGTGGCGCTGCCGGGCGGGGCGGGGACGCTCGAGGAGTTTTTCGAGGTCTGGACCCGCCAGCACATCGGCATCCACCAGCAGCCCGTCGCGCTGGTCGGGCCCGGCGGGTTCTGGAGGCCGCTGGTGGCGCTGCTCGAGTCGCTCGTCGACGGCGGGCTGGTGCACCGGAAGCACCTGGAGTCGCTCGTCGTCGTCGAGGATCCCGCCGAGCTGCTGCCGGCGCTGTGCGCGTGGCGGGCGCCCGGCACGAAGTGGGCGTAGGCGGGCGGCCTTGAGCGGCCCGCGCCGCCGCCCCCTCCCGACTCCTCGCTGACCCCTCGCCGCCGCCTCGCCGACCCCTCGCCGGTGCCTCGCGCCGCCGCCCCGCGCAGAGAAAGAGGTCCAGTGAACACTTAGACGTGGTTGACCACCACTTTCTGTTCACTGGACCACTATTTGTGCGGAGATCCCGACCCCTCGCCGACTCCTTCCACTCCTTTCCGCCTCTTCCCACGCAGAAACCTACGTTCCGTGCAGATACCCACGTTTGAACGTAGGTATCTGGCCGAAACGTAGGTATCTCCGCGATCCGCGCGGGTCCGCGCCGCCGGGGTCCCTTCCCCAGGACCCCGGCGGCGCGGTGATGCGGTGATGCGGTGGTGCGTCGGAGCGGCGGCGAGCCTCTCGTGCTCGCCCCGCGAACCGGGGCCCCTTCCCCAGGGCCCCGATCTCGCGCGGTCGGGCGGATGCGGTCGGGCGGATGCGGTCGGCTCGTGCTTCCCGACGATCGCCGTTTAGCGGTTCGCCCCCGCCAGCAGAGCGACGACGTCGGAGTAGGTGGCCAGGGTCTGGACCTGCTCCGGCTTCGAGTCGGCGTCGTCGCCGGCCTCGCCCACCTCATCGGCCTCGTCGGTGGCCGGGGCGGTCTCGGCGATGTCGCCGAGCTGGCCCTCCGGAACGTCGCCCGACTCGATGGCGCGCTCGAGGAAGGCGATGAGGGTGTCGATCTGATCCTCGTCAAGGCCCGCGGCCTCGGCGGCGGAGCGCACGGCGGCGATGGAACCGGCGTTGTCGGTGCCATTCGCGCCATTCGCGCCGTCGGTGCCGTCGGTGCCGTTGCCGTCATCGGAGCCGGCCTCGATGGCGGCGATGATCGCGTCGACGAGCTCGGACGTGGCCAGCGGGGAATCCGCCGGGGCAGTCGTGTCACCGCCGATGACCTCGGCCTGCTCGCCGGCGCCAGCATCCGCGCCGGTACCAGCACCGGCATCCGTCCCAGCCCCGTCACGGTCGCCGCCGATGATCGCGTCGGTGCCCAGACTGCCGGCGCCGTTGGCGGCGCGGCCGGTCGGCGGGGAGACGGCGTCGGCGCCGACTCCGGTGTCGTCCTCGACGGTGGCGCGGCGGGCGCCGGCGGCCTCGGCGTCGGTGGTCGAGTCGGTGGTGTCGGTGCCGGTGGTGGCGGGCTTGTCGCCGCGGGCGATGCCGTCGAGCTGGGCCTTGGTGCCGTTGAAGGTGTTCAGGTCGACGGGGGTGTTGATGCCCGGCACGCGGCCCGTGCTGGAGCGCTGCCAGAACAGGGGCTCGTCCCAGCCGCCGGGCACGTCGGTGGGCGGCTGGTCCTGGTAGGCGGCCAGCCACAGCGGGTAGCCGTTGAGGGCGGTGGAGTTGCCCATCTTGTTCACCCAGAACCACCGGTAGGTGTAGATCATGGGCGTGGTGCCGGTCTTCAGCTCGACGCGCTGCATGAACGCCGACGCCCACTTCTCCAGGGCGGCGGGCGTCATGCCGGCGTCGAGTTCGAGGTCGAGCACGGGCGGCAGCGCCAGGGAGCCGGCGGGCTGCAGCTTGAGGGCCTGCGCGTAGGCGTCGGCCTGGATGATCGCGTCGCGGTCGGGGTGGGCCTTGTGGTAGCTGCCGATGATCAGGCCGGCGTCGTGGGCGGCCTTGGAGTCTTCGGCGAAGTAGGGGCTCAGGCCTTCGGCGCCGTCGGTGGCCTTGATGAAGGCGAACTTTTCGCCGGATGCCGCGACCTTGTCCCAGTCGAGCTTGATGCCGCCGGGGCGCTGCCACTTGGACACGTCGATGCCGGTGGGGGAGGTCGCGGTGAAGGCGTCGGCGGGTGCGGGTGCCACGAGGCCGAGGGCCATGGGCAGGGCGGCGGCGAGGGCGACGAGTGCGCCCGCGCGGCCGCGCCGGGTGCGCCGCAGGGACTCGGGGAAGGTCGCGGTGCGGAGGTTCATGACTGGTGACTATACGGCACTTTTGCCCCATTAGTCACACAAGTAACATGAGTAACATGCCCCACCCAGTATTCAACCTGGGCTTTTCCACAACATTTTTGCTTAATGACGCTTACGCGCCCCCCATCCGGCCCCATTCACCCGCCAGGCGTTTCGCGGAAATCCAGCACCAGATCAGCGCCGCCAGCCACAGGAACCACATGACCCCGAACGGCCACGCGCCCCACTCCGAGGGCCACGCATAGTTCCACAGGAAGTGCATGACGAACGCCGCAAACGTGGCTCCGAGGCCGATGAGCCAGCGGGTGGGCGTCGTCAAGCGGGGATGCAGCAGGGCCACGCCGACGCCGAAGCCCGCGACTCCCGAGAAGAAGACGTGCAGGCCAGGGCCGGCGACCGCGCGCACGAACCACATGAACAGCATGCCGTCGGCGTCGGAATTGGCGTCGGCGAGCGCGCCGGCGGCGCCGTACTGGACGGTTTCGATGAGCTCGAAACCCAGGCCGACGAAGATGCCCACGAGCAGGCCGTCCCACGGGCGGTGCCACAGGCGCGGCAGGGCCAGGAGGATCAGTGCGATCCCGAGGGTCTTGCCCACCTCCTCCGGCCACGCGCCGGCCAGCGACCCTTCGGCCGATTCCCAGCCGATGCCGCCGGCGATGACGGTCATCGCATCGCCGGTGACGGCGATGAAGACGAAGGAGGCGAGGGCTCCCCACGCCAGCGGCAGCAGCGGCCACGCGCCGGCCGGGCGCCACAGGCGGCTGCGCGAGAGCAGCCACCACAGTACCGCGATGACCAGCACCGACACCGCCGTGCCGAACGCCAGCGACATCGGCGTCGCGCGGCCCAGGACGAACATGGTCAGGGCGTTGACCGCGAGGCCCGCGGCGATCAGGGGCACGAGAATGAGGAAGGACCAGCGGATTCCAGAGTGGGCGCGGTCGGTCATCGGGCACCGCCTTCGCGGACGTCAGCGAGGATCGTCGCGGCAGCATCCTCGACGGCGCCGTACGGGTCGTCGATGTCGGGGTCGGCCGAGATGACCGCGACGAGGGCCTCGCCGCCGGGAGCCTCGTCCGAATCGGAGTCGGAGTCAGAGTCAGAGCCCTTGTCGGAGCCGGTGTAGGAACCGGCACCGGACTGGGAGTCAGCGGCGGTTGCGGGATCGGTGTCGTCGCCAAGCACGATGACGGCGTGGACGACGCCGTCGGAACCCTCGACCGGAGAGCCCGACCAGGCGATGAGGCCGGGCGCGTGCGGCGTTTCGGCGGGGCTCATGTCGGGGGCGGGATCGTCGGCGAGGATCTTCGCGCGGACGGCGCGGATGCCGAAACGCTCCAGGTCCTCGACGTTTCCGGCCGAGCGGGTCTCGATGACCACGTCCCCGCACGCGAACTGGTGCGCCCCCACGGTCAGCGAGAACTCGCGCTCGCACTCCGGGTCGCCGTCGCGGACGTCGAAGGTGGCCTCGAATGCCGCGTCGTCGCCGCCGAGGGTGACGGAGCGGGTGGTCTCGATGGCGTGGCCGCCGCCATCGTCGCCGGCGGACATGCCCTTGGCGATCGCGATCGGCGCCACCGTCGCGGCCAGCGCCACGGCCGTCAGCGCCGCGACCATGCGGCCCGTGGAGACGGTGCGGGCCGTGGATCTGAATCGGTTCTGGTTCATTGGCTCATAATGCCACGTTCTTGCCCGGAGTTGATCACCGTTCGATTGTGAAACTTCCCGGCCAGGGCGTTTTCGAACACCCGATCCGGGGGCGTCCCTACACTGGGCCGCATGACAGACGAGAACGTGAACGCCGACACCGCCGCCGACAACAAGGGCGCCGCAACCGCCGACACCTCCGCCGCCGCCTCCGCCGACACCATGGGCGCCGCGACCGCCGCCCCCTCCCCCGCCGACGACCTGTACCGCCACGTCAACGGCGAGTGGATCGACTCGCACGTCATCCCCGCCGACCGCGCCGTCGACGGTGCCTTCCACAAGCTGCGGGAGGATTCGGAGGCCGCCGTCCGCGCGATCGTGGAGGATGCGCCGGTGGATTCGCGCATCGGCACGCTCTACGGCGCGTTCATGGACGAAGCGGCGATCGAGGACGCCGGCATCGACGCACTGGCGCCGGACATCGCCGAGCTCGACGTCGACGACCGCGACGATCTCGGCGAAGCCCTCGGCCGCCTCGACCGCAGCGGCGTCACCGGCCCGGCGGCGTTCTGGGTGGAGAAGGACTCCAGCTCCGACGAAGCCATGCTCTACCTGGTCCAGGCCGGTCTCGGCCTTCCGGACGAGGCCTATTACCGCGAGGAGTCCCACGCCGAGACGCTGGCCGCCTACCGCGAGCACGTCGAGGCGATGCTGCAGCTCCTCGAGGATTCCACCGTCTCCGCAGGCAACTTCGAGGGCTTCGACGGCCTCGATTCCTTCCCGCTGCACGACCTGCCCGACGCCGCCAAGCGCATCGTCGACTTCGAGACGAAGATCGCCTCCGGCCACTGGGACGTCGTCGCCAGCCGCGACGCGGTGCGCACCTACAACCTCACCGACATGACCGACCTGCCCGCCGGATTCCCCTGGGCGCGCTGGTTCGCGCAGATGGGCGTCTGCGCCGAAACCGGTGGTGAGGGCGAAAAGGGGGTCGACCGGATCGTCGTCATGCAGCCCACCTACCTGGAGCACCTGGCGGGCCTGTGGCGCGAGACCGACCTCGACGACCTGCGGCTGTGGGCGCTGTGGCGCGTGCTCAAGGCCCGCGCGCCGTACCTGGGCGCGGCGTTCACCGAGCAGAATTTCGAGTTCTACGGCAAGACCCTGTCCGGCGCGGAGGAGCTGCGCGCCCGCTGGAAGCGCGGCGTCGGCCTCGTTGAGGGGGCGCTGGGCCAGGAGGTGGGCAAGGAATACGTCGCCCGCCATTTCCCGCCGGAGCACAAGGAGCGGATGCTCGAGCTCGTCGACTACCTCACCGCCGCCTACCGCGAGCGCATCACGGACCTCGAGTGGATGACGCCCGCCACCCGCGAGCGCGCACTGGAGAAGCTCGCCCAGTTCAAGGCCAAGATCGGCTACCCGGACACGTGGCGCAGCTACGAGGGCCTCGAGTTCACGGGGTCCCTGCTTGACGACGTCCGGCGCGCATCCGCCTTCGGCCACGACTACGAAGTGGCCAAGCTGGGCAAGCCCGCGGACCGCGACGAGTGGTTCGCCACCCCGCAGACCGTCAATGCCTTCTACAACCCCGTGGTCAACGACATCACGTTCCCCGCGGCGATCCTGCAGCCCCCGTTCTTCGACCCGGACGCCGACGCCGCCGACAACTTCGGCGCGATCGGCGCGGTCATCGGCCACGAGATCGGCCACGGCTTCGACGATCAGGGCTCGCAGTACGACGGCCACGGCAACCTCAACCAGTGGTGGACGGACGCCGACCGCGCCGCGTTCGAGGGGCTGACGGACAAGCTCGTCGAGCAGTTCGACGGCCTGGTGCCCACCGGCCTGCGCGAACGCGGCGAGACCGGGGTCGGCGTCAACGGCAAGTTCACGCTCGGCGAGAACATCGGCGACCTCGGCGGCCTGGGCATCGCGGTCGTCGCCTACCGGCGCTGGCTCGCCGACCAGGGCCGGGAGACCGACGTCGCCAAGGATCCGGCGGCCTACCGTGGGCTGTTCCTGTCGTGGGCGCTGGTGTGGCGCACCGCCATCCGGCCCGAGATGAGCCGCCAGTACCTGGCCATCGACCCGCACTCGCCGGCAGAGTTCCGCTGCAACGTCATCGTCGGCGACATCGACGAGTTCCACGCCGCCTTCGACGTCCAGCCGGGCGACGGCATGTGGCGCGACCCCGCCGAGCGCGTGACCATCTGGTAGCAGCACGTTCGTTCCGGCGCCCGGCCCATCCCCCCAGTTGGGCACCGTTTTCCACGCCTCGCTCCCGAGCGTTTACAATTGTTCGGAGAGATGCCGGAGGGGGCGGCGGGCCGTCGCAAAGCAAAAACCTGACGCGACGCCCACCGCCCGCGCCCCCGCCCGGCCGACGAGGAGGACCCGTGGACGCCCGCGACGTGCAGGCCCTGGCCGCGGTGAAGCTGTACTACGGCGAGGGGCTCACGCAATCCGACGTGGCCAAGGAGCTCGGCGTATCCCGGCCGACCGTGTCCAAGCTGCTGACGCTCGGGCGCGAGCGCGGGTACGTGTCCATCACCATCCACGACCCGCGCGAGGAAGCGTCCGAAGCCGGCGGGCGGCTGCGCGACCGGTACGGCCTCGCCGACGTGCGCCTGGCCCAGCCCGCCCGGCCCGGGTCCGACGTCCTTCTGCGCGAACTCGGGCGGATCGGCGCGGAGCTTCTCGACGAACTCGTCGTCGACGGCACCATGCTCGGCGTGTCGTGGGGGCGCACCATGTACGCCGTATCGCGGCAGCTCAAGCGCAAGGACGTGCAGGGCGTCGAGATCATCCAGCTCAAGGGCGGGATGAGCCACTCCGACAAATCGACCAACGACATCCGCACCATCGGCGGCTTCTGCACCGCCTTCGGGGCGTTCGCGCGGACGCTGCCGCTGCCGGTCATCTTCGACTCCGTGGAGACCAAGCGCATCGTCGAGCAGGACCGCCACGTCGCCCACATCCTGCAGCTCGGGCGCGAGGTCGACATCGCGCTGTTCACCGTCGGCGCCATCGAAGCGGATTCGCTGGCGCTGAACCTCGGGCAGCTTTCCGACGTCGAACGCCAGCTCCTCCGCGACCGCGCCGTCGGAGACGCCTGCTCCCGGTTCTACCGCGCCGACGGCGGCGTCGCACTTCCCGAGGTCGACGCCCGCACCGTCGGCATCACCCTCGCCGACCTGCGCCGCGTGCCCACCAGGGTGTTGGTCGCCGGTGGTTCCGACAAGACCGAGGCGATCGAGACGGCGCTGCGCACCGGGCTTGCGACGCACGTCGTCATCGACGAGGCCACCGCCGCCCGAGTCCTCGAGGCGTAGCGGGGCGGGGGCGGGGCCGCGGGGGCGCTCGCCTCGCCTCCCGAGGGCCGGCCGGTCCGGGGCGGTGATGGCACGGTGGGCCCTTCTTCGCTCCAGATAGACATCCAGCGACCGTCGTAACGCCCCTCCTTCCCTTCCATCTCCGCAAATAGACGCCCAGTGACCAGAAAGACGTGGTTGACCAGGTCTTTCTGTCCACTGGGCGTCTATTTGGGTTGGGCACGGTCGAAATGGAGCTCCGGCACGGCCGGGGAGAAGCTGATGTGCGGCTGGTGGGGCGACTGGGGCCGCTGGGGCGAGAATCGTGCAGGAGCGCAGCCTCATGGCCCCGCCGTTATCCGCGCATCCAATGGAGTCCGGCTCCATTATCCGCACATCCGATGGAACCGAATGCCGCCGAACCGCGTCTAACACGATGGGCCCCTCCCGATGGGGCCCGTCGCGGGGGGACGGAGGCGTCGTAAAGCAGACCCTCCCGAGCCGACCTCGGCCCACCACCCGCGCGACCAACCGACGACCGGGGGAACAACCACCATGACCACGACCGAAACCTCGATGCAGACCCACCCGAGCGGCCTGATCCTTCGCCGCGACCAATCCGACCTGGGCGCCGACGAGATCCGCCGGCGATTCCGGGCGGGCGAGATGGTGCGCATCGCCCGGGGCATCTACATACGGCGGGCGAAGCTCCCGCGCCACGAGGATTTTCGGCTGCGGGCGGCGGCGGCCGGGCTGCTGCATGAGGGGAGCATCGTCACGGGGCCGGGCGCGGCCTCGCTCTACGGCGTCGCGACGCTGTACCCGCCGAAAATGATGATCGACGTCCTGTCCCCGAAGGTCGACGGCACCGCCACCAGCGGATTCTGCCGCCTGCGCGGCACGACGGGCGACGAGGCAGCGCACACCGCCCGCGGCATCCGAGTGACCACGCCCGCGGTCACCGCCATGGAAACGGCTCTATTGCACGGGGCACGGATGGGGCTCGTCGTCGCGGAGTCCGTGCTGTGGGCGGGTCGATGCACCAAGAAAGAGCTTGCCGACGCCTACGCCCGAACCGCCCGCCGCAAAGGTCGCGGCGCCGCACGATTCGTCGCCGAGTCGGCCGACGACCGCAGCCAATCGGTGGGTGAAACGCTGACGTACTGGTGCATCCGGCAAGCCGGGTTGCCCGAACCGCTCCAGCAGGTCGAGATCGTCGATGAGGCCGGGGAGTTCGTGGCGAAGGTGGACTTTTTCTGGCCCGAGTTCGGGATCATCGTCGAGTTCGACGGAGACGTGAAGCTGTCCGGGGAATACGGCGATCCGGAAACCGTGGCGCTGAAACGATTGGAGCGGGACACGGCCTTGACGAACTTGGGGATGCGGATACTCCACGTCAAGTGGGCCGAGGTGTTCTCCGGGGCCGGGGCGAAAACGATCCGCGAGTTCTTCATGCATTTCTCGAAACTCCGAGGCGGTTACCTCGGCGGGTGGAGGCTCGCCGATCTCAAGCGGTAGGCGTCGGCGAGGTAGGTCGCGGCGGGACTGGCGGGGTCGGGGCTGGCGGGGTCGGGGCTGGCGGGGTCGGGGCTGGCGGAGTCGGGCGGAGCCAGGGCTGGGGACGGACGGCGCCTGGCGGAGCCGGGCGAAATTGGACGGAGTCGGGGCGGGGGCCGGGCGAAGTTGGACGGAGTCGGGGCGGGGGCCGGGCGAAGTTGGGGCATCCAAGGCAATTGGCGTCCGGAACGGCCGGTGGCGCGGCTCCCCGATCACAAAATAGACGTGGAGTGGACAGAAAGAGCTGGTTAACCAGTACTTTCTGTCTACTCCACGTCTTTCTGCGGGGTGAGGGGTGGGAGGGGCCGCCAGGATCCGGGGCCGCGCCCCGGGGGGCCGCGCCGAGCCCCGGGCCGCCGTGCCCGGCCGGCGCCCCGCGGCTAGAAGGCGATCACACCGACGATGGCCGCGTTGAGCAGGTTGACGCACAGGCCGGCGAACAGGGCCAACGGGCCGTTCTTGGCCACCTCGCCACGACGCTCCGGGGCCAGCGCGCCGATCGAGCCGATCTGAATGGCGATGGACGACAGGTTGGCGAAGCCGGCGAGGGCGAACGTCGCGATCATCACGGACTTCGGGTCCAGGCTGTCGACGTGCTCGCCGAAGGAGGTGTAGCCGACGAACTCGTTGAGGATCGTCTTCTGGCCGATGAAGTTGCCCACCAGCCCGGCGTCGTCCCACGGCACGCCGATCAGCCACGCCACCGGTGCGAAGATGGCGCCGAACAGCCCCTCGAGGGACCAGTTGTCCTGGCCGAACAGCCCGCCGATGCCACCGAGCATCGCCGACAGCATGGCGATGGTCGCGATGAACGCGATGAGCAGGCAGCCGACGATGACGGCGATGCGGCCGCCGTTCATGGCGCCGGCGCCGAGGGCGTCGATGACGTTCTTGGATTCGGTGTCGCGGACGTCGCGGACGGAGGCGTCGAGGTCGGATTCCTCGGTCTCGGGCCAGAACGCCTTCGCGATGATCAGCGAACCGGGCGCGTTCATGATCGACGCGGCCAGCAGGTACTCCAGCGGCGCGCCGAGCAGGGAGTAGCCGATCAGGGTGGAGCCGGCGACGGAGGCGAAGCCGCCGGTCATGCAGGTGAACAGTTCCGACTTGGTCAGCCGCGGCAGGTAGGGCTTGATCACCAGCGGCGCTTCGGACTGCCCGAGGAAGATGACGGTCGACGCCCACACGGACTCGACCTTCGACGTGCCCAGGATGAACTTCAGGGCCGTGCCGACGTAGTCGACGAAGTACTGCACGACCCGCAGGTAGTACAGGGCGCCGAGGATGGCGCCGAGGAAGATGATCACGGGCAGGACGTTGAGGGCGAAGACGAACCCGTTGTCCTCGCCGAACAGGCCGCCGAACACGAACGATGTGCCCTCGCCGGTGAAGTCGATGAGTTTCTCGATCGCGTGCGCGGTGCTCTTCAGCGCCTGGAAGCCGGGCTCCCATTTCAGCACGAGCAGGGCGAAGGCGACCTGCATGAGCAGGCCGACGCCGAGGGTGCGCCAGTTGATGGCCCTGCGGTGCTTGGAGATGGTGATGGCGACGCCGAGGATCAGGATGATGCCGAGCAGGCCCTGTAGCCGTTCCATTGTCTCGTCCGTTCTGTGGAGGGTGGTGCTCTGGTGGGGGTCCCGGAGGCGGTCCGGGGGCGGGCCCGGGGAGGGGTCCCGGGGGTTACTTCAGGTCGTCGGGCCCGAAGGCGTACGGGAGGATCTCGGCGAAGTCGATGCTGATGGGGGCTCCGGGCTTGACGACGCCCACCTCCCCGCCATCCGCCGCCGCCGTGGGGGCGCCGTCGCCGGGCCGGGGGCCTTCGACGATGACGCGCTCGCAGCCGAATTCGTTGAGCACCTGGCGGCAGGCGCCGCAGGGGTGGCACGGCGCGGCGTCGCGGCCGACGATGGCGCAGGCGACGATGCGGGAGTCCGGGCCGTGCTCGGCGACCATGCGGAACACGGCGGTGCGCTCCCCGCAGTTGGTCAGGCCGTAGGAGGCGTTTTCGACGTTGCATCCGGTCACCACGGTGCCGTCGTCAAGCAAAAGCGCCGCACCCACCGGAAACCCGGAGTATGCGACGTACGAGTGCGCCGTGGCGGCGCGGGCGCGTTCCAGCAGTTCGGCGTCGGTGATGGACATGACTGCCTCGATCCTTTCGGGGAAACCGTTGCGGGATTCCGTTCGGGAAGGGCGCTTGCCGTGCGGCGCCGGCGGGCGGGGGTCGGACCCCGTGACGTGCACCACATTAGAACTATTGGAAAACGCCCTGTTGACAATTGTTCTAGGCCCCACGATAATCGAACCCGAACAAGTCCACAAGACCAAAAAACCGGGCACCCGCGAACGGTGCGCGGCCGCCGGACACCGGCCGCCGACGACTCCCGCGCCCGCCCGGCCGAGCATCGGAGGAGCGAGGACGATGGCTGAAAAGTTCGACGTCGTAGACGTGATCAAGGTCAAGCGCGATGGCGGGGTGCTGCCGGACGACCAGATCGACTGGGTGGTCGACGCCTACACCCGCGGCATCGTCGCCGACGAGCAGATGGCGGCGCTGGCGATGGCGATCTTCATCAACGGCATGGAGCGCCCCGAGATCGCCCGCTGGACCAACGCGATGATCCGCTCCGGGGAGACCATGGACTTCTCCTCGCTGGGCAAGCCGACCGCCGACAAGCACTCCACCGGCGGCGTCGGCGACAAGATCACCCTGCCGCTGGCGCCGCTGGTGGCCAGCTTCGGCGTCGCCGTGCCGCAGCTGTCCGGCCGCGGCCTCGGCCACACCGGCGGCACCCTGGACAAGCTCGAGGCCATCCCCGGCTGGCGCGCCGACCTGAGCAACGACGAGCTGATGGCCATCCTCGGCGATCCCGGCTGCGTCATCTGCGCCGCGGGCTCCGGCCTGGCGCCGGCGGACAAGAAGCTCTACGCGCTGCGCGACATCACGTCGACGGTCGACTGCATCCCGCTGATCGCCAGCTCGATCATGAGCAAGAAGATCGCCGAGGGCACCGATTCGCTGGTGCTCGACGTCAAGGTGGGGTCGGGCGCGTTCATGAAGGACGAGGCCATGGCCCGCGATCTGGCGCGCACCATGGTCGATCTGGGCAAGGACGCCGGCGTGGACACCGTGGCGCTGCTCACCGACATGTCGGTGCCGCTGGGCCGGTGCATCGGCAATGCGCTGGAGGTCCGCGAGTCCGTCGAGGTGCTGGCGGGCGGCGGTCCGGATGACGTCGTCGAGCTGACGCTGGCGCTGGCCCGGGAGATGCTGTCGGCTGCGGGCCAGCCGGATGCGGACGTGGAAAAGGCGCTTGCCGACGGTCGCGCGATGGACACCTGGAACGCCATGATCCGCGCACAGGGCGGGGATCCGGAGGCGGCGCTGCCGACGGCGCGCCACACCCACGACGTGGTCGCCGAGTCCGATGGCGTGGTCACGCAGCTCGACGCGCTGGCGCTGGGCGTCGCGTCGTGGCGCCTCGGCGCCGGCCGCGCCCGCAAGGAGGACCCGGTGCAGGCCGGCGCCGGCATCGAGCTCCACGTCGACCTCGGCGAGACCGTGACCAAGGGCCAGACGCTGTTCACCCTGCACACCGACGACGAGGACCGTTTCGACCGCGCCCTCGAGTCCGCCATGCCCGGCGTCGCCGTCGAGGCCGGCGGCACCGCCCCAGAGCGCACGGTCATCATCGACCGGATCTCCTAGGCCCCAGAAAACGTAACCCTCATTCGCGCGGCCGCCGCCGCGCACCACGAAAGGACTTCCCCCATGACTTCCCGAGCCGACGTCGCCCGCATGATCGACCACACCCTGCTCAAGCCGGAGGCCACCCCCGACCAGGTCAAGTCGCTGATCGACGAGGCCGCCGAGCTGAACTGCTTCTCCGTGTGCGTCTCGCCGAACCAGCTGCCGGTGTCCACCCCGGAGGGCGTCGCCGTGGCCACGGTCGTCGGCTTCCCGTCGGGCGCCCACAAGCCGGAGATCAAGGCCGCCGAGGCCGCCCGCGCGGTGGAGGATGGCGCGGACGAGGTCGACATGGTCATCAACCTGTCCAAGGCCGCCACCGGCGATTGGGATGCGGTCGAGGCCGACATCCGCGCGGTGCGCGAGGCGATCCCGAACGCGCTGCTGAAGGTGATCATCGAGTCCGCCGTCCTCGACGACGACGCGATCGTCGCGGCGTGCCGGGCGTCGGAGTCGGCGGGCGCCGACTTCGTGAAGACCTCCACCGGTTTCCACCCCGCCGGCGGCGCCTCGGCGCACGCCGTGAAGATCATGCGCGACACCGTCGGCGACCGCCTGGGCGTGAAGGCCTCCGGCGGCATCCGCGACGCCGCGGCCGCCGAGGAGATGATCGCCGCGGGCGCCTCCCGCCTGGGACTGTCCAGCTCCGCGACCGTGCTCGAGGGTCTGGAATAAGCGCCGATGACGGACACCGATCCCCGCACCGCAGATAACGCCACCACCAACACCCCGGCCGACGCAACCACCACCGATAGCGCCACCAACGCCGCCACCATCACCGACCCGGCGGTCCTCGCCGCCGCCCGCGAGTGGCTGGCGCACGACCCCGACGACGCCACCCGCGACGAGCTGTCCACGCTGATCCAGCGCGCGGAGTCGGGCGGGTCGGCGCCCGCCGAAGACGCCAAGGCAACCGACTCCTCCGACGCCGCCGCCGAGCTCGCGGACCGGTTCTCCGGCCCGCTGACCTTCGGCACCGCCGGCCTGCGCGGCGAGGTCGGCGCCGGCGAGTCGCGCATGAACCGCGCCACGGTCATCCGCGCCACCGCCGGCTTGTGCGCCCACCTGCGCGACATCGTCGGCGACGGCTTCACGGTCGTCGTCGGCTGCGATGCCCGCCACGGCTCGTCGGACTTCCACCGCGATGCCGCGGCCGTCATCGCCGCCGCCGGTGGCCGCGCCCTGGCGCTGCCGCCGCAGCTGCCCACGCCCGTCACCGCCTTCGCCGTCCGCCATCTCGGCGCCGACGCCGGCGTGATGGTCACGGCCAGCCACAACCCGCCGCGCGACAACGGCTACAAGGTCTACCTGGGCGGGCGCGCCGTCGATTCCGACGAGCGCCGCGGCGTCCAGATCATCGCGCCCCACGACGCCGCCATCGCCGCGCACATTGCCGCAGCTCCCCCGGCCGACGAGGTCCCGCGCGACGAGGCCGCCGTCGAGCACCTCGGTTCTTCGCTTGTCGACGACTACGTCGCCCGCGCCACGTCGCTCGCCACCGCAGGGGCGGATGCGCGTGCGGCGGTGAGCGTCGTGGTCACGCCCATGCACGGCGTGGGCGGCGAGACCATCACCCGCGTGCTGCGCGAGGCCGGGTTCACCGACGTCGCCGTGGTCGAGGAGCAGTTCGCGCCGGACCCGGACTTCCCGACCGTCGCGTTCCCCAACCCCGAGGAGGACGGCGCGCTGGACCTGGCGTTCGAGCTGGCCCGCGAGCGCGGCGCCGACGTCATCATCGCCGCCGACCCGGATGCCGACCGCTGCTCCGTGGCCATCCCCGATGCCGGCGTCGACGGCGGCTGGCGGCAGCTGTCCGGCGACGAGATCGGCGCGCTGCTCGGCGAGATGGTCGCAGCGCAGGTGGAGGCCGAACACATGGGCGCGGGGTCGTCGTCAAGCAATGGCGACGCGCAGCCGGCGCTGGCGAACTCGATCGTGTCCTCGCGTCTCAACGCGCGCATCGCCGCAGACCACGGGCTCGCGCATGCGACGACGCTGACCGGCTTCAAGTGGATCGCCGGCACGCCCGGCATGGTCTTCGGCTACGAGGAGGCCATCGGCTACTGCACCGATCCGACGCAGGTGCGCGACAAGGACGGCGTCACCGCGGCCGTTCGCGTCGCCGATCTGGTCGCCGCGCTCAAGGCCGGCGGACGTGGCCCGGCCGATCTCCTCGACGACCTCGCCCGCGCCCACGGCCTGCACAAGACCGCGCCGCTGACGTTCCGCGTCGACGACGTCGCCCTCATCGCCGAGGGCATGGCGCGGCTGCGCGCGAACCCGCCGGCGACGCTGGCCGGGTCCGAGGTCACCGCCGTCCACGATCTTTCCGACGGCTGGAACGGCCTCCCCCCGACCGACGGCCTGATGCTGCTCACCGCCGACGACGACCGCGTCATTGCCCGCCCGTCCGGCACCGAGCCGAAGCTGAAGTGCTACCTCGAGGTCATCGTGCCGGTGGAGGGTGCTGGTGCCTCGAGTGGCGACGATGCTGCCGTCCCGGTCCCCCACGACGAGGCCGCCGCCCGGTTGCGGACCATCGCCGCCGAGCTGTCGGAGGTCCTGGGGATGTAGCGCGGATTCGCCACGCCCCGCTGCCCGCGGCGCCCCGACCCAAATCCGGTCGGATTCCAGCCGAATTCCGGGCTGATTCCGGGCCACCCCGACATGAACGACACTAACTGCCGACGCTTCCGCGATTTCGTTGCATCAAATCGCGGAAGCGTCGGCAGTTAGTGCCATTTACTACGGGGTCCGCCGACCACTCGGCGATCTACTGGCCGTTCACCCGAGGGAGGGCCGCCGTTGCCCGCTGCCTGCGCCAACCCGAGGAGGGGCCCCGCTGCCCGCGCCTATCCCAGGTGCGGGCAGTACTGCTTTCCGGCACCGGCCGCCGCTGCCCGCTGCCCGCACCTAACCCAGGTGCGGGCAGTACTGCTTTCCGGCGCCGGCTCCATCCAGGCCAGCCCCGTCCGCGCCGGCCTCATCCCCGCCCACCTCATCCGCGGCGGGACGGTGGCGTTCGTCGAGCGCGCGGAACAGCGCCGTGTTCATGTGGAACGCGAGGACGGCCTCGGACAGGATGCGGTCGCGGACGTCGTCGTGAAGCACGAGGGCGTCGAGACGATCGCGGTACGCGTCGCGGTAGGGCTTGATCTTGCCCAGGGCGGCGAAGTCGTAGAAGCGGGCGCCGTCGCCGTCGATGCCGTAGTGGTCGCGCAGCTTGCGGGCGATGATCTGCCCGCCGGACAGGTCGCCGAGGTAGCGCACGTAATGGTGCGCGAGCAGCGCCGATGCGTCGCGGCGCCGCGCCAGCTCGGTGAGCCGGTTGACGTAGGCGGCGGTCGGCGGCAGCGCCTCGATCGACGAGCGCCAGCGCGGACCGACGAGGAATTCCAGGTCGCGCTCGATCGCGTCGACCCGTTCCAGGCGCACGTCGCGGATCGCCTCGCCCTCGGGGGTGTCGGCGATGGCGCGCACGGCGTCCTCGAGCGCGCCGTAGATGAACCACAGCTGCCCGGCGAGGTCGGCGGTGGCGCAGGCGCCGAGGTCGCCGTAGTCGCCGTCGAGCAGGGCGGTCATGAAGCCGGAGTTCTCGGCGTCGTCGTGGGCGGCCGCGGTGGCCTCCCGCAGTCGTGCGGTCAGGCTGTCGGTGGTCGTCTGGAGCATGTCGCCCCTCCTAGCTGGTGGTTGTCGGTTGATTGGTTGGTTGGTTTCTCGCTTGACGACGAACCGGCACGATCACCGGATTACCTCCGGAGTCGGCCAGCACTTCGACGTCGAGGCCGTAGACCTCGCCGATGAGTTCGGCGGTGAGCGTCTGCGCCGGTGGCCCGGCGGCGACGACGCGGCCACCGTCGAGGACGATGACGTCGTCGGCGTGCGCCGCCGCTGCCGCCAGATCGTGGAGCACCACGACGACGGCCGCCCCGGCGCGCGCCCGGCCGGCGATGACCCCGAGCATCGACTCGGCATGCCGCAGGTCGAGGGCGGCGGTGGGCTCGTCGAAAAGCAGCACGGGGGTGTCCTGCATGAGCACCCGCGCGCAGTGCACGCGGGCGAGCTCGCCGCCGGACAGGACCGTGACGGGCCGGTCGAGCAGATGCGCGACGTCGCATTCGGCGACGACGCGGGCGCGCAGCCCCGGGTCCGGCTCGCCCCACGGGCTGCGGCCGAATTCGATGACCTCGCCGGCGGTGAACGGCACGGTCGCGGGGTGCGATTGGGGCAGCACGGCGCGCACCCGGGCGCGGTCAGCCATCGCCATGAGGTGCAGGTCCGCGCCATCGAAGGCGACGGTCCCGGCCTCCGGCGCATCGTCGCCGGACAGCGCCGACAACAGCGTCGACTTGCCTGCGCCATTCGGCCCGACCAGTGCGGTGACGCGGCCGGCGGATGCGCGGAGGTGGACGTCGTCAAGCAACACCCGTCCCGCCCGGCGCACCGTCACCGACCGCGCGACCAGGCCCTGACCGGACGCGGACGCCGGCGCGGCGGGCAGGATCTCGCGGAGATCGGGGGCCCTCATCGCCGCACCGCCCGTCCGCCGCGCAGCAGCAGCCAGAAGAACAGCGGGCCGCCGACCAGGGACGTCAGCATGCCCAGCGGCAGGTCGGCGCCGATGACGAGCGTGCGCGCGGCGAGGTCGGCGAGCGTGGCCTCCAGCGCGCCGCCGAGCAGCGACGCCGGCAGCAGCGCCGAATGGCCGGGCCCGAGGATCAGCCGCAGCGCGTGCGGCACGACCAGGCCGATGAACACGATGATGCCCGAAAACGCGACGCCCACCGCCACGACCAGGGCCGTCAGCACGATGACGATGCGCCGCAGCTTCACGACGTCCACGCCCAAATGACCCGCCTGCGCCTCCCCCAGGCCGAGGAGGTCCAGGCGCCGGGCCAGGGCCCACATCACCGCAGCGGCCGGGAAAGTGACGGCGGCGACGATGGCCGCCGAGGTCCAGTCGCCGCCGGCGAAGCTGCCCATCTGCCAGAAGACGATGCGGTCGCGGGCGGCGGGCTCGGCGATGAACGTCATGCCGGAGACCAGGCCGCCGCACACGGCGTTGACGGCGACGCCGACGAGGATGATGCGCGCGACGTCGCGGCCGCCGCGGGCGGTGGCGGCGACGATGGCGGTGGCGATGGCCCCGCCCGCGAAGGCGCCGGCGGCGATCGCCCAGTCCGCCGCCGCGGCGCCGAGGGCGGCGGGCAGCGCGGCACCGCCGGCGACGGTCACCGCGGCGGCGCCGACGGCCGCGCCGGAGGAGACGCCGACCAGGCCGGGTTCGGCCAGCGGATTGCCGAACACCGCCTGCAGCGCCACGCCCGCGATGGCCAGGCCGGCGCCGACGAGCAGCGCCAGGGCGATGCGGGGCAGGCGGACCTGCCACATCACCACGTCGGCGTCGCCGCCGGCGCCGATGATGGACTTCAGCGAATCCACCGCGCCCGTGCCGAACTGGCCGATCGTCGCCGACCACAGCACCGCCCCGACCAGCGCCGCCGCGAGGACGGCGTGGACGATGGCGGCCTTCCGGCGGCGGGCGGCCGCGGCACGGTCGATGCCGTCGGGGCCGGAAGTCGTGGGGCCGGAGTTCATGGCGGCGGGAGTCACGGGGGCGGGAGTCACGGGGGCGGTGCCGTCGGAGCGCCCGGAATCCGCGGCGCCACCGGAAGAGGCGGCGGAGGCGGGGGCGGCGGGCCGTCGTAAAGCGGAACCGGTCGAGGCGGGCAGGACGGAGGTCATGAGCCCGCCTTCCCGTAGAGCGCGTCGGCCATCGCGGCGACGACGCGCGGGGTGTCGGGGCCGAAGGACAGCAGCTGCGAATCGGGGACGTCGAGGACGCTGGTGCTCTTGCCCGCGGGCGTCTGCGCCATACCGGGCAGCGAGGCGAGGCCGGCGGGGCCTCCGATGGAGTCGAGGCCGTGGCTCATGACGATCACCGTGTCCGGCGCCGCCTTGACCAGCGCCTCCGGCGTCAGCGGCGTGAAGGAGCCGTCGATGCCCAGGCCTTCGGCGGCGTCGGTGCCGCCCAGGCGCTCGATCAGTGCGGACGCGCCGGAATCCGGGCCCGCGATCATCGCGACGGTGGTGCCGCGCAGGTAGAGCACCATCATGCGGCGGCCGTCGGCGCGGTCGCGGGCGTCGCGGGAGGCCGCGTCGAGCTTTGCGACGATCTCCCGCCCAACCTCGTCCGCGTGCTGCCCCAGGCCCACCGTCGTCGTAACCTGCTCGGCGAGGGTGGCGATGGTGTCGGGCGTGCGCTCGTCGGGGATGCGGACCACGGCGATGCCGGCGTCGGCGACGGTGTCCAGGACGCGCGAGGGGCCGATGGAGCCGTCGGTGATGATGACGTCCGGGCGCAACTTGAGAATCGACTCCGCGTTGATCGTGTGGCCGCCCGGCGTGACCTGCGGGAGGTCCGCGGCGCCAGGGAAGTCGGTGGCGGTGTCGCGGCCGACCAGGCGATCGCCCAGGCCCAGCGCCCACACCATGCGGGACAGCGCGCCGGCGCGGTCGAGGGTGAGGATGCGCTCGGCCGAGGCGACCTCGACCGGCGTCCCGTCCCAGTCGACGGTCACCGGCAGCTGCGGCGACGGATCGTCGACGAGGACCTCCGGCGCGGCCGGCGGCAGCTGCGCCGAGACGTGGCCGGCGGGGGTGGCGGCGGAGTTGGCGTCGCTCGAGCCGGAGGTGTTGCCGGAGTTGGAAGCGGCGGAGTTGGCGGCGGCACCCTCCCCCGCTTCCGTGCCGTTGGCGTTCGGGCCCGCGCAGCCGATGAGCCCCGCGATGAGCACCAGGCACACCAGTGCGGCGGCGATGGCGCCATTGCGCCTGGTCAGTGACGTCGGCATGGGGCTCCTGTATCGGGTCGGTTGTATCGGATCGGATGTGGCGGGCCGGGCGTATCGGGGCCGATGTAACGAGGTGGATGTAGCGGGTCGGATATAGCGGGTCGGGTGTATCGGGTCGGTGGATGGCCACGACAACAGCGAGGTGAAGGACCAGCGGTTCAATCGTGACCCACCCAACAAATGCACAGCCTACGCTTAGTTAGGCTTGCCTTGCCGGTGGATGTTAGCATGAGCGTCGCTTAAGTCACACCACATCGAGGAGAACCCAATGAAGAACACCGCCGCCGCCCGATCCGCCCGCACTTCCCGCGCCTCCCGCGTCTCCCGCGCCGCTCGTGCGCGTCGCGGACTGCTCGCCGCCCCGGCCATCGCCGCCGTCGCGCTGCTGGCCGCCTGCTCCGGCGGCGACGGTGACGCTTCCGCCGATGCCGGCGCCGAGACCTCCGCCGACGCCACCACCTCTGCCACTGCCTCGGCCGCCGCAGCGGAGAGCACCTCCGCCACCGAGTCCACCGGCGCCAATGCCGCCACCACCGCCGAGGCCAGCGCCAACGGAGTCACCGCTCAGGTCTCCCCGGCGCAGGACATCGCGGACGGCTCCGAGATCACCATCACCCTCTCCGGCCTCAACCCCGCTTACGGTGGCTACTACCTGGGCATTTGCGGCGACCGTCCCGAGGGTTCGCCCGCCCCCTCCTGCACCGGCGACCGCGCCGTGCCGGGCACCCAGGCGTGGCTGTCCAACCGCGGCGGCTCGCAGCCGGTGCCGGAGAACGGTGAGGCGTCGGTCTCGCTGACCGCGAAGGCCGCCGGCGAGAACCTCGATTGCCGCACAGATTCCTGCACCCTCAAGGTCTTCGGCGATCACTCCGAGGGCTTCGAAGACATCGTCGACGTGCCGGTGACCTTCGCGAAGTAGCCACTGGCGGCGCCGCGGCCGCCAAACCCCGACATGAACGACACTAACTGCCGACGCTTCGGCGATTTGATGCAACGAAAAGGCCGAAGCGTCGGCAGTTAGTGCCCTTCACCCCGATTTCTTCGTCGCGCCGGACCGGATATCCGGGCGCTCCTATGCTCGACAGCATGAGCCCCGCCGCCGCCGACCCCACTCGAGCCGCCGCCATCTCCACCGACGCCGACGCCACTCGAGCCGCCAGCTCCCCCTCCGCCGACACGCCTCGCCGCCACTCGATTGTGCTGCTGCCCGGCGACGGCATCGGCCCGGAGATCGTCGACGCCTGCCGGCCGGTGCTCGCGGCGGCCTTCCCCACCTGGGATTTCACGGACGCAGCGATCGGTTGGCAGCGGTGGTGCGCCGACGGCGATCCCGTCCCCGCGGCCACGTGGCGCGCGCTCGAGAACGCCGACGCCGCGCTCATGGCGGCGATCACCTCCAAGCCCGCCCGCGAGGCCGACGCCGAACTCGCCGCCCACCTCCGCGGCACCGGGCTCACCTACCGCTCCCCGGTCTTGCAGCTGCGCCAGCGCCTGGACCTCTTCGCCAACGTCCGCCCCGTCGAGGACCTGCTGGGCGCCACCGCCCGTGACACCACCACCCCGCAAGCTACCCCCCGCTTCGGTTTCACCGTCGTCCGCGAGAACACCGAGGGCCTCTACTCCCACGATTTCTCCATGCGCGGCGCCGATTGTGCGGGGCTGTGGGACGTCGTCAAGCACGACCCCACGGTGACCCGCTCCACGCCCGCCGACACGGCAGTCGCCCTGCGTGTGACCACGGCTTTTGCTTGGCGACGGCTCCTCCGCACCTCCGCGGCCCTCACCGGCCGGGCGGCCGACCCGTCGCTGCGGCGCGTGACGGTGGCCGACAAGCCGAACATCCTGCGCGAATCCGGGGCGATCATCCGCGACGCCGTCGACGAGGTCGCCGCCGAATTCCCCGGCGTCGAATTCGAGATCGCCAACGCCGACGCCGTGGCCATGCGGATGATCACCTCGCCGCGCAGTTTCGACGTCATCGCCGCCGAGAATCTGCTCGGCGACATGCTTTCCGACGTCGGCGCCGGACTCATGGGTGGCCTGGGCCTGCCGTCGTCGGGCAACATCGGCGCAGATCACGCCGTGTTCGAGCCCGTGCACGGGTCGGCGCCGGACATCGCGGGACGGGGCATCGCCAATCCGGCGGCATTCTTGCTGTCGGCCGCGATGTGCGCCGAGCACCTCGCGGACAAGACTGCGACGGAAAGAACAACGGCACCCGGGACGGCGGGAGCGGCAGCAAACGAGGCGACGACCCCGGACGGCGCCGCCGACCTGCGCGACGCTGCATCGCGCCTGCGCAGGGCCGTCATCACCACGCTGCGCGAGGATCCGACACCCGATCTCGGCGGGACCAACACCACGGCGGGCTTCGCGGCGGCGGTTCGCGATGGGGTGGCCGGGACGTCGTAAAGCAACCGCCCTCAACAGCCGCAAACCCACCCGGAATGTCCTAACCCACCCGGTATGACGGGTGGGTTAAGTCATTCGAGGTGGGTTAGCCGGGCGGGGCTACTGGAACTGGCTGAGATCGATGCTCTGCAGCGGATCGGACTCGCGGGCGTCATCCTCCGGCGGCAGCGGGACCTCGCACAGGACCGTCGTCGCACCGGAAGGATCGGCGATCGTGGCCAGCGGGCCGAACTCGGTGTCCTGCACGGGAACGAGCACCTCGCCGCCGAGCTCCTGCGTGCGCAGGACGGCCTGGCCGATGTTCTCCACGCCGAGGTACGCGAGCCAACCGGTGAAGGAACCCTGGTCGCCCGGGCCCGCGGCCTGCGGACCTGCGACGAGACCCGCGAACGGCGCGCCGGCCTCCATCGCGATGGCGTAAACGCCCTGCTCGGTGCGGGCGCGCACGGCGACCTCCCAGCCGAAAAGCTCGTGGTAGAAGGACACGACGTCATCGAAACCCCCGACATCGCCGGCGATGAGCTCGAACCACACCGGGGCGCCCGGCTCGCCCGCCGCGACGAACGCCTGCTCGCCCGGCTGCTCCAGCAGGCCCACCAGCGCGCCGGCCGGATCGACGATGACCGCCATCGCGCCACCGTCGACCAGCGCCACCGGCTCGCGGACGACGTCGGCGCCCAGGCCGCGGGCCTTCTCCACGACGGCCGCAACATCGTCGACGTGGAAGTTGACGCGCCACTGGTCGGCGGTCGCGGCCGCGGCGGAATCAGCCTGGTCAGCGGCCTGATCGCTGGCCTGATCGGCGCCGAAAAGCACCGACACCGGCATGCCCATCAGCTTGGCCACACGACGGCCCTCGCCCTCGCCGGCCGCCGCGAACTCCCACCCCATCAGCTCGCGGTAGAACCGCTCCGACTTGCGGGGAGCGCTGGAGACCAGATCGACGCGGACGGGCATTCCGAACTCGGCGGGGAAAGCGGGCATGAGGATCCTCCACGGGTACTGCAGACACATCTGCGCGGGGGTTCGCGCACGTCGGGCCATGCTACCGGAGGCCCCGCCGCACACGGCCCGCAGCCGTGGGGACATCCGCCACGCGTACACGGCCCGCAGCCGCGTCGACTCCCGCCACGCGTACTCCGGCACCGGCCGACGGCGCTGCGGGACACACAGCGCCGATTTTACGTTTTCGCTGGTCAAGGACGCGGTAACCGTCGTCAAGCAAGCCGGAACGGACTGCGGGGAGAACCTGAGAGGGACCTATTCAATAACGTCCCGTGCGTGGCCGTCGAACGAGCCACGCACGGGATGAGATTGAACTTTTGGCCCCTCGATTCTTCAATCTCAGCCCGTACGTCCCCCTGGAACGAGCCACGTACGGGACGAAATTGAATCGATGGGGTGCCACCAACGGTTTATCGGGGTTGATCCGGGACGGTGGCGGCGAACAGGAGAGGTCGCCGCCTAGACCTGGACGTTGCGCCACTTCTCCGGATCGAAATCGTCGTCGGCGGTGGCCTCGTCGAAGTAGTCGTCGTCGATGTCCTCCGGGCGCGCGACGCGGGCGGCGGCACCGGCGACGGACACGACGTCGCCCGGGTGCAGCTGGCGGCCGCGGCGAGTGTCGACCTCCCCGTTGACCTCGACCTGCCCCTCGGCGATGACCTCCTTGGCCAGGCCACCGGTCTCGACGAGGTTGGCCAGCTTCAGGAACTGGCCCAGACGGATGGACTCGTCGCGGATGGCGACATCATAAGGTTCCATGCCCCCAGCATGGCACGCTTTTCGGGCCGCGAGCGACACACGGCCGAGCAGGCGCCGGCGCCGATAAGTAGACCACCCGGTTCGTATTTGCGGGAACTTGTTTGCCCATCAACCAAACGCGCAGTTCCACCCCTTGCCGCCGTGTCGGAAGTTGACAGACCGTTCGGTCTATTCAAAGATGAGGGCCATGTCTTCCGCCGTCTCCACGACACTCAGCGCCTTCCCCGCCGACGCCACGGCCGCGTCCACCGGGAACACCGGCGCCGCATCGTCGACGGCACCGACCCTGACCACCCACGCCCCGGTAACGACGCTGCCGGTCGCCGACATCGACCCGACCGCCGCGTTCCGCCTGCCCACGTCGCCGGCGGCCCGGCTGCATCACCAGATCCGCCTGCAGTGGCCGATCACGCGCCCCGAGTTGGCGGCGTCGACGGGCCTGTCGCAGCCGACGGTGGCGCGCGGGGTCACGGCGCTCATCGACGCGGGCCTGGTCGAGGAGCGCCCCGACCTGATCACGGGCACCGGCACGGGCCGCCCGCGCACGCCGCTGGCCCCGGCGAAGTCGCCGTGGCTGCACGTGGGCGCGCATTTGGGGCTGCGCACGACGCACATCGCCATCTTCGACACGGTCGGCCGCGTCCTGCGCGAGACGGATCTGGATCTGCCGCTGGACGCGCTGGGCCCGGACGAGGCCATCGATTCGATCATCGCGGGCATCCACCGCCTGCGCACGGGCATCGCGCGCCCGCTGCGCACGGTCGGCGCCGCCCTGTCGGGCCATGTCGCCGCGGATGGCTCGGTGACGTCGCGGTCGTACGGGTGGGGCAAGACGGACCTGGTCGGGCTGCTTTCCGACGGTCTCGGCCTCCCCGCCCTCGCCGCCCCCGACGTTGCGGCCATGGCCGCGTCCGAGCTGGCCGCCACTCCGCTGCGCCCCGGCGGCGGGCACTTGCCGACCTCCCTGTACTTCTACGCCCGCGAGCTCATCGGCCTGGCGTGGACGGTCGATGGCGCGGTGCATCGCCCCGCGCACGGGGATGGCTCGATCAGCCACCTGCGGCCGTCGGAAAGCGATCTGCTCGGGGGCGCGACGCTGCGCGAGGCCGTCGGCTCGACCGGCGTGCTCGCCTCCGCCCGCGAGCACGGCGTGCGCGCGGGCACGATCGCCGAGCTCATCGCCGCCGCGAACTCTGACGCCACCGCCCGCGCCATCCTCGACGAGCGCGCGCGGCTGCTGGGGCTGGCGGTGGCCGGCGTCGCCGACATCGTCGATCCCGCCCACGTCATCCTCGCTGGCGCGGCGTTCACGGACGATGCCGTTGGCCTGCGCGTCACCGCCCGGACCATCGCCGCGAACTCCCCGGTGCGCCGCGACATCCGCGTCTCCCGCGCCCGCGGAACCATCACCCGCGACGCCGCCCGCGCCGTGGCACTCGACCCCCTGCACACCGACCCGCTGAGCCTCGCCTGAGCCGCGTCCGGCACAATTGGCGCCCATGTCCGAGGAAAACGCTGGACCGTCGCCGGCGGCGAACCCGCCGTCGCACGGCACCGACTGGGGAGTGCCGGACACCGACGGCAGCCACAGCCGGCCCCCGAGGCGCACCAACCGGGTCGCCGCCGCCTTCGCCACGTTCGCGTCCAAGTCGCCGGAGCGGCCGCCGCTGCTGCACATCCTCACCGCCACCGTTGCGGTGACGCTGCCGCTGCTCATACTCGGCGCCGCCGCCGACGCCACCCACCTGGCGCTGCTCATCCCGCCGATGGCCGCCACCGCGGCACTCATCGTCGGCGGCCCCGACCTGCCGCTGGCGCAGCCGCGCAACGTGATGCTGGGCCACTTCATCGGCGGCATCATCGGCCTGGCGCTGGCCGCGTGGTTCGGCGGATCGGTGCTGGTCGGCGGGCTCGCCGCGGGCGTGGCCTTCGGCGTCATGCTGCTGCTGCGCTGCGCACACTCGCCCGGCGCGGCCACCGCCATGCTGGTGGTCACGCTGCCGCCGGAGTTCCCCGCCCGCTTCATGCTCGTGCTCATGGCCTCGGGCGTCATGGTGATCACCGCCGGGCTCGTGGCCAACCGGGTCCGACGCCTGCAGTACCCCGCCTACTGGTGGTGACCCCTCCCGCACCGTCGTGAGGGGGCGGGGCGGTGGGCGTCGCAAAGCAACGGCCGGGCAACAACCCAGGGAAGTTTGCCACCCGAAACCGTGAACGGGTCTACGCTGGCGCCCACAGGCCGTAAGTCCCGTTCACCTCGCGGATGCGGGACCGGCGGCGAACCAGCCCCGACTCCGGAAGCGACGGTGATCGACGTGTCCGCCAGCAACGACCGCAAGAAGAAGAACAAGAAGGCGCAGGCCAAGCCCAAGAAGGTTCAGGCCAAGAACAAGGCCGAGCCCAAGCCCAAGAAGAAGGCCCCCGCCCACGACCCCGCGGCCATGCGCCCGGGCGTCCCCGGCCCCGAGCCCGCCGCCTACGCCGAGCCGACCGACCCTCGTGCGCCGCTGCCGCCGAAGGACGACCAGACCTCGCCGAAGCCGGCAACGCCCACCGGCTGCCCGGTCCACGCCGACCGCCCCGACTTCGCGCAGCAGGGCGAGTACCTGACCACCCCGCAGGGCGTCCGCCGCGCCGAGACCGACCACTCGCTCAAGGCCGGCGCCCGCGGCCCGGTGCTGCTGCAGGACCACCACTTCCAGGAGAAGCTGCAGCACTTCGACCGCGAGCGCATCCCGGAGCGCGTGGTCCACGCCCGCGGCGCCGGCGCGCACGGCGTGTTCCGCTCCAATGGCAAGGCCGCCAAGATCACGCGCGCGGGCTTTCTCAAGGAGGGCGCGGAAACCCCGGTCTTCGTGCGCTTTTCGACGGTCGCCGGCTTCCGCGGTTCCATCGACACCGCCAGGGACACCCGCGGTTTCGCGGTGAAATTCTACACCGACGAGGGCAACCACGATCTGGTGGGCAACAACATCCCGGTGTTCTTCATCCAGGACGGCATCAAGTTCCCGGACGTCGTGCACTCCGTGAAGCCGCAGATGGACCGCGAGATCCCGCAGGCGCAGTCGGCGCACGACACCTTCTGGGACTTCGTGTCGCTGCACACCGAGACGACGTTCCACACGATGTGGAACATGTCCGACCGCGGCATCCCGCGCTCGTACCGGATGATGGAGGGCTTCGGCGTCCACACCTTCCGCCTGATCAACGACGCCGGCGAGACGTCGCTGGTGAAGTTCCACTGGAAGCCGAAGCTCGGCGTCCACTCGCAGCTGTGGGAGGAGGCGCAGCTCTCCGGCGGCGCCGACCCGGACCTGCACCGCCGCGACCTGGCCGACGCCATCGAGGCCGGCGCCTTCCCCGAGTGGGACCTGGGCGTGCAGGTGTTCCCGGACACCCCGGAGGAGACCTTCGAGGGCATCGACCTGCTCGACCCGACGAAGCTGGTGCCGGAGGAGCTCGCGCCGGTGGAGATCATCGGCACGATGACCCTCAACGGCAATCCGACGAACTACTTCGCAGAGACCGAGCAGGTGGGCTTCTGCCCGTCGAACATGGTCCCGGGCATCGAGACCACCAACGATCCGCTGCTGCAGGGACGCCTGTTTTCCTACAAGGACACGCAAATGCACCGCCTGGGCGGGCCGAACTTCACGCAGCTGCCCATCAACCGGCCGCATGCGCCGGTCAACGACATGCAGCGCGACGGTTTCGGCCAGCATGCGGTGCCGGGCGGGGCCAGCGCGTACCACCCGAATTCCGTCGACGGCGGCTGCCCCTTCCTCGCCGACCCGGAGACCGCGGGCGGCTACATCGAGGTGCCGCAGGAGATCGCCGACGCGATCAAGACGCGCGAGAAGCCGGCGAGCTTCCACGATCATTTCTCGCAGCCCCGCCTGTTCTGGAAGTCGCTTTCCGACGTCGAGCGCGACCACATGATCGACGCCTACACCTTCGAGCTGTCCAAGTGCTTCGACGAGACCATCCGCCGCCGCGTGGTCGCCGAGGTTCTGGCGCACATCGACCAGGAGCTGGCCGAATCGGTGGCCACGGGCCTGGGGCTGCCGGCGCCGGAGCCGGTGAAGGATCTTCCGGAGCCCGAGCCGTCGCCGGCGCTGTCGCAGATCCGCGGCCCGTTCCCGCTGGACGGCCGCCAGGTGGGCATCATCGCCGATGACACCACCGACGCGAAGGCCCTGGAGAAGCTGATCACGGGCATCGACGAGGCGGGCATGGTGCCGCTGGTCATTGCCGACCACGCCGGGCGCCTGGGCACGAAGAAGAACGGCGGCGGCTCGGGCACAGCCTCGGGTCCCGTGGTGCAGCGCACGACGTTCAACACCCGGTCCATCGAGTTCGACGCGGTCATCGCCGCGGCCGACGTCGATGCCCCGGAGATCGCCGTGCTGCTGGGCGAGGCGTTCCGCCACCTGAAGGCCATCGCGGCCTTCGGCGACGGGCAGAAGCTGGTCAAGCGCCACGTCGACGCGAAGGCGCCGGGCATCGTCATGGCCGACTCGGGTGCGAAGGCGCTGAAGTCGCTGCTCAAGCTCATGCCGGAGCACCGGGTGTGGGATCGAGCGTGAGCCGGACCCCGCACCACCGCACCACCCTGCCGCTGCCCGGTTCGGGCGACACGGCCGCGCGGTTCCTCGCCCTGTGGGAGGGCTGCCGCGCGGACGTGTCGGAGGGCCGATTGGCGGAGGCCGACCACGACGCCGACGCGATCCTCGCCGAGATCGGCGACGGCCGCCGCGTCGCCGACGGCGAGTTCTGGGGCGTGTGGGCCGCCGAGCCGCCGCACCCGGTGCTCGAGGCCCGGCGCGACCCTGCAGCTTCCGGCGCCTGGCTCCTCGACGGCGTGAAGCCGTGGTGTTCGGGCGTCGGCCGGTGCACGCATGCGCTGGTCACCGCCCGCGTCGACGGCGAGCCGCGCCTGTTCGCCGCCGACCTGCGCCATCCCGGCGTGACCGGCACGGCGGACAAGTGGGTCAACGCCGGCATGGCGGCCACGGACACCGGGGAGGTCACGTTCGATTCGGTGCCGGCCGTCACGGTCGGCGGGCCGCGCGATTATCTCGATCGCGCCGGTTTCTGGCACGGCGGCATCGGCGTCGCGGCGTGCTGGCTGGGCGGGGTCGCGGGGCTTTACGACGTCCTGGCCCGCACCGCATCCCGCCACGGCAAGCCCCACGCCCTGGCGCATCTTGGAGCGGTGGACGCGGCGTTGTCGGCGGCGCGGTGGATGATCATCGGAGCCGCGCACGAGATCGACGCGAGCCCCGACGATGCCGATGCCGCACGGATCCGCGCGCTGCGGGTGCGGACGATGGCCGACCGCATGTGCGCCGACGTCATGGACCACGTCGGCCGGGCGATCGGCGCGGGGCCGCTGGCCCATGACTCCGAGGTGGCGCAGAGGTTCGCCGATGTCGCCGTCTACACGCGGCAGTGCCACGCCGAACGCGACGAGCAGTGGCTCGGCGAACTGAGGTTGGCGGCGGATGATGCCGCCGGGGACGGGGACGAAGACGGAGACGGCGGCGCAAAGGGCGGCGAACGATGAGCGTTCCCAACGGGCCGCGGCTGGCGGCCACCGATGACGCCGGAGTGACCACTGCCGGCCAGTGGCGCGAGGCGCTGGCCGAGCACCCCGCTCCGGCGATTGCGCTGGACGCCGGCCGCCTGGTCGTCGTCGCCCCTCACCCCGATGATGAGGTCCTCGGCCTCGGTGCGACCATGGCCGCCCGCTCGGCGAGGTCGGCGGAGGCGTTGGCCGAGGTCACGCCGGGCGCGGATGGTTCCGGGGCGCTCACTTCCGATGTGGTCGTCTGCGTCTCCGATGGCGCCGCGTCGCACCCGGGGGAGGTGGCCGAGGGGGAGATGAGGGGCCGTCGTCAAGCGGAATGCGAGGACGGCGCGCGCGAGCTCGGGATCGACCTGCGGATGCTGGGCTTGCCCGATGGCGGGCTCGACGCGACGGCGGTCGACGCCGCGCTGCACCCCGCGCTCGACGAGCTGGAGCCGGCGACGGTGGCGGTGACGTGGTCCGGCGACGGGCATCCCGACCATCACGTGTGCGCCGAGTCGGTGCGCCGCTGGTGGGAGGGGCGCCGGGGCGGCGGCGACGGGTCCGGCGCGGCCGTGTCCCTGCTCGAGTTCCCCGTGTGGATGTGGCACTGGGCCAAGCCCGGCGACCCCGACGTGCCGTGGGCGCGGTTGCGGCGCGTGGGACTGTCGCACCTGGTCGGGGTGATGGGCGGTGACAGTGGTGCCAAAAAGAGCCACGCCGACATCGTCGCCGATGCCTTCGCCCACAAGCGCCGGGCGCTGGCGGCGCATGCGTCGCAGTTGGCGCCCCAGTCCGATGCGCCGGATGCGACGGTGATCCTGCCGGAAGCCGTGGTCGAGCGCTTCTTCCTCGGCGACGAGTGGGTGTTCACGCCGTGAGCAGGGACTACATGGACCGCGACTACTTCGAGGGCATCTACGCCAGCGGGCCCGACCCGTGGGGCTTCGAGACCAGCGACTACGAGCGCCGCAAGTACGACCTGACGCTGGCGGCCCTGCCCCGCCGCCGCTACCGCCGCGCGCTGGAGCCGGGCTGTTCCATCGGGGTGCTCACCGCCGATCTCGCGCGGCTTTGCGACGCCGTCGAGGCGTGGGAGCCCATCGCAGCTCCCCGCACCGCCGCCGACGAGCGCACCCCGGACCACGTCACCGTGCGCGACGCCGTCCTCGGGGAGTCCGCGCCCCTGCCCGGCGAGGCGATCGACCTGATCGTGTTGTCGGAGGTCCTCTATTATCTGCCGGCGGAGGGGCTGGAGGTGGCCGTCGACAAGCTTCTTGACCAGGCAGAACCCGGCGCCGACATCGTCGCCGTGCACTGGCGCCACCCGATCGAGGGCATGGAGCTCGACGGCGATGGCGTGCACGGGCGGCTCGCGGCGATGGAACGTCTCGACGTCATCGGCACGTGGACCGAGGCGGATTTCCGCATCGGCGTGCTGCGGCTGCGCTGATCTGCGCCGAGCGGGCAGCCCCCGGATCAGGCCCCGTCGGCGGCGAGCGCGTCGAGGTAGCCGGACATGCCGCCGCCGGTGCGCCGCGACACCCGCGCGGAGGTGACCACGCGGCAGTCGGACACGCGCACGACCTGCGCCCCGGACGCTTCCAAGCGCGCCACGAGGTCGACGTCCTCGGACTCCGCCAACGGCCTGAAGCCGCCGACCCATCCATACGCCGACCCGCGAACGCCCAGGTTGGCGCCGTGCACGTGGTCGTGGCCGGGCGCGTCGAGGTAGAGCTTCTCGAACATCGGCCGCACCACCCCGGGCCGCTGCCCCCAATCGGCGACGCCGATGGTGCCGACGACCGCGTCGGCACCCGCATCGGCGTGCGCCAGCTGCGCCGCGAGCCACCCCTCGTCGACGATCGTGTCGGCATCGGTGTGCGCCAGCCACACGTCGCCGCGCAGGTCGCGCGGGTCCACGCCGGTCGCGCGGGCGGCGCCGACATTGCGGGCGTCGATGGTCCGCTTGACGACGCCCACCCCTCCCCCGCCCGCCGGCACCTCCCCCGAGGTGCCGTCGGTGCAGGCGTCGAGGATGACGCGGATCTCCGTGGGCAGCGACGTCGCGCGGGCGGCGGCGAGCACCGAGTCAACGCAGGCGGCGATGAACTCGCGCTCGTCGTGGGCGGGGATGACCACGACGATCCGGGAGATGGGTCGGGGCGCGGCGGTGCCATCTGCGTTCATGGCCACCCACTTTCCGACGCCGCGGGGCATTTCCCCGCCTCATTGGTAAATATACTTCACCACACCGAACGGCGGCGGGGCCGCTCCCGGGGCAGGGGCGGGATGGGCGGGGCGGTGGACGTCGCAAAGCATGCGGACCGTTAGTGCATTTTGGTCAACACTCTGGTTTCGGCGGCCACAAAAGGCCAGGTGGTCACAAGTGCTACTCGGGAGCGTTGACCATATGACACGACGAGCTCCGCGCCGCGCCCCACACACCCGGCCCCGCACGCCCTCCGGCATTTTATTCCGTATCCCGGTTGCGTAATATCTTTCCCATGACCCCGCCCTCCACGACCGCCCGCCCACACCGCGCCTCCTGGCACCGGAAAGCGGGGCGGCCGGTGCGGTGGTGGTTCGCGGCGATCATCGTCGCCGCGATGATCCACCCCTTCCTCGCGGAGGGGCGCTGGCTGATGGTGCACCTGTTCACGCTCGGCGCGGTGACCAACTCGATCCTCGTGTGGGGCCGGCATTTCACCGAGAAATTGCTGCGCATCGGCGTCCCCGCCGAGGCCCGGCGCGTCCAGCTCGCCCGGATTTACCTGCTCAATGGCGGCATCGTGGTCACCATCGCAGGCAAGCTCGGCGGGTGGTGGCCGGTGACCGTCGCCGGCGCGACCGTCGTCGGCCTGGCGGTGGCGTGGCACGCGGTGTCGCTGGGGCGCGACCTCGCCGCCGGGCGCGAGCGGCCCTTCGCGGTATCGGTCGCCCACTACGTCGCGTCCGCCTGCCTGCTGCCGGTCGGCGCCGCGTTCGGGGCGCTGTTGGCGTCGCCGGCGGGTGAGTCGCTTCACGACGGCCTGCTCCTCGCCCACGAAGCCGTCAACCTCATCGGCTTCCTGGGGCTTGCCGCGTCGGGCACGCTGATCACCATGTTCCCGGCGCTGTGGCGGACGAGGATGTCGCCGCGCTCCCACCCGAAAGCATCGCTGGCGGTGCAGCTGGCGGGCATCGCCGTGACCACCGTGGGCGCGCTTGCGGGTCTGAACTGGGCGGCGTCGGCGGGCCTGGCCATCATCGCCGCGGGCTGGATCATCGCGGCGGTGCCGTGGGCGCACAACGTCATCGCCGTGGCGAAGGATCCCCGCGACCGCCTGTCCTACCCCGCACTGTCGGCCGCGGCGGCGGTGGCGTGGCTGATCGGCACGCTCATCGCTGCGTCGGCGATGGCCCTCGACGACGGGTTCGTCATGTCCGCGCTGACTCTTCCGCTGCTCATCGGCTTCGGCGCGCAGCTGCTCATCGGCGTGATGAGCCAACTCCTCCCCGCCACCATCGGCGGCGGTGCCCGCGCGGTGAACGCCGGCATGGCGGAGCTCGATCGGGCGGGGGCGTTCCGGTGGGCGATCATCAACGGCGGCCTGGCGCTGTGGCTGCTGCCGCTGCCGTCGTGGACGAAGGTGGCGCTGTCGCTGCTGGTCGGTGCCGCGTTCGTCTCCTACCTGCCGCTGGTCGCCCGCGCCGCCAAAGCGCAGGTGGCGGTGCTCAAGGCACGGCGGACAGGGCAAACGCAGCAGGTGGGTACCGATGGCGCCGGCGGGATGAGCGAGCCCCTCGAGCTGACCCGCCGAGACGATGAGCCGACGTCCGGATCCCGACGCCTCGGCGCGCAGACCACGGCGGCGCTGGCGGTGCTGGCGCTGGTCACCACCGTCGGCGTGGCATTGTCCGGCGGCGGGATGGGCGGCTCAGCAGGGATCGGCGGCTCCGGCATCTCGGCGGCCGCCGACGTCACCCCGACCGGCGAGACCGTCGAGGTCACCGTCACCGCCCGCGACATGGCCTACGAGCCCAACGTCATCGAGGCCAATCCCGGCGACCGACTGGTGATCACCATGGTCAACGCCGACGAGCAGGTCCACGACCTGCGCCTGGCCACCGGCGAGGACACCGGCCGCGTCGCCCCCGGTGACTCCGCGACCATCGAGGTGCCCGTCGTGCCCGGCGACGTCGACGGCTGGTGCACCATCGCCGGCCACCGCCAGATGGGCATGACCCTGACCATCGACGCCGGCGGCCCCGCATCCTCTGACTCCTCTGACGCCTCCGACGCCGCCAACTCCGCGGCCGGCTCAGGCCACGGCGGCCACACCAACCACGGCTCGGGCGCCAACTCCGCGGCCGCCGATCACGCGACGCCCGGCGCGCTCGGCACCGTCGGCGAGCTTCCCGGCCCGGACTCCCCCACCATCGACCCGATCCTCGACGCAGCACCCGACGCAGACGTCCACGAGATCACCCTGCGCGCCAGCGAATTCACCGGCTACGCCGCCCCCGGCATCGAGCAGGAGCATTGGGTCTACAACGGGGCCCCGCTCGGCCCGACGCTGCGGGGCAAGGTCGGGGACGAGTTCGTCGTCACGCTCATCAACGACGGAACCATGAGCCACTCCGTCGACTTCCACTCCGGCATGGTCTCCCCGGACGCGCCGATGCGCGACATCGCCCCAGGCGAGCGCCTCGAATACCGCTTCCGCGCCGAGCACGCCGGCATCTGGCTGTACCACTGCGCCACCGTGCCCATGAGCCACCACATCGCCGCCGGGATGCACGGCGCCGTCATCATCGACCCGCCGGACCTGCCGCCCGTCGACCACGAGGTGCTGCTCGTCCAGTCCGAGGGCTACTGGGGCGACGCCGGCCCCGACACCGCCAAGGTCATGGCCGAGACGCCCGACGCCTACCGCTTCAACGGCTACCCCGACCAGTACCTCGCCCACCCCATCCGCATCCGCGCCGGCGAGACCGTGCGGTTCTGGCTGCTCGTCGCCGGCCCGAACAAGGGCATGAGCTTCCACGTCGTGGGCACGCAGTTCCACCGCATGTACAAGGAAGGCGCATTGCAGCTTGACGACGGCCCCGGCGCAGGCCAGGCGCTGTTCCTCGCCGCGGCACAGGGCGGGTACGTCGAGGCGCGCTTCCCCGAGCCGGGCACGTACACCTTCGTCGATCACCAGATGGTGCACGCCGAGATGGGCGCCCGCGGCCACGTCATCGTGGAGTAGCGGCGGGCGCGGGGGTCTCAAAGCAAAAGGCCTGGGCCGTCCCCGTTAGTGCCGGATTCCTCCAATGTATATTTCAAGCCATACTCGGACCTGCGCCTTTGCCGATCCCCGCGAAAGTCTGGAGTATCCGAGCACTAACTCGATCAGCGGCGCGGCCCCCGCAGCCAATCAGCGACCGTCAACGCCACTCCGCCGATGGCGGTGGCCAGAGCGATGGCTCCGTAGGCCATGGCACGGCTGGTTTTCGCCTCGATGGCGGTGGCGCCCATGCCGCCACCCGAATCGACGAGCATTTCCATGGAATACATGCCGTTGATAATGCCGATCACGCACGCGATCGAGACGCAGAACAGCGCGAGCGCCAGCCAACGCGCGGGGGTCACGCCAGCTTCACGGCGGTGCCGGACACGGTCACCATGAGCATGCCGTTGTCGGCGCCGAGCACCTCGTAGTCCAGGTCGACGCCGACGACGGCGTCGGCGCCCAGCGCCTGCGCGCGCTCGTACAGCTCGGCCAGCGCGGTCTCGCGGGTGGACTCGAGCTCCTTCTCGTACGCCTGCGCGCGCCCGCCGACGAGGTTGCGGAAGCCGGCGCCGAGGTCCTTGAACATGTTCACGCCGGAGATCGCCTCGGAGGAGACGATGCGGATGTAGTGGGCGATCTCGCGGCCCTCGACGGTGGGGGTGGTGGTCATGATCATGGCGCCGAGCATACGCCCGCAAACGCCGCCGCGCCCCGGGTGAATCCGGTGCACGGCGGCGTCTCTGCCAGCGGTTTTGCTACACGCCCATCGGCATGTCGGCGGGCTCGACGGCGCGGGGCAGGTTCGACTCGCCCATGAGGTGGCGGTCGACGGCCTCGGCGCAGGCACGGCCCTCGGCGATGGCCCACACGATGAGGCTGGCGCCGCGGCCGTTGTCGCCGGCGACGAAGACGGGGCCAGTGAAGGCGTCGTCGTACAGCGCATCCGGGACCACCGTCGCGCGGTAATCGTCGTCGCGGACCATGCGGCCGCGCTCGTCGAAGGCGACGCCCAGCTCGGCGACCACGCCGCCGCGCTCGGGACCGGTGAAGCCCAGCGCGATGAGCACCAGGTCGGCGTCGATGTCGAAGTCGGTGCCCTTCATGGGCACGCGGCGGCCCTCGACGACGGCGACCTCGTTGGCCGACAGGCCGGTGACCTTGCCGTCCTCGCCGTGGAAGGAGACGGTGTTGGCGTTGAACACGCGCTTGCCCAGCGTCTCGCCGGACACGCGGGCATCCAGGCCCAGCGCCGCGGTGGCCTCCGGCGGCTCGGAGCCGGAGATGACGTACTCGCCTTCCTCGTGCGCCGTGGCCACGCGCCACACCAGCGGGAACATCGGCCACGGGGTCGACGCCGCACGGGAACGCGGGGCGCGCGGGCGGATGTCGAACTGCGTCACCGACGCCGCACCCTGGCGCAGGGCGGTGCCGAAGCAGTCGATGCCGGTGTCGCCGCCGCCGATGACCACGACGTTCTTGCCCTTGGCGTCGATCTCCGGGGACAGCTCCTCGCCGTCGGCCTGCGCCGCGGCGACGCGGTTGGCGTGCGGCAGGTAGTCCATCGCCTGGTGGATGCCGTCGAGGTCGCGGCCGTCGACCGGCAGGTCGCGCGGCAGCGTCGCACCGGTGGCCAGCACCACGGCGTCGAAGTCGGCCAGATCCGCGGCGCTGGGCGAGACGCCGCAGCGGAACTCGGTGCCCTCGGCCTCCATCTGCTCCAGGCGGCGGTCCAGGTACTGGGCCTCCATCTTGTAGTCCGGCACGCCGTAGCGCATGAGGCCACCGGGCTTGTCGTCGCGCTCGAAGACGGTCACCGCATGCCCGGCGCGGGTGAGCTGCTGGGCGGCGGCCAGGCCGGCGGGGCCCGAACCGATGACGGCGACGGCCTGGCCGGTGTCGAAGCTCGGCGGGATCGGCTCGACCCAGCCCTCCTCGAAACCGCGCTCGGCGATGGCCAGCTCGATGTCCTTGATGGTCACGGCGTCGTCGTTGATGGCCAGGACGCAGCCGCCCTCGCACGGCGCCGGGCACAGGCGACCGGTGAACTCGGGGAAGTTGTTCGTCGCGTGGAGGCGGTCGAACGCCTCGCGCCACCGGTCCTGGCGCACCAGGTCATTCCACTCGGGGATGATGTTGCCCAGCGGGCAGGCCGAGTGGCAGAACGGCACGCCGCAGTCCATGCAGCGGGTCGCCTGGGTCTCGATGTGCCCGGGGGCGGGGTGCTCGTGGACTTCCTTCCAGTCCATCAACCGCAGCGGAACGGGGCGGTGGGCCGGCTCCTCGCGGCGGTGCTTCATGAATCCCTTGGGATCAGCCATTGTTCACTGCCTCCATGATCGCTTCGTTGACGTCCAGGTTCTCTGCTTCCGCGCGGGCGACGACGTCGAGCACGCGGGCGTAGTCGCGGGGCATGACCTTGACCATCGACGCGGGGTCGGCGTCGGCGGTGGAGCCGGTCAGCTCGCGGTGGCGGCCGATGATTCCGGTGAGCCATTCGATGTCGTCCGCGTCGGGTTCGAGCAGGTCGACGAGCTCGGGGTTGATGCGGCGGGCGACTTCGTCGGCTTCGGAGGCCTTGAGGAAGGCGATGCCGCCGCTCATGCCGGCGCCGAAGTTGCGGCCGACGGAGCCGAGGACGACCACGCGGCCGCCGGTCATGTACTCGCAGCCGTGGTTGCCGATGCCCTCGACGACCGCGGTGGCGCCGGAGTTGCGCACGCAGAAGCGCTCGCCGACGGTGCCGCGGATGAAGATCTCGCCGCTGGTCGCGCCGAAGCCGATCACGTTGCCGGCGATGGTGTCGGTGGCGGCATTGGCCGTCGGCGGTGCCGACTTCGAGGGCTTGACGACGATCCGGCCGCCGGACAGTCCCTTGCCCACGAAGTCATTGGCGTCGCCCTCCAGGACGAGCTCGACGCCGGAGGGCACGAAGGCGCCGAAAGAGTTGCCGGCGGAGCCGGTGAGCTCCACGCTGAGCGAGCCGTCGTCAAGCCCCTTGGCGCCCGTGGCGCGCGTGACCTCGTGGCCCAGGCGCGTGCCCGTCGACCGGTCGACGTTGGAGATCGGGTACGTCAGCTTCAGCGGGCCGGCCGAGCCGGACGCGCCGCGTCGGGCGGCCATGAGCAGCGCCGACGAATCGGCGATGATCTGCTGGTCCAGGGTGCCCTCCAGCCCGTGCTCCTGGTCCTTCGTGCAGCGCGGGTCCTGCTCCATCCACGGGCTCTCGGCGACGTGGAGGATGCGGTCGAGGTTGAGCTTCGCCGCGCGCGGCAGCTCCGACAGATCCGAGCGCGGGCGCAGGCACTCGGCGTGGCCCACGGCCTCGTCGATGCTGCGGAAGCCCAGCTCGGCGAGGTATTCGCGGATCTCCTCGGCTATGAAGGTGAAGAAGTTGACCACGTGCTCGGCGCGGCCCGTGTACTTCTTGCGCAGCTCCGGGTTCTGGGTGGCGATGCCCACGGGGCAGGTGTCCAGGTGGCAGACGCGCATCATGACGCAGCCCTCGACGACCAGCGGCGCGGTGGCGAAACCGTACTCCTCGGCGCCGAGCAGCATGGCCACCATGACGTCGCGGCCGGTCTTGAGCTGGCCGTCGCACTGCACGCGGATGCGGTCGCGCAGGCCGTTGAGCATCAGCGTCTGCTGGGTCTCGGCCAGGCCCAGCTCCCACGGGCCGCCGGCGTGCTTGAGGCTGGTCAGGGGCGAGGCGCCCGTGCCGCCGTCGTGGCCGGAGATGAGCACCACGTCGGCGTGGGCCTTGGACACGCCCGCCGCGACGGTGCCGACGCCCAGCTCGGAGACGAGCTTGACGTGGATGCGCGCGTTCGGGTTGGCGTTCTTCAGGTCGAAGATCAGCTGCGCCAGATCTTCGATGGAGTAGATGTCGTGGTGCGGCGGCGGGGAGATCAGGCCGACGCCCGGGGTGGTGATGCGGACCTCGGCGACCCAGGGGTAGACCTTCGACGGCGGCAGCTGGCCGCCCTCGCCGGGCTTTGCGCCCTGGGCCATCTTGATCTGGATGTCCGTGCAGTTGGACAGGTAGTGGCTGGTCACGCCGAAACGGCCCGAGGCGACCTGCTTGATCGCGCTGCGGCGCCAATCGCCGTTGGCCTCGCGGGCGAAGCGCTTCGGGTCCTCGCCGCCCTCGCCGGAATTCGACATCGCGCCGAGGCGGTTCATGGCGATGGCCAGCGTCTCGTGCGCTTCGGCGGAGATGGAGCCGTAGCTCATCGCGCCCGTCGAAAAGCGCTTGACGATGCTCGACACCGGCTCGACCTCGTCGATCGGCACCGACGGGCGGTCGGAGACCATGTCGAACAGGCCGCGCAGGGTGGCCAGGCGCTTGGTCTGGTCGTCGACCTTGCGGGTGTAGTCGCGGAAGACCGCGTACTGCCCGGTGCGCGTGGCGTGCTGCAGCGTGAAGATCGTCTCCGGGTTGAACAGGTGATACTCGCCCTCGCGGCGCCACTTGTACTCGCCGCCCAGGTCCAGGTCGCGGTGCGCCTGCTCCTCCGGGCGAGGCAGGAAGGCGCTGCGGTGGCGGGCCTCCACGTCGGAGGCGACCTCGTCCAGGCCGACGCCCTCCAGCGGGGAGGTCGCGCCGGTGAAGTACTCGTCGAGGAAGTCCTGCGCCAGGCCGATGACGTCGGCCAGCTGCGCGCCGCGGTACGACTGCACCGTGGCGATGCCCATCTTCGACATCACCTTGAGCACGCCGCCGGCGGCCGCGCGGCAGTAGTTCGAGCACGCCTCGTCGAGGTCGAGGTCGCCGAGCTGGTTCTTCATGCGCAGCTCGTCGATGGTCTCGAACGCCATGTACGGGTTGATCGCGTCGGCGCCGAAGCCGATGAGCATGGCCATGTGGTGGACCTCGCGGGCGTCGCCGGCCTCGATGATCAGCGAGGCGCGCGAGCGGGTCTTCTCCGCCACCAGGTGGTGGTGGACCGCCGAGGTCAGCAGCAGCGACGGGATCGGCGCGAAGCGCTCGTCGGACTCGCGGTCGGACAGCACGATCAGCGACGTGCCGCGGTCGATGGCCTCGGAGACCTCGCGGCGCACGCGGCGGATGGCGTTGCGCATGCCGCGGCCGCCCTGGGCGACCGGGTACAGGCCGGAGATGACCGCCGACTCGAAGCGGGAGAAGCGCTCGTCCTCGTGGGCGTCGACCAGGGTGACGAACTCGTGATTGTCCAGGATCGGCTGGTCCAGGCGGATGCGGCGGGCGGCCTCGGCGGTCGGGTTGAGCACGTCGGCCTCCGCGCCCAGCAGCGTGTACATGCTGGTGACGGACTTCTCGCGGATGGAGTCCAGCGGCGGGTTGGTCACCTGGGCGAAACGCTGCGAGAAGAAGTCGAACAGCATCCGCGGCCGGTTGGACAGCGCGGCGATGGGGGTGTCGGAGCCCATCGAGCCCAGCGCCTCGGCGCCGGTCAGCGCCATGGGGCGGATGATCAGGTCGACGTCTTCCTCGGTGATGCCGAAGACGCGCTGGCGCAGCACCGCGCGGCGGTGCGGCATGTACTCGTAGCGCTTCTGCGGCAGCTCCGGCGTGGTGACCAGCCCGTCCACGACCCACTGCTCGTACGGGCCGGTGGCGGCGAGCTCGGCCTTGATCTCGGAGTCGTCGATGATGCGGCCGGCGGCGGTGTCCACCAGGAACATCTGGCCGGGGCGCACGCGGGTGCGCTGGACGATGTGCTCCGGCGCGATGTCCAGGACGCCGGCCTCCGACGCCATGACCACCAGGCCCTCGTCGGTGACCCAGATGCGGCCCGGGCGCAGCCCGTTGCGGTCCAGGGTGGCGCCGATGACGGTGCCGTCGGTGAAGGCCACCGCCGCCGGGCCGTCCCACGGCTCCATCAGGCAGGAGTGGTACTCGTAGAACGCTCGGACCTCCGGGTCGAGGTCGTCGTCGTGCTCCCAGGTCTGCGGGATCATCATCATGACCGCGTGCGGCAGGCTGCGCCCGCCCAGGTGCATGAGCTCCAGGGCCTCGTCGAAGCGGGCGGTGTCGGACCCGTCGGGGTCGCACACCGGCAGGACGCGGTCGATGTTGCCCAGCTCGTCCGAGCGGATCAGGGCCTCGCGGGCGCGCATCCAGTTCTCGTTGCCGCGCACGGTGTTGATCTCGCCGTTGTGCGCGACCATCCGGTACGGGTGCGCGAGCGGCCACGAGGGGAACGTGTTCGTCGAGAAGCGGGAATGGACGATCGCCAGCGCGGACGTCAGCTCCGGGCGGCGCAGGTCACCGTAGAAGCCCGCCAGCTGCGGGGTGGTCAGCATGCCCTTGTAGACGATCGTGCGGCTCGACAGCGACGGGAAGTACACCGTGTCGCCGCCGGCGCCCTGGCCCGCGCCGCGGTCGCCGAGCTCGCGCTCGCAGCGCTTGCGCACGAACCACACCTTGCGGTCGAGGTCGATGCCGGTGAGCTGGCGGCCGTCGCGGCCCGTGGCGGAGACGAAGATCTGGCGGAACACCGGCATCGCGTCGCGGGCCATCGAGCCCAGCGCGGAGTCGTCGACGGGCACGTCGCGCCAGGTGATCAGCTCGACGCCCTCTTCGGCGCAGATGTCCTCGACCGCGCGGATGGCGTCGAGGGTGGCCATGCGCGCCTGCGGCAGGAAGGCGATGCCGGTGGCGTACGCGCCGGGCTCCGGCAGCAGCACGCCGGCGTGCGACAGTTCGGCGCGGTAGAAGGCGTCGGGGATCTGCATGAGAATGCCCGCGCCGTCGCCGGTGTTCTTCTCCGCGCCGGCGGCGCCGCGGTGGTCGATGTTGACCAGTGCCTGGATGGCCTTGTCCACGATGTCGCGGCTGGCGCGGCCGTGGATGTCGGCGACGAAGGCGACGCCGCAGGCGTCGTGTTCGCGGGAGGGGTCGTACAGGCCCTGGCGCGCCGGGCCGGACGCGAGGGTGGTCGCGGCCGCGCCGGTGCGGCGGCTGTCGTTCGGGCTCGTGGCGTCGGTCATTGCCGGCCCCTTTCGTGGCTGGTGTCCTCTCGGACCTCATGGGCGTTTCGTGTCGCGTGCGCCGCGTCCGGTGGGTGCCCGGTGGCGGTGCGCGCGTGGCTTCGTACAAGCAGCTTCGGTGGTCGGGGCCGTAATGACATAACCGAGCCCCGGCCATTTTCGCAGGTCACGCGACCACTGTGACATGGGACACAATCTTGTTCCGGCCTGATTACCGCCGGGCAACCACCGTTTAACCCCGCCGAAACAAACCGGGGGTGGCGCCGGTGCCCGCATCTCTCCCCCGGCGCACGCCCCGAGCCACCCTTCGAACACGCGGGCCAATTCCGCGCCACCCGCCCGCGGGGCCGTCCGGGCGGTGCCATAGGGTCACGGCATGTCCTCCCGCAGCCGCCCCTCCGCACGCCCGCGCCGCTTGTCCGCGGCGCTCGCGGCAGTGGTTGCGGCGGGCGTGGCCCTGTCCGGCTGTGCGGTCGTCGACGACGATGGCTTTGCGACGTCGCTCGACGACCTCCTCGGCGCACCTTCTTCTTCCGACGCATCTTCGTCCGGCGCCGACTCCGGCGCTGACTCGGCGACCGGTTCTGACACAGACTCCCCCGCAGGCTCAGCGCAGGCGCCGCAGCCCAACGACGCCTCCGCGGATCCGCCGCCTCCCGCGCCACTCGACCCGGGCGCCGCACCCGGTGGAGGGGCGGATGGAGGGGGCGAGGGGGCGTCGCAAAGCAATGGAGCGGGACCCCTGGGCGCGATCCGTGCCCAGCTGTCCCAGCTCCAGGTCAAGGGGCGCGCGCCGAAGACGGGGTACGACCGCGTCCTGTTCGGGCAGCGCTGGTCCGACGACGTGCCAGTGGCACTGGGGCGCAACGGCTGCGATACGCGCAACGACATCCTGCGGCGCGATCTCGTCGACGTCGCCATCAAGCCGAACACCAACGACTGCGTGGCGCTGGCCGGGACGCTGCACGACCCGTTCACCGGCGCCGCGATCCCGTTCGAGCGGGGGTCGCGGACGTCGAGCGCCGTGCAGATCGACCACGTCGTGGCCATGTCCGACGCCTGGCAGAAGGGCGCGCAGGGCCTCGACGAGGAGACCCGGCGCGCGTTCGCGAACGACCCGCTGAACCTGCTCGCCGTCGACGGGCCATCCAACCAGCGCAAAAGCGACGGCGACGCCGCGACGTGGCTGCCGCCGAACTCCTCGTTCCGCTGCCAGTACGTGGCGCGGCAGGTGGCCGTGAAGCACCGCTACGGACTGTGGGTGACGCCGGCCGAGCGCGAGGCGCTGGACCGCTGGCTGGGGACGTGCGCTCCCGTCGATGATGCCGCGCTCGCCGCGCTCGTCGAGGGCGCGGTGGCGGAGCGGCGGTAGGTAGGTGCGGTGGCGATGGCGCACCGGCGTACGGTCGCTCACCGAAGTGATTTTCCTCGAGTGCAATGTCTTGCAACGTCCAAGGACGGAGGGGCCAATGAAGTCGATCAAGTACACCACCCTTCGATTCGGGCGCGTCGAACTCGCGTCGGATTCCCTGGGCACGAAGCTCCGGGTGATCCAGCATGAGAGCCCTCGTCGCTGGTCGGTACCGGGCAGCAGTACCGATGTTCCGATCGACGAAGGACGCCGCCACTGGACACGGGAGGAAAAGGTGGCGCTGAGCGGCCTGGCACTCGAACGGGCAGCCGACGTCCTCGACGCCGAGTACCCCGGGGGCCATGCCCAAGCGACCGCCGACCTACTGGAATGGCTGCTCGCCGAAGGCCCCTCCTGAGACAATCGCCGTTCACCCCCGCATGGTGGCTCGGTTCTTGAAATAGTGTCATCTGGATCACAAAGGCCGGTAACGTGAAGTCATGGACACCAATGACGACGCCACCCGATCCCCGCAGCACGGCGACGACGTCGCCATGAAGAACACCGAGCGGGCCGACGACATCGACAAGGTCGCCGCCGCGGCCGCCGCCGAAGACACCGCACCCGAGGACGGCAGCTCCGGCGCCCGCCCCGGCCGGGACCGTGACAGGGACCGCGACCGGGATAAGAAGGACAAGCCCGAGACCGTCGGCAAGGGCCCCGCGAAACTGCCCACCGAGGCCGATCCGGCCGTGGCCAAGGACCTGCAGAAGCTCCTGGACGGCAAGTACGCCGAGGACCGCGACCGCGTCCGCGCCATGCTCGACGACGAATTCTTCCGCCCGCAGTACGGCCTTCCCCTCGACGAGGCCCGCGAGGCCGTCCTCGCCCGCCTCGAGCGCCTGCGCGACACCGGCATGCCCAAGGGCGTGTTCAGCGCCGCCCACGGCGGCACCGGCGAAATCGGCGCCACCCTGACCGGCATGGAGATGGTCGGCCACGCCGACCTCGGCGTGATGGTCAAGTCCGGCGTGCAGTGGGGCCTGTTCGGCGGCGCCGTCGAGGCGCTGGGCAGCGACCGCCACGTGGGCCTGGTGCCGCAGATCATCAACCTGGACCTGCTCGGCTGCTTCGCCATGACCGAGCGCGGCCACGGCTCCGACGTGCAGAACCTGGAGACCACCGCCACCTATGACGCGGAGACCGACGAGTTCGTCGTCCACTCCCCCAGCATGTCGGCGCAGAAGACCTACATCGGCAACGCCGCCCGCCACGGCCGCATGGCCGCCGTCTTCGCGCAGCTGCACACCCCGGGCAGCGCCACCGACGCCAACCACGACCCCGCCGAGTCCCACGGAGTGCACTGCATCCTCGTGCCCATCCGCGACGAGGACGGCAACCCCATGCCGGGCGTGACCATCGGCGACCACGGCTACAAGGGCGGCCTGCCCGGCGTGGACAACGGCACGATCCTGTTCGACAACGTCCGCGTCCCGCGCGAGAACCTGCTCAACCGCTTCGGCGACGTCGACGAGCGCGGCAACTACTCCTCGCCGATCGAGTCCCGCAACCGCCGCTTCTTCACCATGCTGGGCACGCTGATCCGCGGCCGCGTCTCCGTCGGCGCCGCCGCCGGCGCCGCGACCCGTTCGTCGCTGGCCATCGCCCTGCGCTACGCCACGCGCCGCCGCCAGTTCGAGGGCGTGCCGGGCAACGAGAAGCGCCTCATCGAGCACCGCTCGCACCGCCTGCGCCTGCTGCCGCGCCTGGCCCGCTCCTACGCGCTGGCGCTGCTGCAGAACCAGATCATCGAGCGCCTCGACGAGCAGGACAGCCTCATCGCCGCCGGCGAGTGGAACGTCGCGGAGCCGACCGACGAGCAGCAGTGGAAGCAGCGCGAGATGGAGTCCCGCGCCGCGGCGGTGAAGGTGGCCGCGACCCGCCACGCCACCGACACCATCCAGGAGTGCCGCGAGGCATGCGGCGGCGCCGGCTACATGTCGGAGAATCTGCTGACCATCCACAAGGCCGACTCGGACGTGTTCACCACCTTCGAGGGCGACAACAAGGTGCTCATCCAGATGGTGGGCAAGGAGCTGATCACGGCCTACGCCCGCGGCCTGTCCGACCTCGACCCGATGGGCATGCTGCGCTTCGGCGTGGAGAACGTCGGCGACATCCTCCGCCGCCGCACGCCGCTGGCCCGGTCGGTGCAGACGCTCATCGACAGCGTCACCGACCGCGAGGAGACCGACATCTTCGACGCCGGCTACCAGGTCAAGCTGTTCGAGGACCGCGAGTCCAACCTGCTCAAGTCGCTGGCCCGCCGCCTCAGCGGCGCGAAGAAGATGGACATCGAGGATGCCGTCGCCGCCGTCGACGCCGCCCAGGACCACCTCATCGCCTGCGGTTGGGCCCGGGTCGACGCGATGCTCCTGGAGGCCCTCGTCGAGGCCGAGGCCCTGCTTGACGACGGATCGGCCGCCAAGGACGTCTTCGTGCAGATCCGCACGCTGTTCGCCTTGACCACCATCGACGCCCACTCGGGTTGGTACCAGGAGCAGCGCGTGCTCAACGGCCTGCGCACCAAGGCGGTGCGCGCGGCGATCAACGACCTCGTGGATTCGCTGGGCCCCTGGTCGAACGTCCTCGTCGATGCGTTCGCGATCCCCGACGCACTGGTGTCGGTCCCCATGCTGGACGACGCCGGGGTGGATCCGCGCGAGACGTCGTAAAGCAATCGCCCCGGGAACCGGGCCCGCGGGAGACCAGCCCGCGGACGGCCGGGGACGCGGCGACAGTTGTGTTGGGCGACGGAATTTTCTGCGATCCGTCGCCCTTCGCGCGTCGGTGGACTACGCTGCAACTGCAGTGACGCCTGTGGCGGAAGTTGCCTACAGCGCACCCGAACGCGCCCTTTTTGTGACCGGCGCGTAACATTTCAGCCCATAATTCAGATGTCCCTCGTAGCATGTGTGCGACGCGCCACTTTTTGCGGAACTCCCCGGCTCCGTATTAGTTTGACTGTCAAACAAGCTGGCCGCCCGCCGCACCACGATGAATAACACCGTTTCCCCGCGAAGCGACCAGCCCGCAATCCCCCTTGGAGGAACAGACACAATGACCGCCGAGATCAACACCGCACCGAAGCTGCCGCTGCAGTTCAAGGTCAACACGATCGCGAAGTCCGTCGCCCCGCTGATCAAGTCCGGCGCGCTGTACATGACCCCCAAGACCGCGCCGTTCTGCCTGAAGTGCGTCAAGCGCTGGGGATTCGCCGTCGGCGGCCTGATCACCATGAGCGCCCACCGCTACCCCGACCGCCTCGCGCTGGTCGACGACGAAGGCGAGCTCACCTACACCGAGCTGCGCGACAAGGCCTGGTCGCTGGCCCGCGCCCTCAAGGACCGCGGCATGGGCTCCGGCTCCCGCTTCGGCATCGTCGCCCGCAACGGCCGCGGCATCATCCTGCCCATGTCCGTCAAGGGCCTGCTCGGCGCCGAGATCATGATCATGAACATCGGCTCCTCCGCCCACCAGATCTCCGGCCTGCTCAACGAGACCAAGATCGAGTACCTCTTCATCGACGAGGAGTTCCTCGACCGCGTGCCCGAGGACATCGGCGACACCACCATCGTGGTCACCCACGTCTTCGACAAGAACAACCGCCCCGACGTGCCCGAGGGCTACCTGTTCATGGACGACCTCATCGAGGCCGACGGCACCTCCGAGCTGGAGGAGAAGCCGGAGCAGGGGCGCATCATCATCATGTCGTCCGGCACCACCGGCATCCCCAAGGGCGTCCTGCGCAACGAGCCCAAGACCCCCGCGACCCTCGGCGCCGTCACCGACCGCATCCCGTGGCGCCGCAACATGGTCATCCACCAGTCCGCGTCGATGTTCCACGCCTGGGGCTGGGCCAACGTCATCGTCGCCATGGTCACCGGCGCGACGCTGGTCACCCAGCGCCAGTTCGAGCCGAAGGGCGCGCTGGAGCAGTTCGACAAGTACGGCGTCAACGGCCTCGTGTCGGCGGCGATCTTCCTGCGCATCCTCAACGACTACCTCGACGAGAACCCGCGCCCGAACCCCGGCCCGTTCGAGTTCATGGTCTCCTCCGGCAACGCCATCCCCGCGTGGCTCGTGTCGGCGCTGACCAAGCGCTTCGGCCCCGTGGTCTGCAACTTCTACGGCTCCACCGAGGCCGGCCTGACGTCCATCGCCTCCGGCCCGGAGCTGGCGGAGCGCCCGGACACCGCCGGCCGCCCGGCCATCGGCGCCCGCGTGCGCATCCTCGACGAGAACGACAACGACGTCCCCGTCGGCGAGATCGGCCGCATCCACACCGCCCAGGAGCTGGCGTTCACCGGCTACATGGCGCAGCAGCGCGACAAGTTCCGCACCGTCGACGGCCTGCTGGAGATCGGCGACCTGGGCCGCATCGACGAGGACGGCTTCCTCTACGTCTGCGGCCGTTCGGACGACATGGTGATCAAGGGCGGCGAGAACACCTTCCCGCGCGAGGTCGATGAGGTGCTGGGCGCCCTCGACGGCGTCGAGGACCTGCACACCGTCGGCGTGAACAACACGAAGACGCTGCTGGCGGAGCTGCACACGTTCGTCATCCGCAAGAAGAACGAGGCCGGCGACGCCCTCGATCCCGACGAGATGCGCCAGGTCGTCCGCGAGAACCTCGCCGAGCACTCGGTGCCGGAGCACATCCACTTCGTAGATGATCTGCCGCGCAACGCGACCGGCAAGGTCGTCCCGCGCCTGCTTCCGGTCCCCGAGCAGGACTAGCGGCGCCACCACCACCGGCAACGCCGGCACCGCCACCACCGCCGGCACCGCCGGCAACGCCGCCACCTCCGGCAACGCCACCCGCACCCGCAGAAAGACGCGGGGTGGACGGTTAGACGTGGTCGACCACGTCTAACTGTCCACC